>JAJBWA010000180.1:0-23629 GCA_031935845.1 bacterium | reverse complement strand
TGCTCTGATCGACGTCCTGCTGAGGCATAGGGACGATTTCCGCCGGATCAGGTTTTGATTGACAAATTCCCGTTTTATGTCATTAATGTAATACGGAGCGCAAGCTCCGGAGGTAGCTGATGCTTATCAATGTGTTCTCGCCGGCCTGGTTCCTGATGTTCGGCATAGATGTAGTCCTGATAGTCGTGCTCTCGATCTGGCTCAGGAAGAAGACCGTGGATCAGAAGGGCAGGATAATGACCATCATCGGTGTGGCCAACTGTGTCATCTGGGTTGTCTACAAGTTCCTTCTTTCAAGGGATCCCAGGTTCGATTTCGTGCTTGCTCTCGAGCTCCCGCTACAGCTGTGCAACCTGAACATGATCCTTCTGGTGATTGCCCTCAACATAAGGAAGACGGGACTTCTGAACTTCTGCTTCTGCTTCGGAATCATCGGCGCGTTCCTTTCGCTGATGTCACCTGATCCGGAGTTCCTCGGCATCACCATGCTGAACTACAACAGAATCGGATACTGGATCACGCATCATCTGCTGTTTGTCCAGAGCATCCTGCTTGTATCTTCCGGCTTCTACAGACCCAGATACAAGGAAGTGTACAAGAGCATCATCATCCTGCTGATCCTGTATTTCGGCATGTTCTTCGTGAACCTGATCCTGCGCAAGACAACGGGAATCCCCGTCAACTACCTGTATACCTTCGGAATGCCGGGCAACACCATCATCGAGATGCTGTACAAGCTGATTCCCGTCTATCCGATCTACCTGTTGCCTGCACTGATAGCAGTCACTCCGCTGCTCTACGGATTCGTGGCGCTCGGAAGGCTCGGCAGGGAATGCCCTGATTCGGTCCACAGCTGATATCCGTATCATACATCCATATATTGTCTTTGCTCTATGGCGCTTGGTATGGTAGAATCACTGAGAGGTGAGAGGCTCGTATATGAAGAAAACAGGCAAGCGCCGGTTCGGTGGAATAGGAAGAAGGATATTCAATGTCTTCATCGTGACGTTGGTCTGCATCTTCGCTGCGTTCGTGATCATAAACGTGATCCAGGTCCGTAGCTTCACCAAGAACATCGGGAAGACCGGAACGCAGCAGAAGACGGCCGTTTCATGGATAGCCTCCAACTCCATAGAGAACCTCATACAGGATGACCTTTCAAGGGCGTGCAAGATGGAGGCCTTTGTAGCCGATTCCATCTTCAAGCGGCTGAAAAACGAGATCAACACCATTTCATCCCTGTACGGCCTGTCCTACATCTACAGCACACTGGAAATCACCGATTACTCTTCTGCCAATCTGGATGATTTCGGCCCCAATCCCGCACTGGAGGGGGAGTTCTCGCTGCAGGTGCTGACTTCTCCCAGCGTGAACAGGGAAGATCCTTCAGTAATCTCCAGGGTACTGACGCTCATTACCAACCTTGCGGAGAGCTTCTCGTACTCGATAATGAACAACACCATGGTTGACTCCGTGTTTGCTTCCACTCCTGACGGAATAACGCTGATCCTTGACAAACATCCGGCGGGAAAACTGGATGAGAACGGAGAAGCCATGCGGGTGGACCCGACGACCAGACCGTGGTTCCTCAAGGCAGTAGAGGAAAAGAAATCAGGATTCACGGAGATAGAGGTCGACACGTTCACCGGAAAGCTCGGCCTCGTGTGCTACAGCCCCGCATATGACACGGACGGCACGTTCATGGGTGTAGTGGGAATGGACATCTTCCTTGATTCTCTCGCCGAGGGAATGAGCATAGATGCGTATGACAGACGCATGGAGTTCATCGTCAATGAGGACGGACACATCATCTTCTCCCCGGAAGGGGACGGAATCCTGGCCCAGAAATACACGGCGGATGCAGTTGACCTCAGGAGCAGCGGATACAACGACCTTTCACAGTTCATGTCCCGGGCGATGACCGGAATGTTCGTCGTAAACACCGTCAATGTCGGTGAAGACTCGTACTGCATGGCGTCTTCTCCGGTTCCGAGCATGGGCTGGACGCTTGTGTCGGCCATAGAAGTGTCCGTCATGCAGGAGCCGGTCAGTGATCTCGTCACCATGACCGAGGAACTTACGGACATTTCCTATTCCGTCCTGGAAGACGACATAACCAGAACCCAGATAATCGTAGTCATCACGCTTGTCCTGGGCTTCGGAGTCGGATCCGTAGTGACATTGTTCGTGGCAAAGCGCATCACGCGTCCGATAGAACTCATGACCAGCAGGATTTCTGATATCGACGGCGACCATTTCGATTTCGAGATGTCGCCCGAGTTCCATACCAAGGATGAGATAGAGGTTCTTGCAAATGCGTTCGTGGCCCTTTCAGTGAGGACCAAGAACTACATTTCCACGATAACGGAGATCACTACGGAGAAGGAGAGGATCAGGGCAGAGCTCGATGTCGCCGCCCACATCCAGGCCGACATGCTGCCCAGGGTGTTCCCGCCTTATCCCGACCGCAAGGAATTCGATCTCTACGGATCCATGACTCCCGCAAAGGAGGTCGGAGGCGATTTCTTCGATTTCTTCTTCGTGAGTGAAGATACGCTTGCCCTGGTGATTGCCGATGTCTCTGGAAAGGGTGTACCGGCTGCGCTGTTCATGGTGATTGCCAAGACCCTCATCAAGACAAGGGCCATGGCGGGAGGAAGTCCTTCCCGGATCATGGCCGACGTCAACAACCAGCTCTGCAGCGGAAACGATTCGGGACTCTTCGTCACCGCTTGGCTGGCGCTGATAAACGTGAAGACGGGCAAGGCCGTCTCTGCAAACGCAGGACACGAGCATCCTGCCATCAGGCGCAGCGGAGATGTATACAGACTTGATTCCTACAGGCATTCGCCGCCTCTTGCAATGATGGAAGACGTCGAGTTCTTCGAGGACGAGTTCCAGATGAATCCCGGCGACGTGCTGTTCGTCTACACCGACGGAGTACCTGAGGCCACGGATTCCAACAACGAGCTCATGGGTACCGACAGGATGCTTGAAGCCCTCAACGTGAATCCGGATGCGGAACCTGAAGAAGTGCTCAAAAACGTGGAGAAGGGCGTAGAGGCATTCGTCAAGGATGCCGAACAGTTCGATGACATGACCATGCTGTGCTTCAGATACAACGGAAAGGATCCGGAAGGATTCAGAAGACTCGAGACCGATGCCGTGATCGAGAACCTTGATGAGGTCCTGGGATTCGTCGATGCCATCCTGGAGGAGAACGACTGTCCTCCTCAGGTCATGATCCAGCTTGATGTGGCAGTGGAGGAGATATACGTCAACATCGCTCATTACGCGTACCGTCCGGGCATAGGCAAGGCCACCATCACCGCATCGTTCAACGAGGAGAGCCGTGAACTAACGCTTGTGTTCGAGGACAGCGGAAAGAAGTTCGATCCTCTTGCAAAGGAAGATCCCGACATCTCCCTGCCTGTCGAGGAACGCCAGATAGGCGGTCTGGGCATCTTCATGGTCAAGAAGTCCATGGACAAGGTGACCTATGAATACAAGGACGGAAAGAACATCCTCACAATCGTGAAGAAAATCTGACTCCAGATTCCGGGCAAATCGGCCCTTTTGCAGACAATGTTTCTGTACATAGAAACTTTTTTCCGAAAACCTATTGACTTTTGTTTCTGTTTATAGAAACATTGGGGTCAAGTGAGGTAACGGAAATGAAGAAAACAGTCGTCATTCTTTTGGTTTTGGTTTTTGCAGTGTCCGCAGCATTCTGCGGAGGAAGCAAAGAGGAGGCATCCTCGGGAAAGAAGTCCTATACTGTAGGAATCTGTAATTTCGTAGATGATGCGTCGCTCAATCAGATCTGCGACAACATACGCAGCGAGCTTGAAGCGATTGCCCAGAAGCGTGGGGTGGAGATCAAGATCAAGTATGACAACTGCAACGCAGATGCCAACGTCATGAGCCAGATCATCGCCAACTTCATTGCCGACAAGGTAGATGTCATGGTAGGTGTGGCAACTCCCGTTGCCATGCAGATGCAGGCAGCCACCGAGGACAACGGAATCCCTGTAGTGTTCGCTGCCGTATCCGATCCGCTGGCAACAGGAATAGTGGCCTCGCTTGAGGCTCCCGGTGCAAATATCACGGGTACATCCGACTTTCTTGACACCAATGCAGTCATGAACCTGATCTTTGCCCTCAATCCTGATGCAAAGAAGATAGGCCTTCTCTATGATGCAGGACAGGATTCATCCACAACGGCAATCGCCACCGCAAAGGCATATCTCAAGGCAAAGGGCGTCGATGTAGTGGAGAGGATGGGAACCACGGTTGACGAGGTCATCCTTGCCGCAAAGGCCCTCATTGCCGACAAGGTGGATGCCGCATTCACGCCTTCCGACAACACCATAATGACGGCCGAGCTCTCCATCTACGAGATGCTTGCCGCAGCAGGAATCCCGCATTACGCAGGAGCCGATTCGTTTGCACTCAACGGTGCATTCCTCGGATATGGCGTTGACTATGCCAACCTCGGAAAGGTCACAGGAGACATGGTTGCGGAGATCCTCCTTGACGGAGCAAAGCCGGCAGAGATGTCCGTCAGGACTTTCGACAACGGAACCGCAACGGTCAATGTTGAGACAGCCGCGATAATGGGCTATGATTACGAGGCGCTTGCGGCCAAGTTCGGTCCGTACTGCACCAAGGTCGTTCCCATCACGACCGCAGAAAGCTTCTGATCACAGGGTATGAAATGCTGACCACAATATTGGGGCTCGGCGCCACGGCGCTTGAGCTGGGGCTGATAAGCTCCCTTACAGTACTTGCATTGTTCCTGAGCTATTCGATGCTCAACGTATGCGATCTTTCGACTGACGGCTGCTTCACACTGGGGGCGGCCGTCGGTGCCGTAGTCGCGATATCCGGTCATCCTTATCTTTCCATCCTTGCAGCGATGGGAGTGGGAATGCTCTCCGGATGCATCACCGCTCTTCTTCAGACCAAAATGGGCATAGACAGCCTGCTTTCCGGAATCATCGTCAACACCGGTCTCTATTCGGTCAACATCGCAATCATGGGAGGTGCCTCGCTTCTGAACATGAACAAGACCGAAACCGTGTT
Organism: bacterium; assembly: GCA_031935845.1. GTDB lineage: Bacteria > Spirochaetota > Spirochaetia > Sphaerochaetales > Sphaerochaetaceae > UBA9732. The sequence continues at coordinate 18,544 of JAJBWA010000180.1, read as the reverse complement.
CACAAAGGCCAAGACACTGCTGTCCGGAACGTTCATGAGTTCACAGTACCGTCTGGTTGTCGTCATGCTCTTTGTCGCGCTGGCGCTGCTTTTCATGACATGGTTCCTCAGGACCAGGCTCGGTCTGGCAATCCGCGCAACCGGAAACAACCCGGACATGGTCAAGTCGTCTTCCATCAATCCGGCTTTCACCACGATTGTGGGGCTCTGTCTGTCCAACTCGCTCACGGCCTTGTCAGGATGCCTGCTTGCCCAGAGCCAGAAGTCGGTCAACGTCACAATCGGTTCGGGAATGGTCACCATTGCGCTGGCATCGCTGCTGATAGGACGGGCATTCATGGGAAAGGGCGGAATAGGAATCAGGGCAGTAGGTGCCGTCCTGGGTGCCTTCGTGTTCCGTCTTGTGTACACGATAGCCCTGAGGTTCAACCTGCCGGCCTACATGCTCAAGCTGGTGTCTTCGGTAATCGTCATAATCGCAATCGCCGGTCCTTATTTCAGGAAGAGATTCCCGGAATTCAGGAGGATACACGATGCATCAAGGAGGGAGAGGAATGCTTGAACTCATTGATGTATGCAAGACCTTCAATCCGAAGACGATATTCGAGAAAGTTGCCCTCAGCCATGTCAGCCTGAATGTGAAGGACGGTGACTTCATCTCCATAATCGGAGCCAACGGAGCAGGAAAATCCACGTTGTTCAACGCAATCTGCGGATCGTTTCTGACTGACAGCGGCAGGATAATCCTGGACGGCGAGGACATCACCTTCAAGCCGGACCACAAGCGTGCCAAGACGATAGGGCGTCTGTTCCAGGATCCCATGAGGGGTTCCGCACCGGGAATGAGCATAGAGGAGAACCTGGCCCTGGCTGCAGGCCACGGCGGATGGCTCAGCAAGATATCCAAGGCGGACAAGCAGGCATTCCGCGACAGGCTGTCGCTTCTGGGAATGGGCCTGGAGGACCGTATGCGTCAGCCCGTGGGACTGCTGTCAGGCGGCCAGAGACAGGCCCTGACGCTTCTGATGTCAACATTCAATCCGCCCAAGCTGCTTCTTCTTGACGAGCATACCGCGGCCCTGGATCCAGCCACATCGGAAAAGGTCCTTGAACTGACCCGGAAGATAGTGGAGGAGAACAACCTCACATGTCTCATGGTCACCCACAACATGCAGAGTGCCCTGGATCTGGGCAACAGGACCATAATGATGCACCGGGGAAGCATAATCTACGACGTCTCCGGTGACGAACGCAGGGGACTGAAGGTGTCCGACCTGCTGAGCCAGTTCAGGGCTGCATCGGGAAGGGATCTTGACAACGACAGGATGATGCTGGTCTGAGAAACTGCAACTTTTTGCATGGAAACCTGAAAAGTCTCCGCAATTCTCTATATTGTTGCATAGAATACATGTTTTCATGCATTTTCTTGCGCTTTTCTATTTACACTCGATGCCATGTGGTGGCAGAATTGGAGTATTGGAGTTTGATATGAAGAAAACTATCGTAATCTTGATTGCACTTCTGTGCATGAGTACCGTGTTTGCAACTGGAGCCAAGGAATTAGGCCCCGACGAGAGTCTCGAATACATCAAGGGCAAGGGAAACCTGATCCTGGGCCTTGACGATTCATTCCCGCCCATGGGATACCGCGACGAGAACAACGAGATCGTCGGTTTCGACATCGATGTCGCCAGGGAAGTCTGCAGCCGTCTCGGAGTCCTCCTTGTCCTCCAGCCCATCGACTGGAACGCAAAGGAGCAGGAGCTGGCCACAAAGCAGATCGACTGCATCTGGAACGGATTCACGGTCACCGAGGAGAGGAAGAAGATCCTCACTTTCAGCGAGTCATACGTGAACAACGCACAGGTAGTCATAGTCCTGAACGATTCTCCCTACCAGACGCTCGACGACCTCAAGGGAAAGACAATCGGTCTTCAGGCCGGTTCATCGGCAGCAGAGGCTCTTGACGACTCTCCTGCCTTCAAGTCCTCGATCAAGGGAGTGGTTGAGTTCAAGGACAACCTGACGGCCCTCATGGACCTTGAGGCCGGCGGATGCGACGGTGTCGTCATGGACCTTCTGGTTGCAAACTACGCAATCAAGCAGTCCGCAAAGCCGATGCGCATCCTGAGTCAGGGTCTTGCCCAGGAAGAGTATGCCGTGGGATTCAGACTCGGTGAGGAAGCCCTTGCCAACGCAGTGACCAACGCCATGAAGGCAATGGTGGCCGACGGAACCATGGCCAACATCGCCGAGAAGTGGTTCGGCGCAGACATCACGGTCATCGGAAAGTAATCAATGGGACAGATAGTCCTGCAGCTGTTTCAGTCTCTCGGCCAGACGTTCAAGGTATTCGTCCTGACTCTGGTGTTCTCTCTGCCGCTCGGATTCGTTGTGGCGGCAGGGAGAATGAGCAGACACAAGCTGATCAGCGTTCCTGTGAACCTGTTCATCATGATAATGCGCGGAACGCCGCTCATCCTGCAGCTACTGTTCGTCTATTTCGCACCGTTTTATCTGTTCGGGGTATCGTTTCCAAGATTCACGGCCTGCATAGTGGCCTTTGTCCTGAACTACAGCTCATACTTCGCCGAAATCTACAGGGGAGGGCTGCAGAGCATAGACAGGGGCCAGCATGAGGCCTGCTATGTCCTGGGCCTGAACAAGTTCGACGAATTCTTCTGCGTCAAGCTCCCGCAGGTCATCAGGATAGTCCTTCCGTCAGTCGGAAACGAGGTTGTCACACTGGTCAAGGACACCGCCCTTGCACAGACCATAGGTGTGGCGGAGCTGTTCAGGGCTGCACAGAACGCCAGTTCAAGGCTGTTCTCCGTCACGCCCATATTCATTGCGGGAATCTTCTATTTCATCATGAATGCCATTGTCTCCAAGTCATTCGATATCCTGGAGAAGCGGATGGCAAGATACTGATTTCCCGGATCATAGGTACTTCAGAAGATCCTGGGGTTTCTCCAGCAGGACCTCAGCGCCTGATTCCGTCAGTTCCTGCGCTGTCCTGAATCCCCACAACACTCCATAAGGATGCATTCCTGCATTGCGGGCACATGTCATGTCCACATATGTGTCCCCGAGATAGGCGAAATCGGACGGGTCTATGCCCAACCTGTCGGCCAGCATGACTGCCCCCGCCGGATCCGGCTTCACGGGCACTGAATCAACCTGGCCCCGGACGGCATCGAACCTTATGGCAGGGAAATAGTGGTGCACTACGTTCTGTGTGTCCGCATCAGGTTTGTTGGACAGCACGCAGATCTTTATCCCTCTGTCCGTCAGAGCCTTCAGGAGCTCCGTGATCCCGGGATATGCATGGGTCTTGACGGCATTATGGGTCTCATACTGTTTCTGGTATGCATCAAGGACATTTTGTGCAAGGTCCTGTCTGTCTCCCACGGCACGTTCGGCAAGCTTGCGCGCCCCGTTTCCGACCATGTACTTGTATGCATCCTCCGGATGCTGAGGCAGTCCGTATTTCCTGAGGGCAAGGTTCATTGCGTCCGCGATGTCCTCAATCGTGTCCGTCAGTGTTCCGTCAAGGTCAAAGAGTACTGCTTTCATGCTCTTCTCCGTCACTCGATTCCGAGGACCTTGTAATCCTGGGCCTCCACGGCCGAACGCAGGACATCGTCATCTACGGGTGAGCTGAGCTTCACCACGGCCGTGCCTGCAGTATGGTCTGCAACTGCGCTCTCGACGCCTGAAACGGCTTCCAGAGCCTTCTTTACGCGTGCTTCGCAGTGCATGCACATCATACCTTCGACTTTAAGGGTCTTGGTCATGTCTTTTTCCTCCGTTACTGTCTGTTTTTTAATCAACTGTGCCAGTGCATCCGGGGCAATATGCGCCGTCTTCCTGTCATGTGAGGCATCATGCGGCTTCACCAGATTGAGCCGTAGCGCATTCATGCATACAAAGAAGCTGGAAAGCGCCATTGCGGCAGCCCCGTACATGGGCTTCATCTCTATCCCGTACAGCCCCATCGCAAGAGGTATGCAGATGGCGTTGTAGAAGAATGCCCAGAACAGGTTCTGGTGTATGTTGCGGATGGTGGCCCGGCTGAGCCTTACGGCCGCAGTCACGTCCGTAAGGCGGCTCTTCATGACCACGATGTCGGCTGCGTCTATGGCAATATCGGTTCCGGCTCCTATAGCCACACCGGTGTCGGCCACCGTGAGGGCAGGGGCATCGTTGATGCCGTCACCAACCATTGCGGTCTTGCCAAGTGCCATGAGCTTTCCGATCATGTCGGCCTTGCCGTCAGGCAGGACGCCTGCAACCACATGGTCCACACCGGCCTGGCTGCCTATGGCATTGGCCGTGCGCACGTTGTCTCCGGTCAGCATTACGGTCCGGATTCCCATGCCCCGAAGCTGCTCTATCGCCCGGGCCGAATCCTGCTTTATCTGATCCGCCACGGCTATGATTCCGGCAAGCTCTCCGTCTACGGCAAACAGAAGGGGAGTCTTGCCTTGTTCTGCAAGCCTGTCTGCCGTCTCTTCCGCCTGCTTGTCGGCAATTCCTTTTGACATAAGGAACTTCAGGCTTCCGCCCAGGATTGTCTTACCGTCAAGTACGGCCGTGAGTCCGTGGCCCGGCAGGGCCTGGAATCCGGTTGTCTGAGACAGCTTCATTCCGTCGGCAGCCGCAACAACGGCTTTTGCCAGGGGGTGCTCGCTGTTCTTCTCAAGTGAAGCGGCAAGGGCCAGCAGCTGCTCCTTGCTCCTGCCGTACGGAACCACATCCGTGACAACGGGCTGTCCTTCCGTGACCGTGCCGGTCTTGTCCAGCGCCACAAGCTGTGTCCTTCCTGCAATCTCAAGTGCGGATGCAGTCTTGTACAGGATTCCGTTCCTGGCTCCTACGCCGCTTCCCACCATGATTGCCACAGGCGTTGCAAGGCCCAGCGCACACGGGCAGCTGATCACCAGGACGGAGATACCTCTTGCTATGGCAAAGGCAAAAGTGCGGCCCGCAATCAGCCAGACTGCAAGCGTAATCAGGGAAAGCACTATGACCGAGGGTACGAAGATGCCCGAAACCTTGTCTGCAATGCGGGCAAGGGGAGCCTTTGTGGCCGCTGCATCTGAAACGGTGCGTATTATCTGGGCCAGGGTTGTGTCTTCTCCCACGCGAGTAGCACGGCATTCAATGTATCCCTGCTGGTTCATGGTTGCACAGGAGACACGGTCTCCCTCCGCCTTGTCCACGGGAATGCTTTCCCCGGTAAGGGCCGATTCATTGACAGACGTCATGCCCTTGAGAATGATTCCGTCCACCGGAATCTGTTCTCCCGGGCGCACCACGAATACATCGTCTGTCCTGACTTCCTCTATTCCCACCACGGTTTCCTTTCCGTTCCTGAGCAGCACTGCTGTCTTGGGAGCCAGGCGCATCAGGCCCTTGAGGGCATCGGTTGTGCGGCCTTTGGACATGGCTTCAAGCATCTTTCCCACGGTGATCAAAGTGGGAATCATGGCCGCAGACTCGAAATACAGGTTCATTCCGTACCTCATTACCGTCTCATGGGCCCCCGATCCCTGGGCAAGGATCATCAGGAAGAGCTCGGCAAGTGAATAGACGAATGAAGCTCCGGATCCCAGTGCCACCAGCGTGTCCATGTTCGGTGCACCGTGGAAAAGGGAAGAGAAGCCGGATGTGAAGAACCTGCCGTTGATGATCATCACGGCCAGAGCCAGAAGAAGCTCGAACAGTCCCAGGAACACATGATTGTCGAATGCCGCAGGAGCCGGCCAACCCCACATCATGTGGCCCATGGAGAAATACATCAGGACAAGAAGGATGGGAACGGAGAAGAGAAGACGTTTTCTGAGTTTCGGTGTCTCATGATCCTTCAGGGCATCGTCATCGGCCCATGAGGGATTTCCCCCGGATTTCTTTTCAGAGGCGCTGCCTTTCACGGATGCCCCGTATCCGGCTTCCTCTACGGCACGGATGATGTCCGCAGGCGCGGCATTTCCCTCGACTCCCATCGAGTTCGTGAGAAGGCTGACGGAACACGAAGTCACGCCCGGTACCTTGGATACCGCTTTCTCGACTCTGTTCTGGCATGCCGCACAGCTCATGCCGGTCACCTGATACTGTTCCAAACCGTTTGTCCTCCTGTTGGATTGTATCCCAGATCGATACCGTCGGTGAATACCCGCATGTCCTTTTTTCTTGACTATTACCACTTGTAGATTTAGTCTTTGACTAACTAATTATAAGGGCGGTAAAGCATGAAGAGAATCATTGTCGTTGCGGTCCTGGTGCTCCTTGTGTGCTTCGGTCTTGCGGCCGAGAGCGTTGAGGATATGTTCGGCCGTGTGCTGAACATCGGCCAGGCTACGAAGGAAATCAACACATCGCGTTATCACGAGTTCATCGATACCGTGATTTCTTCGATGAAGGGCCCCAACTGGTCCATAGGGCTGCAGGGCGCCGAATACAAGCGCGTGGACGACCTCAAGGGCGTGGAGTACTCGCTTCCGTCATTGAGCGTTTCATACACGACACCTGAGAACGACGGCAAGTTTTCGTTCGAGGGACAGTTGAACGTCGGAGGCATCCAGTTCAAGTCCTCCAACGAGTTCAAGGCCGAGTCCTTCAGCGCTTCATTGAAGGGCGGATTATCGAAGGTCTATGAGTTCAAGAGCTGGGACGACACCGACCATATGAAAGGACTTTCCGAGCAGATCAGGAAGAATTCCTATGCGGACTCGGTCCTTCAGGTCCAGAACGAGTTCCTGGAAGAATGCATAAAGATGATACGCAAGAACGCAGAACTGCAGGAAGCCCTGGTATCCGTGGGATATCTTGCGGCCAAGATGAATATAGACACCGAGAGCGGAGCGCTCAGTCCCGATACCCCCGAGGCTACCAAGAGGCAGACGGAAATCGATGTGGTTACGAAGAACATCGAGCTTCTAGGCGGAGAGTACGAGAAGGACGTCGAGGCATTCAAGCAGAAGTACGGCATAGATTTCATCCGTCCCGACGCATGCGGCGATTATGACCTGACGCTGACGGTTTCGGAAACAGGGAACACGGATGTCGAGGCCAAGTACGCCGAATACCTGAACGCCGAGCAGAAGATCGACGAGAAGACCGGCAGAAGCAGCACGCTGACGCTCAAGGCCAATGTGGAACCCGAGATGAATTTCGACCCGGAAGTCAAATACAAGTCCACGCAGCTCAAGTGGGATGTTTCCGCAGGATACACTATCGGCAGCCTGAGTTTCGACATATCGTTCAACTCCGGATACAACTTCCCGAAGAACCCCACGGAGGATGATCCGAAGAAGTGGGCCGATACGTACGTGACGGTGAGCGGCACCTGGACAAACACGCCCCAGGTGCTGTCGGATTCAGAGATCGACAGGCTCAGAAGGATCTACGGAGGAGATTCTGCGGAGTTCCAGAAGGCCCTGAAGGATCTTTCCAACAACGCCCTGCGCAAGGAAGTTCTCGAACTTGAGCAGCTCGACTACGCCGCTACACAGGCCCAGAAGGAATGGGTGGCGGCATACATGGATTACCTGAGCAAGTGCTCCGAGCTTCAGGAAACGATTACCGCACACAACAGGGAAGTGGAACTTCTCAAGGTCAAGTTCGACGGCGACAGGAAGGTCCTGGCCCAGACCGAGATACTGTTCGATCAGGGCAAGGCCACCACGGACGAATATGTGGCGGCTCTGGCTGAAGTAGACAAGGACGAGATTGAGGAACTGATCCTCAAGATCAACGGCCTGATCCTCTACAACAGAATCCAGATGCTCAACAGATAAAGGAAGAGAGGGAATCAGACAGATGAAGAGAGTATTGTACACCATACTGACCGTGACGGCGCTTCTGCTGCTTGTCTGTTCATGTCAGACATCAAAGGAAACCGCTCAGGCCCAGCCGGAGGTAAGGCAGGAGCTTTCGCAGGAACTGCAGGAGAAACTGCTGAAGGATCTTCAGGGCAGCCCCTGGGTGAATTCCAACATCTATGCCAACTGGCCGGCCAGCCGTCCTGCGCTTCAGGATCACTACGAGCTCTACGTCAACTACGAGCTGTACATGAAGGACCTTCAGGAGAACATAACCAGCGACAACCTGTATGACCAGTCGGACGTCTTCACCGAGAGGATACTCAAGCAGCTCATAGCCGACACGTCCAAGACATCGGATGAACTTGAACTGATCCGCGGATATTACAGGCTGTTCTCGGACTTCGACCAGCGCAATGCCCAGGGAACCGAACCTCTGGTCAACTACAGCAGGATGATTACCTCGACTCAGAACGTGAAGGAGCTGTCCCAAGAGGTCCAGAAGGGACTGGTGTTCGGAAACCCGTTTGCCAAATTCGTGGTTGACAAGGCTGCGGACGGATCGGGCAAATACGGTGTATACATCGATTACAACCTGCCGCTTTCATCGTCTCTTGATGCGAACTACACCCAGGAAGACATGGAAAACCTCAAGAGCTATTATGTCTATCTGCTCACTCTGGCGGGATACAACGAGGAATATGCGGTTGATATCATGAATCTCGTAGAACAGTTCGAAATCAAGGCCGCGCAGTATGATGCACAGTACATGAGCCAGGGTGACAATGAGTCGGACATTGCGGTATTGACTCTGGATGAGATCCGCAAGTTCTGCGAGCCTCTCTATGACCTGATCATCGGTCTGGGCTATTACTCACAGGATGGCAATCCCGTGTGCTACATGATCAGCAATGCCGGAATCTTCTATGGAATCGACATGATGTACATGGACGACAACCTTGAGCTGCTCAAGGCAATCTACGTGATTGCAATGGCGCAGTATTCCCTGGAATTCCTGGACATGGATACCTTTGCCTCGGTTGCCGGTCTCGAGCCCGGGGCTGAAATCGATACCGATGAGATAAGCTATCTCTTCATAACGAATTATCTTTCCGGAGCGGTGGACCAGGTATTCCTGGAGTTCGTGTTCCCCGAGGGTCTTCGCGACCAGATCACCGAACTCACGGTAAAGTATCTGGACGCCATGGAAGCGCGCCTTAGGAAAGAGGAGTGGCTTTCCGACCAGACAAGGGAGAAGGCTCTGGAGAAGCTGGACGACATGGTCTATGTCGTGGTCTATCCTAACTACTGGCTGGATTACAGCGAACTCAGGGACCTTGTCCAGGACCATGACCAGTTCCTGCTGGATGCAGTCCTGTGCCGCGATGACTTCTACAGGGAATACACCACGTCATTCATCGGAGAAGACATCGACAGGGGAAACTGGGTGTTCTCCGACACCAAGACCACTGAGGCCAATGCATATTACATGTCCAATGAGAATTCCATCAACATCCTGGCAGGTGTCCTGTATGACTCCCTGTTCTATCAGGACAGCATCGAGACCATTCTTGCCTCCATCGGTGCCACGATCGGTCATGAGATAACCCATGGATTCGATACGGGCGGAGCCCAGTACAACGGAACCGGTGATTCGGAGAACTGGTGGACGGAGGAAGATGCAGCCAACTTCAGCTTCAAGGCCGGACTCATAGCAGATGCCCTGAACGTAATCTACCTGACCGATGATCTTGCCGAAGACGGATATTCCGTACTGGACGAGATGGTTGCAGACCTCGGCGGTCTGGCCCTGTCCCTGGATATTGCAAAGCAGTATCCGGACTTCGATTACGACAAGTTCTTCAAGATCTATGCCCTTATGTGGTATGCGGTAATGGCCGACAAGGAGGCTGCGGAGGAGCTGTACTACCAGGACAGTCATGCCGCCTCATACGTAAGGGCCAATTTCACGCTCCAGATGTTCGATGAATTCTACAGCACATATCCCGAGGTCACCGAAGGATCCGGCATGTACCGTTCACCGGACGAGAGACTGTCCGTCTGGTGATGGGCAGGTGATGGCTCTAAGTCAGATACGCAGCCGGGGTGTCCTGAAGGTGGGCACCACCGGTGACTACATGCCGATGTCCTTCCGTGATCCCGCATCAGGGGACTATATCGGCATGGATGCCGACCTTGCACGTGCTCTGGCCGGGTCGCTGGACGTGGATATCGAATTCGTTGCAACGTCTTGGCCGTCTCTTGAAGACGACACGCTGGCAGGGAGGTTCGACCTGGCTCTCTGCGGAATAACCATAACTGAAGACAGGAAAACCCGGATCCTGATGTCCGACGGCTACATGGAAAGCGGCAAGACCATTCTGTGCCGTTCCGAAGATGCACACAGGTTCACAGGTCTTGATTCGGTAAACCGACCTGATGTGCGCGTAATGGTTAATCCCGGTGGCCTGAACCAGCAGTTTGCCCGTGAAAACCTGCCTGATGCTGTGCTTACGGTACACGATTCCAATCAGGAGATCCCCGCCTTGGTGGCATGCGGAAAGGCTGACGTAATGATCACGGAGGTGCAGGAGGCAGGATACTATGCCGGCCTGGACAGGCGCCTTGCCGCGCCACTTGCAGACAGGCCGTTCACGCATGCCAGGATGGGAATCATGATGCCGAAAGGATCTGAGGACCTTCTGGCCTACGTGAACTCGTTCCTGAGGGAATATGAAAGAGACAAAAAAGCGCCCCTGACGGGCCGCAATCTGTGATACAATATTCCATCATTCTGAAATAATGCAGGAGATTCAAATGAAGATAACCAATGACATCATCTACGTCGGAGTGAACGATCACGACATCGATCTTTTCGAGGGCCAGTATGTAGTGCCCAACGGAATGGCATACAACTCATATGTCATCATGGACAAGAAGATCGCCGTCATGGACACCGTGGACAGACGTTTCACGCACCAGTGGCAGGACAAAATCCAGAGCGTGCTGGGATCCCGCAAGCCCGACTATCTCATTGTCCAGCATATGGAGCCGGACCACTCGGCCAACATCGCCAACTTCATGAAGACATATCCGGGAACAACCATCGTGTCCAACACCAAGGCATTCCCGATGATGAAGAACTTCCTGGGCGATGACTATGCATCCCGCCGCATCGAGGTAGGAGAGGGAAGCACCCTGGAGCTCGGAAAGCATACCCTGAACTTCGTCACGGCTCCCATGGTCCACTGGCCCGAGGTCATCATGACCTACGACAGTACCGACAAGGTCCTGTTCTCTGCCGACGGATTCGGAAAGTTCGGCGCACTCGATGTCGATGAAGACTGGGCATGCGAGGCCCGCCGCTACTATTTCGGCATTGTCGGAAAATACGGTGTGCAGGTCCAGAACGTACTCAAGAAGGCTGCAGGACTGGATATCTCCATCATCTGTCCGCTGCACGGACCGGTGCTCTCCGAGAACCTCGGATACTATCTCAACCTCTACGACATCTGGTCATCCTACGGGGTGGAGAGCGAGGGCATCATGATTGCCTATACATCCGTCTACGGCAACACCAAGAAGGCCGTGGAGCTGCTGGAGCAGAAGCTCAAGGCCAACGGATGCCCCAAGGTTGTGGTTACCGACCTTGCACGCGACGACATGGCAGAGGCCGTGGAAGATGCATTCCGCTACGGAAGGCTTGTCCTGGCATCAACCACATACAATGCAGACGTGTTCCCGTTCATGCGCACGTTCATCGAGCACCTTACCGAGCGCAACTACCAGAACAGGACCGTTGCCGTGATCGAGAACGGCTCATGGGCTCCGCAGGCTGCCAAGGTCATGACGGGTCTTCTTGCCAATTCAAAGAACATCACCTTTGCACAGAACACGGTCCATATCAAGAGTGCGCTCAATGACGAGAGCAAGGCCCAGATCGATGCCCTTGCCGCCGAGCTGTGCAAGGACTACATGGGACGTCAGGAAAAGACGGTGAACAAGAACGACATGACCGCCCTGTTCAAGATAGGCTACGGCCTCTACGTCATCACCACCAAGGACGGAAAGCGCGACAACGGCATGATCGTCAACACTGTCTCACAGGTCACAAGCTCGCCCAACAGGATTGCCGTCTGCATCAACAAGCAGAACTACACGCACCACATAGTGCAGCAGAGCGGGGTGATGAACCTCAACTGCCTGTCCGTTGAGGCTCCGTTCTCCGTGTTCGAGCGCTTCGGATTCCAGAGCGGCCGCAACGTGGACAAGTTCCAGGGCTCGGACTTCGAGGAGCTGCGCGCCGACAACGGCCTGCGCTTCCTGTCCAAGTACATCAACGCCATGATGAGCCTCAAGGTGGAGAGCTACGTGGATCTGGATACCCACGGAATGTTCATCTGCACCGTCACCGAGGCCCGCGTGCTGAGCGACAAGGAAACCATGACCTACACATACTACCAGTCCAACGTCAAGCCCAAGCCCAAGACGGAAGGCAAGAAGGGCTGGGTCTGCAAGGTATGCGGCTATGTCTATGAGGGAGAAGAACTTCCGGAAGACTTCGTCTGCCCGCTTTGCAAGCACGGAGCTGCCGATTTCGAGCCTGTAGGATGATTTGCGCATGACAGAAGAACGGTTCGTGAACCTGTTCATCAGGAAATCCAGACGTGAACGTCTGCTGCATGAACTTTCGACGCCTGCAAAACGCCGTGACGGTCTGAGCCGGTTCTGCCACAATGCCGGGGAGCTGCTTGATCCTGCCGGAATCCTTCTTGAAGGTGAGGATCTCGAGAGGTCCCCGGCCTTTGCATCATTTGCCAGGGCCCATGGGGGACCATGCCTTTTTCTTTCTCCGGATCTGTCGCCTTACGGAACGCCGATGACTCTTCAGGAAGCCGTTTCACAGGCTGTTTCCTGCTTTGATGCAGTTTTGATACTCGGAAATTCTTTTGCCCTGGTTTTCGGAGAAGTCTCCAAAGGCGGCAGGGGCAAGTACCTCCTTGCAGAAAAAGGCTGAAATCCTGCCCAGAGAACCCCGCAAATTACGGGTTGTCGAACTGAACCGGGTGATTGATTGACGGGGATTGTGGTACAATTGGTGAAGTCCAATACAGGAGAGAGGTGAAGATGAAGGTAGAAGTAAGATATTACACCAAAACAGGGAATACAAAGCGTCTGGCAGAGGCTGTTGCCAAGGCCGTGGGAGTAGAGGCTCTTCCGATTGATGTTCCGGTAACGGAAAAAACGGATATCCTTTTTCTCGGCAATTCATATTATGCATTCTCGATAGATCCCGAGGTGCGTGCCTTCATCAGGAGCCTGGACAAGGACAAGGTGGGCAAAATCGTCAATTTCGGTTCTGCTGCAATGATGAATTCCACAATTAAGAAGGTGAGGGCCGAGGCCTCGAAGATCGGTATCCCCGTAGACAGCAGGGAATTCCACTGCAAGGGTGAGTTCAAGAATGTCCACAAGGGCAAGCCCGATGGGAATGACCTGAAGAACATAGCAGAATTTGCAAAGGACATTATCAGCGGATGAGTGACTCTTTGATTAAAAGACTTACGGAAGGAAACAGGGATTTTCAGAAGAACGGTTCGGTGGAACTGCGTCTCAGGACTGCGAAGGAAGGCCAGCATCCTTATGCGATAGTGATATGCTGTTCGGACTCAAGGGTTATACCTGAGCGGATTTTCTCAGCCGACATCGGGGAGCTGTTCGTTATCCGCGTGGCGGGAAACGTCCTGGACAGACACCAGATGGGAAGCATAGAGTATGCTGCATCTCATCTGGGATGCAGTCTGATCATAATGCTGGGCCATACGGGGTGCGGGGCTGTTGCCGCAGCACTGGAGGGACATTCCGGCGGATATGTATCATCCATCACCGATGACATCAGGGCCGCAATAGGGGATTCTAAGGATCCTGACGAGGCCTGCAGGCTCAATGTCATCCATGGAGTCGAGCGGATCAGGAAGGATTTCGCCACCCATCCGCAGGTCGGCAAAGCCGAGATCCGCGGGGCCATCTACGACATCGCAAGCGGCGATGTCAGATGGCTGTGACTTCTCTGTAAACAGAACTTTATTTCCCGTTGAACTTCAGGCAGAGCATGGTGAGGTCGTCGAACTGAGGTGCGCCCTTGACGAACTTCTTGACGGCCTTGGAGACGCTATCAAGAGCGCTTTCAGGTGTATCCTCGGCTGAACCGTTCAGGGCATCCAGGAGCCTGTCGTTTCCGAACAGCTGCTCATTTGCATCAGTTGCCTCCACGACACCGTCAGTGTAGATGAAGACCATCGAGCCTTTCTCCAGCTGTATCTCATATTCCATGTACTTGGATGTGACGTATGCACCTACTGCAAGTCCGTGCTTGTCCTTTATGAAATCGTACTTTCCGCCCGGATTCTTGACCACAGGATACTCGTGTCCTGCGTTGGAAGCCATCAGAAGTCCCGTGTTGACATCAAGGATGCCCAGCCAGATGGTCACGAACATGTCCTCTCGGTTGTTCTGGCAGATCTGCCTGTTTGCGGCTTCAAGGGCCTCTCTTGGATTGCCCTTCATCATGGCATAGTTCTGGATGAGGATCTTGGAAGCCATCATGAACAGTGCGGCGGGAACGCCCTTGCCTGAGACATCGGCCATGACCAGACCCAGATGATCGTCATCGATGAAGAAGTAATCGTAGAAATCGCCTCCGACTTCCTTTGCCGGCGTCATTGTGGCGTAGATGTCGAATTCCTTCCTGTCGGGGAATGCAGGGAAGATGTTGGGCAGCATGTCCGCCTGGATTCGTGTGGCCATGGTAAGCTCGGTCTCCAGTCTGGAAGTCTCCATCTGCTGCTTCTCGTATCTTTCCGACTGTATCTTCACGATTACCTGGAACATGTACACGGCAGATGCTACCGTTGCCAGGATGATGAACTGGATTCCGTAGAAGAAACTCTGGATTGCGATTGCAGCAATAGGAGATATCAGATAGATCCAGAATGCTTTCCTGAGTCTGGGGTTGATGTTGTTCTTGTAGCGGATCAGGTAGAGCGAGTTGATCAGCAGCATCACCAGAGGAGCCAGGTTGGACAGCAGATATCCCTTGCCGCGCATGTAGACATTGGATTCATCGAATCGGTAGACCAGCCCGGTGAACAGGCCTATTACCAGGACTGCGATATGGAAAACGATAAGCGAGATGAGAGTGCTCTGAAGCTGTTTCTTGTAGCGCTCGGTCCTGGTTACTGCATAGACCAGCATGGACAGGAACAGAGACATGAATCCTGCGGACAATATCTCTATGAACGTGACCGTCTGCAACGCGATGCGTACGCCGGTTCCCGCATGGCCGTCCATCAGCTCCCTTGCCAGATGGGTTCCGATATAAACAATGATCAGGATGAAGAACAGCTGGAAGAAGCGCTTGACTTCACGTGCGATGTTGGTGGAGGTGGTGATCTGCATGAAGCTCAGGCCGCAGACTCCGATTCCGATTGCTATGATCAACATGTTGATCAGTTTTGCAGGTGTAAATATGAAAAGCATACTTCAGATTATTGCAGTAAATCGGAGATTGTTCAATTGAAGAATTCCGTGGAAGCTGTGGTACAATCAGACTATGGACATGACTCTGAACATGTGCGTGATGAGCACATTCGATCTTGATCTCAACACCCTGGACTCAATGATCCCTGCAGATGAGGACGTGTCGCGCTACACCGTGTTCTACGGAGAGGGTCTGTTCCGGGATCTTGACGGTCATTGTCCGAGAGAGGCGGGCCTTAGGAATAGCCTTGTCAGATGCTGCATGGATGACGGCTTTGTCCACGGGAAGATGATACTCCGTGAAAGCACTGACGGGCACGGTAACTTCATCTATAACCTTGAGATAACAAGCCGCAACATCTACAGTTTCGACAATAGGGAGATATCGGTGACATTCTCCGGGACGGCCTCGGGAGAGAAGCAGCGCAAAAGCGCTCCCATAAGCCGTTATCTCACGGATCTTGCCGCCTTCATGGATGATTCGAATCCCAGACGCAACTCTGTACTGGAGCTTGCAGCAAGATTCTCATATGTGAAGCTTGAGCTTACTGGCCCGTACCGGTGCCGTGACTGGAAGATCTATGCCTCATGCCCGTCATCGGACGATCTGAATCCCGTACTGAGTCTTGCCGAGGATTACGATGAGGTCATGATACTGGCTCCGCAGGCTGGCAAATCGGTGGTGAAGAAAATCACGGGGCCGGGGAGGAACTACAGCGGCTTCCTGCTGCTGACAAGACGGGAAGTACTGGATGAAATCCTCCTGAAGGAGCCCATAGGGGTTACGTACTGTGCCTTAGAGGATCTTTGCAGCACATATGTCCACGCCAAGATATATCTTTTCAGACGCGGAAGGCATTTCGAGCTTCTGTGCGGATCGATGAATCCCACGCATTTTGCCCTGTTCAGGAACATGGAGCTCATGGTCGGCCTGACGGACCCCGAGGGCGTGCAATCCGTTTCCGGGTTCCTGCAGTCGTTTCTGGGTGTCGGCGAAGCTACTCTGGACCGGCTTGCCGTATCGGATACCGTCAGGTGCAAGAGGATGCTTGAAGAGTCTGACCCTTCCGTGCCGACTCTGGAGTATATCTCAGACATGGATGTCCGGCGTGCATACCTCAGGCATGTCCTGGACGGCTCAAGGTCCTATTCCCGGGAAGAACGGGAACAGGTGGCTTCCTATCTGGTATCCGATGAGCTGACGTCGCGGATAACTGACATCAGGAACTGCATTTACACACCGATTGTCCCCGATCTGATTACGGTTGAGAAGCGCGGCGGAAAGAAGAGGGATGTATTCGTCTATCCCATCAGGGACAGATGTCTTCTGGGCCTGATCGGGTTCGGCATCCGGAGGTATGACGCAAGACTCTCCGGCTGCCTGTATTCTCACAGACTCGGAACATCGATGGAGGATTCCCTGGTGCGCATACATGAGACGCGGCCGGAATCCAGACGGGTATACCTCAAGACGGACATCCACCGTTATGACCCCTCCATGGACGGGGAAATACTTGCCGACAGGATCGATTCCTTCTTTTCCGGAGATCCCGGAATGGCGGACTGCCTCAGGTGGGTCATTTCCTGCCGGAAATACATGCGGGACGGCGTTCTCCATGATGACGGGCCTGCAGTCATGTCGGGCAATCCGCTTGCAGCCTTCTTCGACAACCTCTATCTGTCTGACCTTGACTTCTACATGGAGCGTCATGCCGGCCTTTACATAAGGTATTCCGATGACATCCTGATGGCTGCCGGCAGCAGGGAGGAGGCTGAGGCCCTGTATTCCGACCTCTTGAAGCATCTTTCCGGTCTGAAACTGACGGTGTCGGAGGACAAGACCCTGATAAGTGAGGCCGGCGTCTCCATCGACTATCTGTCATGGAAAGTCCGTGAAGAAGGCATCGATGTGGGAAGTGCCATTCTGACTGCCTGGAACAGGCGTCTCAGGGAGGAAATCGGAGAATATGCCAGGGGACTGAGGGAAAAAGGGTATCCGAATGAGATGACGGTCTATTCATGTATCCGCAGGCTGCACATGGTTGAAAAGGCAGTCAACATCAGGGGGCTGTTCAGATACATCACCGTGACCGACGGGCTCAAACGTATGGACCGTATGGCAGTCAACATTATCCGGCGTTCGGTGACCGGGCATTCCGGAAATCTGAAGTTCTCACTGCGGTACAGGCATCTCCGGAACATGGGGTACAGGAGTCTTGTCAGCCAGTACTACGGGTATCAGGAAAACAGGCAGATGAAACGTATGTAACAATCGGCGGATATACATGTTATAATGTGGTTACATGGAGGAGAGTTTATGAAGAAGTTTACAATGGAGAATCTTACTCCGGAACTGATGAAACAGCTTCCGCTTCTTACCACCAAGGAAAAGGTCCTGGAGTTCGCAAAGGAAAACGGACTCGAAATCACTGATGAGAAGGCTGCAAAGCTTGCAGAAAGGATAGCCAGATCCACGGAGCTTTCCAAAGATGATCTTAAATCCGTATCAGGTGGAACAGTAGTCAAGGACACCTACCGTTGGGTACCTCATATTCCGACAGAGGAAGACGAGGACGATGACGACGATGACGACGATGACACATTCTTCAGCCAGTGCGAGACTCTGACCAGATTTGATAGGTTCGGCCGTTCCTGATTGCGTTTGTATACAGAAAATCCATGGCGGGAAAATGGAATTGGCCGAATGCGCTTCCTTTTTCTACGAACTGCCTGCAATGTTCAGGATAGCGCGCAGGCTCACACTTGGGTGTTCCGCGCCATGGATATGCCTAGGATAAACCCGAATAACGGATAAAGCAATGGAGAGGGTGGACGATGGATTATATACACGCCGGTGAGCCCGAGGATTTCGAGCAGTTCCTGCGCAACAACAGGAACAGGGTGGACAAGTCACTCAATGCCATCCTGTGGCTCGTCATTCTTGTCGGGCCAGCAATTGCAATCGGCATAAAGACCGGAATATTCAAGCAGACCTCTTATTATGCCTGCATCGTCATTTCAGTATCGATGCTGATTCTGGCCATTGTGGACCGGATTCTGCTCAACAGGATGCCGTACAGCTATGTCCCCGGAATCGTGGCCCTGATCTGAATGGAACTCCTTATCTGTTTCATGAACGTCTCCCACATCTCCATCCGCATCAGCTGGTTCATAGTCCC
>JAJBWA010000179.1:0-11172 GCA_031935845.1 bacterium | reverse complement strand
TAGGGAATCCCTGTTGTACAGC
The DNA here is from genome assembly GCA_031935845.1 of bacterium. Lineage (GTDB taxonomy): Bacteria > Spirochaetota > Spirochaetia > Sphaerochaetales > Sphaerochaetaceae > UBA9732. The sequence continues at coordinate 11,150 of JAJBWA010000179.1, read as the reverse complement.
CGGACCCGGGTGCCCCTGTGGTCGGGGCTTCCGGCCTTGTCCCCCAGCCCGTAGAAGCCGTCTCCGCCATCAAGGGCAAACGTGAAGCTTCCCGTCTCCGAACCCCTGCTTCCGGCAAGGCTGAACTGAGTCTGCGGAATAACGGTATCCTTGCCGCCCGCACGGCCTCCGTGGACAAGCTTTCCGCAACGGGTTACGGATACAAGCGCTGTGACCTCATCAATGTCTATGACGGTTTTTCCTACAGTGACGGTCCACTCCGCATCAGTCCTGTCGGCAGAGGAAACAATGGACTGTTTTCCATATGAGTACAGTTTTTCAGAGGCATCATTCAGCTATCGTGGTATCTCCTAGCCGTCGACTTCATATTCAAAAAGAATAATCGTTTCAGATACCGGAGTAACAGAAAGCCTCCCTTTTTCCGCCGTGAAACAGAAGCTTCCGCCGGAGGATTCCATGCCGGTGACTTCGCCTATCGTGCTCTTCATGCTCAGCTCCGATACTTCGTTCTCAGAAGATTCACGTCGTCATCAGAAAGCTTCAGTCCGTCACGGACAAAAGCGTCGAAGGATCCGAAACGCTTGTTTATCGAATCGAAGAAACTCTCGATGTAGGACCTGTTTGCAAAGAAGAAGAACTCCATGGACTTGTCGATGACGGGATCGTCGGACCTGAACTTCTGGTGGACTAGTGCGGAGACTTTCCTGTACCCTTCCTGCACGTAGTCATTGGTAGCCAGATAATCCTCAATGACATCCTCTTCCGGAACCCCGAGGATCTTCTGCACCAGCAGGGCCCCTATTCCCGCGCGGTCTTTCCCAACGGAACAATGCCAGAGGACGGCCCTGTCGTGGTCTTCAAGCAGTATGCGCAGGAACCTACCGTACTGGGACAGGGAGTAATCGCTTTCGACGAATGCGCGGTACATGTCGCACATGTGCAGGCGCGCGCCTTCGGGATCACGTGCGAGTGTGATGATGAAGTCCTCATCAGACTTCTTTTCCCTGGAGATGCCCTTGGCGAACGATTCCAATACGGGGATGAAGTGATAGCTGCTCCCGGGAATCCGAGCGTCGGGGCTTTCGGCCTTCTCCTGCTCTGTCCTGAAGTCAACCACGGTGTCGACGAGTTCCGAAATCCTTTCCAGGTCGGAGGATGTGATTTCGAAGAGCTGTCCGCTTCGGATCAGCTTTCCCGGTAATATGGTACGTCCGTCGGCAGTCTTCATTCCACCCAGGTCGCGGGTGTTTATCAGACTGCCGAACTCAAGATGCCTGCTCCTCATCCTGCTTGTTCTCTCCTATTCACGATAATACCATTATGTGGCGGACGGACACGAACACGTCAAGCACCGCGCTGTCCTCTCCGGGGATGAATTCGGACATTCCTACGGAAATGGATCTGCCGGGATCTGAACTAACCCCCAAATGTGGAACAAAAAACGGGGGTTCCATTACTGACCCTTGATCGGCGGGTCTTCGCCGTCCTTTGCATCGTGTACCACGATCTGGTTGAACGGGATCTGGATGCCCCTGCGGTCGAACATCAGCTTCATGTCACGCTTCAGGCGGCGGTATGCGGCATACCTGAACGGCGTCTCCATGTAGATGACTATCCTGAGCATCACACAGCTGGACTCGAAGGAATCAACTCCTTCGTATTCAGGGCCTCTGACCAGACCGGGAATGTCGTCCTTCATCTTGGGAAGCTCTTCAGCAAGGATGGCCTCGATCTTCTCAAGGTTCTCGTCATAGCCTATCGGCATGCTGAGGACCATGCGGGCAACGGGACCGTCGGAATTGACCAGATCGCGCAAGGATGAGTTGTTGAATATCTTGGTATCCGAATAGAAACGCACCCTCGTGGTCCTGAGACCGATCTCCACAACCGTTCCGATCCATCCGCCCACGCTGATGAAGTCTCCCACCTTGTAGCTGCCTTCCAGGATGATGAAGAATCCTGCAATGATGTCGCTGACAAGGTCCTTGGCTCCAAGGCTTATCATCAGTGTAAGTATTCCGGCCGACGCCAGCAGTGTCGCGGTATCCACTCCGAACTTGGCCAGTCCGGCATAGATGAATATGATCACGCAGATGTACTTGAGAGAGTTCCTTATCAGCAGGCACACTGTCTCCGTCCTCATTCCGGAGACAAGGGCTATCAGGTAGAGGATGCGCTCAAGCAGCACCACCACTACGTTCATGGCACAGAACAGGAACAGGCAGTACGTGATGGAGAAGATGTTGAAACCCTTCTGCCAGTTGCCGGAGACGATATAGGCAAGACTGCTGGCCCTCCTGAGTCCGGAGCCGTGGTCAAGGCTCGCATACAGCGTGGGGAACAGGATGACAAAGCAGAATATCAGCATCAGCCAGTAGATGATCCTGGCAATGCGCTGTTCGGGAGTCTGTCTGTCCTTGGGTATTCTGTTGATGTGCCAGCGCTCGTCAAGGCCTTTCTTCTTCTGTATGTGGATTGCATTGGACAGTCCCGACAGGATTCCGTGGCGGGCTTCCTCAGCCTGCCCGTCTTCGGAAGAACCGTCTGCGGAAGGTTTCCGGGTTTCGGGAGCTGCATCAATCACATCCCGCTGATATCTGAACAGTGCAAGGAAAATCAGGACGGCCACCGCGCATACTGCGCAAAGAGTCAGGCGCAACGCCACCCGGAATCTGTCCAGTTCGCCCGAGCGGCGCACGATGGGTATGAGATACAGATCTTCCGTTTCCCCGACTCCTGCATAGTACGAACTTCCGTCGACCCTCAGGAATCCGCTGAAGTTCCCCTCCAGATTCTCCTTCTTGAGTCCGAGGATCCCTATATCCTCCCCTGTGTAGCCGATGCCCGTCGTAGCGACGATCTCAAGAGTGTTCTTGTCAACCGCCAGTGCATAATCCGGCAGCCCTATGACCAGATTGTCGAGCACGGTCCGGACTGAAAGCGGAGCCACCAGACTCTCCCTCAGGCGGGTGTCAACTGTTATCATCACGAATCCGTCGCAAAGGTCATCGCTGTTGCGCAGGCTTATGCCTATGAGCTGGATGTTCTCCTGCGTCCTTTCGTCCTTGAACGGCTTTGTGATGGCACCGGCCACCCCGTCCAGAAGTGCACGCATCTGGTATGTCGGATCATCCGGGTCCTCACTTAGGGTCAGATGATCATACGGGGAGTTCGTCACCATCACGTTCCCCTGCTGGTCGAACAGATAGATGTACTTTATGTCCAGGTAGTCGGCATATTCCTGCATTCCGCTCCTGGTGAGGTTCTCCTTTCCCTTGAGTTCCACGATCTTTGCGGAAATCATGGTCTCGTACACATAGAAGGTATCCAGCCAGTTGTTGATCAGTTCACCCTGCTTCCGGAACGTGTTCAGGTTCTCCACTGCCACGTCGGCATGCTTTTCCATGGCCTTGAGGTCATTGGTGACATCCGAAAGCACCTGGGTGAACCATGAGATGAAGAAAAGGGAAAGACATGCAATGACGGCATGGGATATGAGCTTGGTCCTGAAGGACCTGACTGTCTCCCTCCGGCTCTCGGTCACCAGGCATATCCACTTCACGAACAGCCAGACGAATATGATGAAGAAGACACTGAAAACGAGCGCTCTGGACAGGACGCCCGTCAGGAGCTCGGTTATGGGAATTCCGCATACTATGTACGTATCGCCGTAATCCACCACAACGCCGATGACAGTTATCCTGAGGTCGGCCAGAGCTTCATCAATAATGCTGCTCTTACGGTCACCGGCAGAATCCATCGGATCCATTACGCCAAGCGAAGGATCCAGATCATCGGCCGTCATGTCCGCCGTTATCCCGGAAAGACTGATTACCGAGCCTTCAGGGAGGTCATCTGACGTGAAGTACTTCCTGCCGACGGCTTCCTTCTGGGGATGGGCAAGAATGCGGTCGGTGTTCTTGTCCACCACGAACATGTAGCCGTCGCGGCCGACCCTGAGGCTGGTGACGCAGTCCATCCATGAGAGGTTCTGCAGGATTACCTCATCCAGACTGCTCCTTTCAACCGTATAGCCCTTGCCCGAGAGCACATCGGAAGTCAGGATGTTCTCCAGGCTGTCCGCCATCTTGTCATATGCACCCCTGAGAGCCGCCTCGCGGTCTTCAAGCCTCGGAATGAGCTCGGAAAGCTGTTTGACCGCACAGTTGATCTGCGGTTGGAGTTTCCTGATGTCGCCCTTTATGAAAATGACCGCAGACAGGAACAGTGTGATCAGAGAGAAGACCACAAGTACGAGATATTGTCGTGTCCTTCTGCTGCGGAGCTTGCTCCTGTATTCCTTTTCTGCAGTACTCTTCGACTGTCTGTTCCTCATCTTCCGTACCCTCTTCCAGTGTTTTCCAATAAGGAAGTGTAACATAATTGCAATACTTTTCCAGCACTTGGATAAGTGATAGAATCCTGCTGATGTCATACACCTACCCGCCTGAAGAATACGCAGCACGACTCAAGGAATATTCTGATCTTGAGAAGATGTCGTTTTCTCCTGACGACAGCAGGCAGTACATCATCGGAAAGCTGGAGGAACGTTCTTCCAGAAAGCGCGTGATAGCCGGAATATCCAACAGGATCATCCGTGAGTACATAGACAGATTCGAGAAGGATCCCGACACCATGACGGCCGAGGATGCCGCCCTTCTGAATGCGTTCCATTCCAGTCTGACCGGGATATCGGATCATCCCATCTCCTACCGGATATCAAGGATCCTGAGCTCCTACTACCACAGGACCGGAGACCTGAACAACTACGCCCTGTTCCTGAGCCAGAGCGGCTTCCATCTGTCGAACCTTGTGAACAACCATTCGTCATCCGGCAAGGATTCCCCGTTCTTCGTGGAGTGGAAATCCCTGATGGACCACATCGGAGACCTGGACGGGAACGCACGCTTTGCAGCCATCAGGCTTGTGCTCCAGATGACGCAACTGGGGCCGGACACCTTTGCAAAAGGTTTTCCCTACTCCCGCTATCAGACCATCTGCGATGTCCTTGAGAATCATCTGAAGCATTCGGATGCCGGATACAGGGACCAGATCATGTTCATCACCTACACCAACATGCTGGACACGATCCGGGAGTACTATATATACGAAAGGGACCACGGAGTCGAAGCTGACATAGTGCCCCTTCGCCCCATGATGGTAACGATGGTCGGATATCTGCAGAAATATCTGAAAAAGAACATAACATTCGATCGTGAGGCCATCATCGGTCGGTACAATCTGCTGACCGCACGTTTCATCCTCAAGGAGATCGACCTTGATCAGCTGCTGGACGGCTTTGCGGACATCCAGAAGGAGGCCGAGACCAGCAGGGATCTCGTGGTACAGCTTTCGGCCGTTGCGACAATGAACCGTTTCTATCTGATCTTCCTCCACAAGTTCTCTTCAAAGCCCAAGGAGGAGATCATGAAACTGGCCAGGGAGCGCGTACGTGAGACGGTGCCCAGGATAATAGCCCTGAGCGAGACCATCAACAATCCCGTCTGCAACAGCTACATCTCCATGTTCCTCAATGCCGCGTCCATGTCCGGAGACTTCGAATCATTCAAGAAGCTGATCCTGGACATCACGGTCAGTGCCGACAAGGCACTCTACATCCACACGCTGATGGTGCGCGAGATGAGCCGCGCCATCTTCGACTACATGATCGGACGCACTCCGGGATTCTTCGACGGAGTGGCTGGTTTCGACAGCACCTACATCAGCACCCACAGGGACGAGATGCGCGCGCTTCTGGATGACTGCTGCATGTTCCATGACGCAGGCAAATTCTTCGTGATAGACATCGTGGAAAACTCCATGAGGCGGCTGACGGCCGAAGAGTTCGACCTGGTGAAGAAGCATCCGTACAACTTCAACGCCATCTACAACAACAGTGAAGAGAATGACCAGAAGGTCATCTGCATCCGCGACATCGCCATGACTCACCATCTGTGGCACGACGGCAAGCACGGCTACCCCGCCGTAAAGCACACGAACAACCGCCCGTTTGCGGACATAATCTCCATAGCGGATTCGATCGATGCTGCCACGGACTTCCTTGGAAGGCCCTACAACAGCGGGAAGAACATAGACCAGCTGACATCCGAGTTCCAGGCCGGAGCGGGTACCCACTACGCCGCAGAAGTCGTGGCGGCGCTGTCTGCACCGCAGGTGCGCGACCGCCTGCAGTACCTGATCACGGAGGGCCGCAGGGAAATCTACTATCAGATATATGCTTTCAACGAGTTGCGTGAAAAAGTGTGATAACATAGGCAAAGAGGCAAGACAATGAGCGGTTTCTGCGAAAAGAAATTCAGATCCATGCTTATATCCGGAACATTCACGAAGGCAGTCATGTATCTCATGCTGCTCAGCGACAGCATCATAGCCGGATACTTCATCGGTGAAGCAGGCGTTGCCGGAATCAACGCCATAACCCCCGTCACGGCCATAGTCACCTTCTTCGGAGACCTCGTATCCACCGGAGTGGGAATAGTATTCACGCGCGAAATCGGAGCCATGAGAAAGAAGCGGGCTGACGAGATCTACGGCCAGGGCCTGATAGTCAGCATAGGACTGGGACTGATTTCAGCTCTTCTGATCCTTGTATTGCGCAATGCCTATTTCAACCTGAGCGGCATCACCGGAGAAATCCTTGAAAAGGCACTTCAGTACTACAGCCTTGTGCCGATCAATGCATTCCTGACGATCGTCATCTTCTACCTGGAGCAGATGGTCTACAGTGACGGCGACGAGCTGTGCAACAACATCTGCTACGGCTTCCAGATAGGCGGGAACATCATCTGTTCGATAATCCTGACAAGATTCCTGGGAATGAAGGGCATCATACTGGGCTCCGTCATAGGCAACAGCCTGGGCATCATCACCTGCCTCTGGCACTATTTCCGCAAGGAAAACACCCTTCACTTCGTGTGGCACCTCTCCTTCAGGGATTTCCTTCTGACATCGCGCTACAGCATAGTGGACTCCTCCGTGTACATCTGCTGGGGCCTCATGGACTATGTCATGATCGGCTTCGTCTCCAGCCGTTTCGGCCAGAGCGGACAGATAACGCTTGCCGTTGTGGTAAGCCTGATTGAGTTCGGAGTGGTGATGGACGGTGTGGGAATGGCCATGCAGCCGTTGATCGGCACCTACTACGGAGAGAAAAACCACAGACTGATCAGACGTGTGATGAAATCCGGAATCCTGGCTGCGATAATCGAAGGCCTGGTTGCCACTGCGCTCATCTGGATATTCGCAAGACAGTTCTGCGCCCTGTTCGGCATAACGGGAGGACAGGCCCTGGCACCGTCGGTTACGGCTCTCAGGATAGTTTCCCTCGGGTTCGTGTTCTGCAGCCTTGTCTCGCTTACGACTTCGTACTACATGCTGATGGACCGCATAGGCATGGCTACATGCATCGCATGTTTCCAGAACGGCCTTCTGTACATCCTGCTCCCGATACTCGGGGCTACCCTCTTCGGCTTCAACGGAATGTGGGCCGGATTCGTCGCGGCTCCCATGCTTGCACTGTCTGCGGCCATGCTCTTTGTCCGTCTGAAGTTCGGAAAGGACAACTTCCCGTTCCTGCTCAAGGACATGGAAACGGAAATCGAAGTCATGGACGACATCCTGACACCTCAGAACGCCGCAGCCTTGTCCGAGCGTGTCGGAAACATCCTGAAGCATCATGAATATCCGGATGTCACCGCAACCCGGGCATCGCTTTTCGTTGAAGAGATAGGCCTGACCATCCTGGAGATGAACAGGAAGTCCAAGAAGCCTGTCCTTATGGAACTTTCACTGTTCTTCAAGCCCGATTCGGTTCTTCTGATACTGCGTGATTCCGGACTTCTCTTCGACATCACCGACCCCGATCTCAAGATAAAGGGTCTGAGCGGATTCGTTCTCAACGGGCTCATGAAGGCCCATGAGGAAGAGAAGGCATACCTGGTGACCACCGGCTACAACCGGAACATGATCCGCTTTTCCAGAGGAGAATCAAGATGAACGTATATGACTTTGACGGCACCATCTTTCCCGGCGACTGCACCATAGGCTTCTGCTTCTGGTGCATGAGGCGCAGGCCCAAGATGTGGTTCACCTTCTTCCCCAAGGCCATCAGGAGCTTCATCCTGTGCGAGAAGGGAAAGATCACGAATTCACAGATGCAGCGCAAGCTCTTCAGCTTCCTGACGCAGATCGATGACTTCGACGTCCAGATCGAGCGCTACTGGGACAAGAACCAGAAGAAGATCTCCGCATGGTACCTGGCACAGAAGCGGCCTGATGACCTGATCCTCAGCGCATCGCCCGACTGCATCATAGGACCAATAGCAAGGCGCCTTGGCGTGAACTTCATGGCCTCGGAATTCGACCGCGAATTCGGGGTGTTCACGAACAACCTGATGTATGCCAAGGAAAAGGCAAAGTACATCATCGACCACGGTTTCCCGATGATAGACAACTTCTACTCCGATTCACTTGCAGACACTCCCCTTGCCCTGTGTGCAGAAAAGGCCCATCTGGTGACCAACAAGGCCAGCACCGTCACAGACTGGCCGGACATGGACAAGGAGACCATGGCAAAGGTAAAGAAGAAGATCGACACAGGATGGAACATCCACCTGAAAGAAGACTAGAAAAACATCAGGGAATTGAACAGCTGAGAAGGAAAGTATGGAAAACAACGTTAAGATAAAAGGTAAGGAAAAATTCTTCTATGGCATAGGAGATCTGTCAGCCAATATCCTGCTCGCCGCGGCATCTTTCTATCTGTTGTTCTTCATGGTCAGCGTCGGCGGACTCAAACCGGCTCTTGCATCGCTCGTCTTTCTGGTCTCGAAGTTCTGGGACGCGATAACGGACGTGTGGATGGGACGGATAAGCGACAATACCAAATCCAGATTCGGGAAAAGACGTGTCTACATGATATTCGGAGCCGTTCCGTTCGGAATGATGTTCATCCTATTGTGGCTCTGCCCCTTCTCCGTGGAAACGTCCCAGTTCTTCAAAGTCATTTATTATCTGATGGCATATTGCCTTTACAACACTACATTTACGATAGTGTACGTTCCGTACAACTCCCTGACGGCAAATATCACGGACAACTATGACCAGAGAAGCAGCCTGACTACCGTAAGGATAATTCTTGCCAACGTGGGTCTGATCCTGGGCGCCGCTTTGTTCGGCCTGTTTGCCGGAGAAAACACCATATTCTCGGAAATGTTCATCGAAGCCGGGTACGGCCGTTTTGAAGCGGTCAAGAACTCGTACCTGATATCAAGCGCGATATTCGGTCTTATCGCCGCCGTGACCATGCTGATTTCGGGACTTACGGTCAAGGAAAGATATACGGGTAGCGAAGAGAAAAACCCGTACGGGCTGTTCAGGACGCTGTCACAGTTCATCAAAATGAAGGAGTTCAGATACACGACGGCGTATTACCTGACCAGCATGCTGGGTTTCGATGTTCTTCTGACCTTGTTCATGTTCTACATCCAGGACAGTCTGGGATATGCTCCAGACGGCATTCTTGCAATGATCTTCGTGGCAATTCCCCTGATTGTGGCAATGGTTTCATCGGTTGTGTGGGACAAGTTGTCGGCGAGAAAAGAAAAACACAGAGTGTACATGCTTTCGGTGATTCTCACTTCCGTCGGACTTGTAATCGCCCTGATGGTCCCTTCGTTCAAAGGTGAAATGTATCAGTCCGCCACCGCTTCGATGGGAGAGCTGTTTTCTTCAGGAACTTCAATAGTCCTGCTGATTGCCGTATTCGTAGTCGGATGCGGAATGAGCGGAATCCAGATCCTTCCGTACGCTTCCATTCCGGATATTGTCGAGCTTGACGAATATACATACGGAGTGCGCAGGGAAGGAGCGTATTTCGGCGTACAGAGCTTCGTCTACAAGCTTTCGAACGGCGTCGCGCTGGCGCTCGTATCCCTTCTCCTGCAGGTGTTCGGGTACAAGGAGACTCCTTTCCTCAACGAAACTACGGGCGAAGTCGTTTACTCATACGTTCAGTCTCAGCTGGCGCAGGACGCTGTCAGGATCATCTTCTGTACTCTTCCGATAGCGATTTTCGTGATCTCGATAATCTGCGCCTACAAAGCCAACATGGGAAGGGACAGATTCAACGCCATAAAGGAAGAACTGGCCAAAAGAAAACAATAATCAGGCGGAAGCCGGCATCAGCCGTTCAGGTCCCTGAAGTTGCGGGCATTGCTCTTATACAGGCGTTTGAACACCCTGTAATTACGGTCATATATTTCCCTGTTTTCAGGATTGGGTCTATAGGAGTGATTGGCTTTGACAAGCTGACGTGCGAACTCCAGCACATCAACCCCCTTGATGCCCGCCGCAACGGCAAGCGCCGTTCCGACTGCCCCGGACTCCTGTGAATTATCCACGGTTTCTATCGTCCGACCGGTGATATCAGCAAGCATCTGACATGTAACGGGCGACAACGCTCCGCCGCCGATGAATCTGATCGGATCAGAGGTCTTCGCCTTTTTCTCCATGCATTCCAGAATCCAACGGAGATTATAGCAGATGCCTTCAAGCACTGCACGGATCATGTCCCTCTTGCCGTTGTCGATCCTGATGTTGAAGAACATCCCTCCCGCATTGGAATCTTCAAACGGACTGCGGTTGCCATGCAGCCAAGGGGTGAAGATCACGCCGTTTGCTCCGGGCGGAACCTTGCTGACCTCCTCTGACAGATAATCATAAAGACTCAGGTATCTGCTCTCGACATCCGTAATCTCGGTCTTTTCCAGATAAACGCCTATCTCATCCAGTGCCAGATGGTTCATGACCCATTCAAAGCACTTCCCGGCCGTTCTCAGTTCAGCAGAATAATTGTAGTACCCGTGTTTTGCCGATATGACTCCGGCAATCATGGCACTGACGTCAACTGTCTGATAGTCCATGAAGGTCGACACCCATCCCGATGTTCCCACATACATATGTGTATCACCAGGTCTTGTACAGCCGGCGCCGATATTCACGAACGTGATGTCTCCGCCACCTCCGAATACCGGGGTGCCTTTCACCAGGCCGAGATCATCTGCCGCCTTCTCTGTCAATCCGCCGACCAGATCCGTACAGTCTATGATATCCGGCATATGCTTGGGATT
>JAJBWA010000178.1:0-3929 GCA_031935845.1 bacterium | reverse complement strand
GCTCGCAATCGTCGGCAGCGTCATCATCGGACTGATCATGATCGTGTTCTGCAACCGCAAGTCAATCGAGAAGCCTTTCATCCTCGTGGTTTCCTGTGCCGATGCCGAGACCGAGAAGAAGGTCAGCGAGTACCTCAAGACCCAGGTCAAGAAGGTTGTCGTCAAGAGCAAATCCGCCCAGAAGGGGAGTGTCGAGCTCACATGCGAGGTCAATCTCAAGAGCGACGATACCGCTTTCGTTACCACATTGTCCGGCATGGACAAGGTCAACAGTGCTGTTCTGGTAAGCTACAACGGCGACTACATGGGGTGATATATGGTCAAGAGCAAGACCGTCAATCTGATCTGCTGCATATGCCTGGGCGTGATGCTCATCCTGGCCGTAGTGGTCTGGGTGTCCAAAGCGGCCGAGGGCAGGCAGAAGACAGTTGAAATGGGATATGAAAGCCTCTTCGACAAAAGCTATGTCCACACCATAAACATCGAGATTGATGACTGGGAGCAGTTCATCGAGACTGCCACCAACGAGGAGTATGTCACCTGCGATGTGGTGATCGACGGTCAGAAAATCAGGAACGTCGGCATCCGCGCAAAGGGCAACACCTCCCTCTCGTCGGTTGCCAGCCAGGGCAGTGAGAAATACTCCCTCAAGATCGAGTTCGACCACTTCGTGGACGGCAAGCTCTACAACGGACTGGACAAGCTGAGCCTGAACAACCTCATCTACGACGCCACGATGATGAAGGACTACCTTGCCTACACCCTGATGGGTGAGATGGACGTGCCGTCTCCGCTCTGCAGCTATGTGGAGATTTCGGTCAACGGCGAGGCCTGGGGCCTTTATCTTGCCGTGGAGGGAGTCGAGGACAGCTTCATGGAGCGCAACAACATGACGCGCGGCGAGCTCTACAAGCCCGACAGCATGAGCTTCGGAGGCGGAAGAGGAAACGGTCGTGAATTCGATTTCGAGCAGTTCCGCGTGGACGATGACGAAAGCACGATTTCGGATCAGAGCGCCGCACAGCCGGCCGCACAGACCGATGCCACACAGTCATTCTCCGGAGCAGACTTCTCCGCTTTTTCGGGATTCTCAGGCACTTCCATGCCTTCGGGAATGTCTTTCCCCGGCGGCATCATGTCCGGCATGAGCATGCCTTCAGGTGATATGTCTTCGGGCACTATGCCGTCAGGTAGTATGCCGTCAGGCAGCATGCCTTCAGGTGGTCAGATGCCCTCCGGAACCATGCCTACAGGTAATATGCCGTCTGGAGGTCAGATGCCTTCGGATATGAGCATGTTCTCCGGCAATATGCCTTCTGATGTCAATGTTTCGGACTTCGCTGGCATGACTCCGCCCTCAGGAGATTTCTCCTCTTCGGATTCTTCCAGCTCGGGATTCCCGGGAGCAGGCGGAATGGGCGGCTTCTCCATTGCAGGCTTTGCGGGCAACTTCAACTTCGGCATGGGCAGCAGCGACGTCAAGCTTCAGTATATCGACGATGATGTAGACAGCTACTCGAACATCTTCAACAATGCCAAGACCAAGCTTTCGAAAACCGACAAGAAGCGTCTCATAAACGCCCTCAAGAAGCTGAGTTCCGGAGAGGACATTGAGAATGTGGTCTTCACCGATGAAGTCATCAACTATCTTGCCGTGCACGATTTCCTGCAGAACAGCGACAGCTACACCGGAATGATGGTCCACAACTACTACCTCTACGAAGAAGACGGGCAGTTTGCCATCATCCCCTGGGACTACAACCTGGCTTTCGGAGGCATGAACGGTTCGGACGGAACATCGCTTGTAAACAGCCCGATCGATACCCCGGTGACCAACGGAAGTACAAGCGACCGCCCGCTCATCGGCTGGATCTTCGAGGACGAGCAGGCACTCGAGCAGTACCACGAGACATACAGCCGCTTCATTTCCGAATATATCGAAAGCGGATGGCTTGAGAAGGAAATCGCCCGCGTGGCTGAGATAATCCGCCCCTATGTGGAAAAGGATGAGAACTCCTTCTACAGCGCAGAGGAATTCGACCAGGCCGTTGCCACGCTGCAGTCGTACTGCACACTTCGCGGCCAGAGCATCCGCGGCCAGCTGGACGGAACGATCCCGTCAACATCCAACGGACAGAGAAGCGCAAGTGCATCGCTTGTCGATGCATCAGGCCTCAATGTCTCGTCGATGGGTTCGATGGGCGGCACCGGCGGTGGCGGCTTCGGCGGAGGTTTCGGAGGCGGCAACAGCTTCAGCATCGGGTCTTTCGATCCCACATCATCCGGCAGACCGTCTTCGGACCGAAGCTCTTCGGGAAGATCGTTCCCAAGCAGTTCTTCATCCGGGCAGCATACGTCTCAGCAGACGGCTCAGCAGCCCATGCAACAGTCTGCGCAGGCGACGGATGGGCAACCGGCACAGATGACGGCAGAGCAGCCTCCACAGATGTCTTCTCAGCCGGCTTCTGAGCAGTCTTCCGGCACGGAAGGGCAGAGAACTATGCCTTCAGGCATGGATTTCGGAAAGTCCTTCTCCATGCCGCAGGGCTTCGGGAGCTCTCAGTCCAAGAGCGAAAACTGGATTCTGATCGGAATCTATGTTCTGGTTCTTCTTGTTGCCATAGGCATTGTCATGCTGGTCCGCAAACATAACGAATAACGATGTCATTTTGATATACACCTCCGGCCGGAAATCCTCTGACCGGAGGTTTTTTATGGCTTCTGACATCGTGTTCGTTTCCATGGCGCTGCTCCATGCAACCTTTCTCGGCTTTTTTTCAGAAAAAGGTTACAGAATGCAACCTTTCACTATGATAATACGCAAAAAGGTTGCATAATGGAAGCGTGGACAAAAGCGAAATCATCAAAGAACTTAAGAAGAAGGACGAGAACCTCAAAAGTGTCATTGAAAATGCAGACAAAGCTCTCTCTGTTGCCCCCGGGAGGAGTCTGCATCTCAAGATCATACGCGGGAAACCAGCGTTCTATTGTCATACGGAAAACGGGAGTCGTTTTTTTGTCAGTCAGTCAGATGAGAAGCAGATAAAGCAGCTGTCAACTGCATACTATGCCAAGAAAATCAGATCTGCGGCCGTGAAGGAGAAGAAACAGATCGATGCCTGCCTGGCCATACTGGGGAAAGATCCGGAGGCATCGGATATCGGCAAGGTGGAAGAGAGGATTCCGGAAGCGATAAAGAAAAATGCAGTGCTGTCCGAGCTTACGAATGAAGGCTATGCTCGAAAGTGGCAAAAGGGAAACGACATAGTAAAGAAGTGGCGCTCACACAAGAAAGACGACTACCATAAGTACGAGACCATGGGAGGGGATTATGTCGGTTCCAAGAGCGAGGTCATGATTGCCGACCGGCGTTATGCAAATGGAATCCCTTATCATTATGAAATAGCGTTCACGCCGGAAGTGGTCATTGATGAGTCAAGGCCGGTCTATGATGAGTTCGGAATGGTAATCGGATACGAGACCCTAGGTTTCAGTCCGGAAGCGGAAGATACGCTTCATCCCGATTTCTACGTACTCAACAAAAGAACACGTAAGGCGATATTCTGGGAGCATCTGGGGAAAATGGATGATTCAGAATACTGCAGGAAGAATTTCAACAGATTCATGAGGATTCTGGATGCGGGATATGTTATAGGCGAGGATCTGATAGTTACCCATGAAGATTCAAGACATCCGCTGCTTCCGCAGGAGATAGACAGGATCATCGAGAAGTATTTGATTTGAACGGTTGTTGCATGACCGGCAGTTGTGGGGGTATGATTTGGTAGAATGAGCAATATTATCGAAAAATACAGGTCAGATGTTTTCTCTACTGAAAAATGCAATACCGGACGTCAGATAGAGCTGGACATCGGAAAGGCCATACCTATCTTTTGTCTCGCATTCGTACACTGCGTGATCGAATGCTG
>JAJBWA010000177.1:0-20474 GCA_031935845.1 bacterium | reverse complement strand
GACGTGCTCGCAATCGTCGGCTGATCATTCGACAAGCATCGAACGAAACCAGACCTACGGGTCTGGTTTTTTATACAATCAGATGAAATCGGCAAATGCCTTTACGAAATCCCTGTTGTAGGACAGAAGGAAGTTGAGCTCGTTTGAAAGACCGCGGTCTCGTGTTGCACGTCTGAAGCGGAAGGCATTGGGGACTATAAGGCTCAGAACGTGAGGAAGTTCCGATACAGAAAGAGGATACTCAAGACGTGTAACGCAATAATACAGGTCCACGAAGGCCTTCTCGGCATAGGCAAATCCGTCTTTCTGCAGGCTGAAATCATCTGCAGACAGCACGACGAACTGGATTCTGTTGCGTACGGCAGGGTCTGCAAGAAGGTCGAACTCTTCTTCCGTTATGGCAAGGTCGAACTCACGCATCAGGAACAGCTGCACGTCCTTGACCGTATTTGCACGCGTGCAGACTATCACGGGATAGGAGCCGTCGACCCTGAAGCCCAGGCCGTTCATGCAGTCAAGGCCTGAGAGATAGAAATCATAGCCGGACTTTCCCAGCATCTCATGGGCCTTCCTGCTGAGCTCGGGGATGTTGCCGAACCGTTCCTCCTGCTCCGGAATGGATGCAGACAACACATACTCGCCATGCTTCTGACGTACAACTGTTCCCTTCCCCAACTCTTCGTGCAGATGCCAGCTCACGGTACGAGGATTCATGTCCGCAAACAGCAAGTAGATCTCCTGGGTTGTGAGACATCCTCTTTCCTTCAATGCAGTTACAAGCACATCTCTGAACATCAGAACAGGAACCCCTCTATCTTCTGGCCAAGCGTCTTGGTCTCAGTCTCCGGATGATAGCTCTCGGGAAGCGAACGCAGCATCATGGCGCCGTAACCCTTCGAGACGATCCTTGAATCAAGTATAAGCACTATTCCCTTGTCAGTGGTATGGCGCATCAGGCGTCCGTACCCCTGCTTCAGCCTCATTGTGGCATCGGGCAGCGACAGGCTGTAGAACCCGCTCTTGCCGTCTTCCTCCAGCTTGGCATAGCGTGCCTTGTAGATCGGGTCGTCCGGCATGCGGAACGGAAGCTTGGTGATGATGACCATGCGCAAGGTATTGCCCGGAGCATCCACACCCTCCCAGAAGCTGTCTGTTGCAAACAGAACGCTGTCCGTGTCTTCCTTGAACTGCTCAAGAAGCGCGTAGCGGTCGGCATCGCCCTGCCTGAGCGTATTGAGGCCCATGACGGCAAAACGGGGCTTGAGGCGCTCATAGACATAGTCCATCAGTCGGAAACTTGTGAACAGCACAAGTGCTCCGCCGCCGGAACTGGATACCGCATCATAGACGGTTTCACATGTGAATGCCGCATATTCCTCCTCGTTCTCCCGTGTGAACGTTGGAGTGTCAAAGGGCGTCAGCAGCATCAGGCGGCTTCTGTAATCGAACGGCGAATCGTAGACCTTGTGAAGGAACGGTTTGCCCTGGACCGGAAGCCCTACCCCTGAACACCAGTAGGCAAAGTCATCATGAAGGTCCATGGTGGCGCTGGTGCAGATGACGGAATCGAGCTTCCTGAAAAGTGCGTCCGCAAGAACCTCCGAAACCTCAAGCGGAGCGATGTTGAACGTCACGTAGCGGTTTCCGGCATGCTGCTCGATATCGAGATAATGGATGTCGTCAGTCCATTTGGGCAGGTCCATGAAGGTACACAGAAGGCCTATGATGTCCGATATCCTGTTGATGTGGACCAATAGTTCGTCGGCCCTGAATTTCTGGGATTCCTCCATGTCCAGCTTGGATGCAAAGCTGTTCAGCCTTGCCAGAAGGCGGCCGCCGTTGTCTATGACTTCCTGCGCGGCGGGCCCGATTTCTGCTATTATGCGCGCCATGTTCTTCTTGGTGCACAGCAGATGGGCAAGCTTGTTGTAATCCAGCAGGTTGAGAGTGGCCATGTTCAGAGTATCAGCCTTGGCGCGTACAAGGACGTAGAAATCAAGGATTTCCTGATAGAGGTTCCTGTCAGAGCAGAACGGCAGAAGGTCATCCAGGATTCTGCCCGATCCTATGCCCTTTATGCCGCGGTTGTCATAGATGTGGTCCATCTGACGGCGAAGCGAATAGCTGGAGTAAGTGCTTGTGAAAAGGTCCGTGGCGTGGCGCTCCATGTTGTGCGCCTCATCCACCACAAGGTGTCTGAACGGAGGCAGTATGGCATCCTCGTCATAGCCTATGGAGTTTTCATAGCGTGTGTTGCTGTCGACGAACAGCAGATGATGGTTGCAGATGATGATCGAGGCATCGGCAAGTTTCTTCTTTGCCTTGAAGTAAAAGCATTCGTTGAAGTAAGGGCACTTTCCGCCCTGGCAGAAATCGGAATCAGAGCATACTGAAGACCACACCTGGAAATCCAAACGTCCGGGAACCTCTGTACGCAGTCCGGTCTCAGTCTCGGCCGCAAAGCTGTTGAGCTTGGAGACCTCCGACACGCCGTCATAGGCATACAGTTCATTGTCCCTGACAAGCTCCGCAAGGCGCCTGAGACAAAGGTAATTGTTTCTGCCTACGGCAATTGCAACCTTGCAGTCCCTGCCCAGTGCCTTGAACAGCGTGGGAAGATCCTTTTCAAGCAGCTGTTTCTGAAGGTTGAGTGTTGACGTTGCTATTACGGTCCTGTCGGACTCATCATCGAATGCGTAGTACAGCGCGGGAACAAGATAGGCAAAGCTCTTTCCTATTCCGGTGCCCGCCTCTATTGCCGCCACGGCGTTCTTCTCATAGCAGGACAGCACGTCCAGCGCCATGAGGAGCTGGCCTTCGCGGAACTCAAAGGTATCTATCTTGGAACTGAGGAGGCCGTCGTGGTCGAATATGCGGTAGATCTGGTCGCCTGTCATTCTGCTTCCGCCGTCTGCCCGTACTCCTGCATCTTGCGGATGATGGTCTTGCGTCCCAGCCCCAGCACATCAGCGGCCTTGGACTTGTTGCCCTTGCAGTATGCCACGGTGCCCAGGATGATCTTCTTCTCCGCCTCATCCATCGTAGTGCCCAGCTCGATCTCTATTGTGTTTCCGGTCCTTGCCCTGCTGACTGCAGGCGGAAGGTCGGCAAGCTCTATCTGGGATGTGCGGCACATGACAACGGCGCTTTCCACGCAGTTGCGGAGTTCGCGTATGTTGCCGGGCCAGTCATAGGCGGTGATGGCGCTTCTGGCCTCGTTGGAGAAGCCTTCAATGCTCTTCTTGTTTTCCTTGTTGAACTCGTTCAGGAACGATGTCGCAAGCAGGAAGATGTCCTCCTTGCGCTCCCTGAGCGGCGGGACGTTGATGCTGACCACGTTCAGACGGTAGTAGAGGTCTTCCCTGAAGTTGCCCTTGCGGATTTCTTCCTGAAGGTCCCTGTTGGTTGCCGCAATCACGCGGACATCCGTCTTGATTGTCTTCTCTCCTCCCACTCTCTCGAACTCGCGTTCCTGAAGTACGCGCAGAAGCTTTATCTGAGTGCTCTGGTCTATTTCTCCGATTTCATCAAGGAATATGGTACCGCCGTCGGCAAGCTCAAAGCGGCCCTTCTTGTCCGCAACGGCACCGGTGAATGCGCCCTTGACGTGTCCGAACAGCTCGCTTTCAAGCAGGTTTGCGTTCAGTGCGGCGCAGTGGACCTTGATGAAGGGCTTGTCCTTCCTGTCCGAGTAGCTGACTATGGCATCGGCAACAAGCTCCTTTCCTACACCGCTTTCTCCCGTGATCAGGACGCTTGCCCTGGACGGAGCTATCTGCTGGATGGTCTCTATGAGCTTCTGGATCTTGGGACTCTTGCCGATGATCTTGGAATAACCGTTCTTCCGGCGCAGGTTCTCCAGTTCTGCCCTCAGCTCGCGGTTCTTCTCCGCCATGTCCTTACCGGCCAGAGACCGCTTGATCAGGACAGACAGATGGTCCAGATTCACGGGCTTGGTCAGGAAGTCCACGGCACCGTTCTGCATGGCCGTAACGGCATCCTCTATGGTTCCGTGACCGGTGAGCACTACTACGGGGATGGTGGGATAAGTGGTGTAGATCTTCTTCAGAAGCTCGCTACCGCTCATGTCCGGCATCCTGAGGTCCGTGATCACCATGTCCACAGGTTCGGAATTGATGATGTCCCAGGCGGCCTTGCCGTTCTCTGCCTGCAGTCCGGTGTAACCGTCCATCTCAAGGGCGGCAACAAGACCTTCGCGGATGTATTTCTCGTCATCGACTACAAGTATGGTTCTCTTCATGATTGACCTCCCGGAAGCCTGAAGCGCTCGTTCTGCGGTACGGGAATCTGGAGGATGAACTCAGAGCCCTCGCCGTAGACGGAATGGACGGTGACGTCCCCTCCGTGCTGCTTCATTATCTTGAACAGGACAGTCAGTCCCAGGCCGGTGCCGGAACTCTTTGTCGTGTAATAAGGTTCGAATATCTTGCTCATCTGGTCCTCGGTCATGCCGCAGCCGTTGTCCTGCACGGATATCCTGACCATGTCGGATTCGATGTATGTGCTGATGGTGATCTCCGGATGCCTTCTGTCTTCCGGCATTGCCTGCATGGCGTTCTTGACCAGATTCAGAAGCGACTGCTCCATCAGCGCCGGGTCGGCAAAGACCTTTGGAAGCGATGTGGCCAGATGAAGCGTGAGCGTGATTCCCTTGTCCTTCAGTTCGGCACCCACCACGTTCACGGTCTTGTCCACTATGTCGTTTACGCTGCATGCAGTGAGGTTCACCTTCATGGGCTTTACCGCAAAAAGGAAGTCCACGGCGATCTTGTTGATGCGCTCAACCTCCTCTTCCACCACATCAAGGTACTTGCGGGCCTCTTCACGGGTCATGGAGCCGTTCTTCTCCATCAGCTTGTCCATCAGCTGGAGATAGATGGAAATCGATGCCAGGGGATTCTTTATTTCATGTGCCACGCCTGCGGCCATGGTGGTCATCTGCGCAAGGCTCTCGTTCTTGCGGAACTCCTCCTTGAACCTGTTGATGAACGTGATGTCCCTGAACACGAACAGAGTGCAGACAGGATCAGATAGTCTTTCGGCCGTGCAGCTGATGGATTTGGTTCCGCCGCCGGGGACCTCGGTCTCGAAGAACTCCTCGCCGGTCTTGCCGTCGGAGGCTATGGACTTCTGTATGAAGGCCAGGACCTCGGAATCCATGAAGACGCGGGAGATGTTGAGCCCGATATATTTCTTCCTTGCGGAAACAGATGTAAGGTCCGCAACAGCCGAATTCATGTACATTATTGTTCCGTCGGGCGATACCATCAGACATCCTGCAATCAGGTTGTCAAGTATCATGTTGCGGATTTTGAGCTCCGTGTTCTGGGACTCGATTATCCTCAGGATCTCCTCGTTGGAGAGTTTTTCTATCTTGCTGGATGCCTTCTTGACGAACTGGCTCATCTGTTGACCTCCTGCACCCTGTAGACCACATAGTCAAAGGTCAGACGCTTTGTCTGGTTGAACGTCCTGCCCTTGAGCACGGCATCGTTTACGGCATTCATCAGGTACTCCGCCCTGCGCTGCTCCAGCCGGCCCTCCATGAAGGCCGTGTGGATGCGGTCCAGTACAAGGGAAAAGAATCTGTCCCAGCCCTGGTTCTTCTCAAGCTCGCTCACCAGCGCAGGCATGTCCATAGGCTGCTTCATCAGAAGTGCCGTGGCGCTCTCTGACAGCAGCTTGTCATTGATTCCGCTTCCTTCAAGGAAGAACTCCTCAAGGCTGTCGTATTTGGACGGGTCCACGAACAGTGAATTCAGGATCGTCTTCTTCATATCGGGAGTCTCGTCGCGGAAGCGGAACTTGCGCACGCGGCTGAGGATGGTGGCCGGGATGCGGCCGGAGTTTGATGAAATCAGGATGAAATGGCTGCCCTCCGGTGGCTCCTCAAGCGTCTTGAGCAGGCCGTTGACGGCAGAATCACCTGCGTTCTCAAGGCCTTCTATGACCACGAACTTCTGCACTCCGTCCATGGATGAGGTGCTGCACCAGTCCCTGATTGCGCGCACCTGCCCTATCGTTACGGATGCCGTCCTGTTGGAATCCATCAGCGGTGACAGAGCTTTTTCAAGCTTGTCAGCAATTGCAGCGGCACCGTTGTCATCGGTTGTCTCCAGTTCCCTCAGCATGTCGCTGACTTCAGCGGCGTCAGAGAACTTCTTCTTTCCTGCCGTGGTGCTCTGGGCATCCATCATGGCTCCGTGATACTGCTGGAGCAGGATGGAGATGCTCTCTGTCAGGAAACGTTTTGAACTGAGATTGCGTTGCCTGCGGTACAGTTCAAGCGCAGTACGGATCCTGTATGCATGATTTCTGTCAGAGATGATGACAACATTCTCATCGGGAATCTGCAGTCTCTCGCAGACCCTGCGTGCTGCGAACATGCGTCCGGAGAACGGGTTCCCGGAGAATAGCACTGCATTTGGAAATGATCCGGAGGATGCAAGATCCTCAAGCTGTGCGGCGATTTCGGGTTGCGTGCGGTCCAGTCCGCCGAGAATCACTTTCTCAGGCATGGCGGCCTCACATTATGTTCTTTATGGTCGAAACACAGAGCTCAGCAAACGGCTGGATCAGCTTGCTTGAGAACAGGCTCTCGTCGAACAGCTTCTTCAGGTTGAACAGGTTCTGGTAGCCAAGGATGTACTCGAAAGCCGCAAACAGACAGAACGCCTCAAGCAGGCCCAGGAAGAATCCCAGCAGATTGTCCACCACGGTCAGGTTTGCAGTGTCTATGATGTTGCTGAGTATGGCACCGAAGGCCCTCATGATCAGATAGCCTGCCACGAAGATGACGAAGTATGCCGCAAAGGCAGCCACCCACTTGGGGAATCCCAGCTTGTCCATGAACACGGGGCTGAGCAGATGGGTATACATCAGCGCAAGGATGAATCCCAGGACGTAGCCGAATTTGTTCGAAATCTCGTCCATGAAGCCTTTGATTGCTCCCCAGATTCCTCCGATCATGAAGATTATGAAGAGAATGTAATCCAATACCGTCAGATATTTCATCAGATACCCCTCTGAAACTGTGTCAAATATACACACTTATTATACACAACAGCCGCATAACTGACTATCCTGTTGTGCGTTTTTTTAGTACTATTAGGGCATGAGTATTTTGACAGCGATATTCGGAAGCAAGAAAGACAAGGACCTCAAGCATCTGCGTCCCATCGTAGACAAGGTCAATTCATATGAGAGCTGGGCCCAGGGGCTCAAGGACGAGGAGTTCCCTCTCCAGACACAGAAGTTCCGTGACCGCCTTAAGGCCGGCGAGACACTGGACCAGATCCTGCCGGAAGCCTTTGCGCTTGTACGTGAGGCCTCCCGCAGAGTCCTGGGAGAGCGCCATTACGACGTCCAGATCATGGGAGCCATTGTCCTGCATGAAGGCAAGATCCTGGAACTGAAGACCGGTGAAGGAAAGACCCTCACCAGCGTTCCCGCCGGATACCTCAATGCACTTGAAGGCAACGGCGTGCACATCATCACCGTCAACGATTACCTGGCACAGCGTGACGCTTCATGGATGGGTCCCATCTACAACTTCCTTGGCCTCACTGTGGGCGTGATTGTCTCCAACATGGACAACGAGCGCCGCCGCCAGGCCTACAGCTGCGATGTCACGTACGGAACCAACAACGAGTTCGGATTCGACTACCTGCGCGACAACATGAAGCTACGCGCCCAGGACAAGATCCAGCCCAGGCACCACTACTGCATCATAGACGAAATAGACTCCATCCTGATCGATGAGGCCAGGACACCTCTGATCATTTCCGGTCCTGCGGACGATGACACGGAGCTTGCCCGCAACGCCGAGAAGATAACTTCCTATTTCAAGGAATGCGAGAAGGATCCGGAAACCGGAGAGTACCCGGTGGCATCGGCCTTTGCTCGCTTTGAGGAAGGCGCAAAGCTGGAGCCGGAAGGAGACTTCATGCTGGATGAGAAATCCAAGCGTGTCTCGTTCACCAAAGAAGGTATGGTGCACATGGAGGAGCTTCTGAAGCGATTCGGAATCATCCAGGGTTCCCTGTACGATGACGAGAACTTCGAATACATCCACTATGTCACGCAGGCCATGGTTGCAAGGCATCTCTATCACAAGGACACCGATTACGTCATTGCAGACAACCAGATACAGATAGTCGACGAGTTCACCGGACGTATCCTTCACGGACGGCGCTACTCCGACGGCCTGCATCAGGCAATCGAGGCCAAGGAGCACATCAAGATCCTGGGCAAGAACAAGACCCTTGCCACAATCACGTTCCAGAACTTCTTCAGGATGTATGACAAGCTCTCCGGCATGACCGGTACCGCCGATACAGAAGCCACCGAGTTCATGCAGATATACAACCTTGATGTCGTGGTCATCCCCACTCACCTTCCCGTCATCAGGAAGGACATGGACGACCTTGTGTTCCTGAACGAGCAGTTCAAGTACAGGGCCATCTGTGAGGAGATCCAGCGCGTGCATGCCACCGGCCAGCCGATTCTGGTAGGTACAGTCTCAATCGAAAAGTCCGAGCTCATCTCGGCACTGCTCAGGAAGATGGGAATCCCCCACGAGGTCCTGAACGCAAAGAACCATGCCCGTGAGGCAACGATAATCGAGAACGCCGGTGCCAAGGGCGCCGTCACGGTTGCTACCAACATGGCCGGCCGTGGAACCGACATCAAGCTCGGAGGTTCCCCGGATGCACTTGCAAGGCGCATCTGCGGTTCAGAGGCCACCGAAGAAGAACTCAAGGCCGCACGCGAGAAGACAAAGGACCAGTGGCTCGCCGCCTACGAGGAAGTAAAGAACCTGGGCGGTCTCTATATCCTGGGTACTGAAAGACATGAGTCAAGGCGTATAGACAACCAGCTTCGCGGAAGAGCCGGACGTCAGGGAGACCCGGGAACATCACGGTTCTTCGTCAGCTTTGACGACACCCTGCTCCGCCTGTTTGCAAAGGACAGCCTCAAGGCCATGATCGGACGCCTGGGAATGAACTCGGGCGAGCCCCTGGAGCATTCCATGGTAAGCCGTGTGATCGAGACCGCACAGAAGCGTGTTGAAGAGCGCAATTTCGACATCAGAAAGCACCTTCTCGAGTATGATGACGTACTCAACGAGCAGAGGAACTTCATCTACAGCCAGAGGGATGCCATCCTTGTCGACGGAAACATAATCGAACGTGCGCTGAACGCATGTGACGATTACATCGATTTTGCCGTGGAGAATTCCCAGGGCAAGGGAGGCGTCAACCTCTCCGAGCTCCATCAGGCACTGCTCGACAGCATAGGATTCGAATACACACCTGCCGCGGGTGATGATTCTGCTTCCCCTGCAGCTCTTTCAGACAGGATCAAGGCATCGGTCAAGGCCATCGTGGACGCCAAGGTTGCCATTACCGGGCCGGAAGTATTCTCTGCATTCATCAGGCAGATCTATCTCAAGAACATCGATACCCGCTGGCAGAACCATCTTGAGGAACTTGAAGATCTCAGGGATTCGGTCTCACTCAGGACCTATGCGCAGAAGAACCCGCTTGTCGAGTACAAGCTGGAAGGCTCCGAGATTTTCGACAAGATGATCGACCAGATCAAGAGCTCGGTTGCAAAGACCGTACTCAGGGTCCAGATCCGCCAGGAAGGTCCCCGTCAGCAGGCAGCGCCAAGGAAAATGATGGAAAGCCATGCAACCAGTACATCGTTCGGCAACATGGTGGCATCACAGACTGCAGCTGCACGCGCAAGTTCCAATGCCGGTGCGGTACGTCCCGTACAGGTGGTCAGGACTGCCCCCAAGGTAGGACGCAACGACCCCTGCCCCTGCGGAAGCGGCAAAAAATACAAGAACTGCTGCGGACGAAATCTCGGCTCCAACTGATTCCGGGCTCACTCGCCTCTTGCTTCGTGAAGGATGGCGCGGACCTCGGGATCGGCGAACTGAGTGTCGATCTCATCGGCGGTCAGACCCACGAACTCATGGCACAGGTAATGGATCCAGTTCTCGTCGGCAGGGCTGTTGAGAACATGCTTGCGGCACCAGTAGTCCGGCTGGATGGGAAGCGGCGGAGTCTCCTTGTAGAGGGGAACCTTGTAGTCATAGACTGCAATCTTGAGGTCCTCACGGGGAATGCCCTTGTCCATGATGACGTTGGCCAGTGCGTTTACGGTGTTTCCGGTGTCGAATATGTCATCCACAAGAAGAACCTTGTCGCCTGAGCGCAGGTATTTGGGAGAATATGTCCAGCCGTCCACCTGAACCCTTGTCTGGTCTCTGAGGACATTGTAGGAACGTGCCACGACTGCGGCATAGAGGACCGGGCGTCTGTGCTCACGCATGCAGACCATCTTGTAATACTCGGAGAATACATTGGCCATGTAGACGCCTCCCCTGAGGGAAACATAGATTACGTCAGGAATGAAATGGTCTTCCTTGTACATCCTGTGTGCGAGCTTCAGAGCGCTGTCTCTGATTACATCATGCGGAATGAATTCTTTCATATGGTCCTCCCTATTTAACTCCCTATATAAACAGAAATACCCACTCAGATCTGAGTGAGTATTTCGGGTCCGTTCGCAGTTATTGCAACAGTATGCTCCCAGTGGGCAGCAGGTTTTCCGTCGGCCGTGATCACGGTCCAGCCGTCCGGCATGTCGATTATTCCGTCCTTTCCCAGGTTGATCATCGGCTCGATGGCAATCACCATGCCCTCCCTGATCCTCGGGTTGGCGGAGAACACGCTGACATAGTTGGGAATCTCAGGCTCCTCATGGACCTGAAGCCCGACACCGTGTCCGCAGTACTCGCGCACCACTCCGAAACCGTTGCGGTGGGCATGCTCGTATACGGCAGCTCCGATGTCCTGGATGCGTGCCTTGGGCTTGTCAATCGCAGCTATTCCCTTGTACAGGCACTCGCGCGTGACTTCAACAAGTTTCTTCACCTCCGGCCTGACGTTGCCTACGAGGTAGGTCCTTGCGCTGTCGGAGAAATAGCCGTTCAGGTTGATTCCGAGGTCAACGGAGACCTCGTCACCGTCCTGAAGGATCTTCTTGCGCTTGGGGATTCCGTGGATGACTTCCTCGTTCACGCTGACGCATGCCGTTGCCGGGAATCCCTCGTAATGAAGGAAGGCAGGCTTTCCGCCGTGCTTTATGATGAAGTCATGGCACATCTGGTCGATGTCATATGTGGACATTCCTGCAACGATCTTCCCGTCCAGCGAATCAAGAAGCTGGGCCAGAAGCTTGCAGGACTTGCGTATTCCGTCTATCTGCTCTTCAGTTTTCAGAAGAATCATGCAAAAACCTCACAGCTGTATCCAGAAGTCCGTTGATGAAGCGGTAGTTTACTTCAGTACTGTATTCCTGAGAGAGCTTCACGGCCTCGTCAATGACGATGTTCGGATGTATGTCCTTGCAGTAAAGCAAGGTGTAGATGCTGAGTCTGAGAATGTTGCGGTCAACCAGATTGATGTTCTCTATGCTTCTCTTGGTCGAGAAACGGTTGATCATCTCATCGGTTTCCGAAAGATGAGTGAGAACCCCGTCTATCAGATATGTGGCATAGAGCACGACATCACTTTCAAGCTTGTCCTGCTCTTCCTTGGTGAATCCGGCAAAACCTTCCGAGTATGGAAGCGGGCAGTCGTGTATCCTCCCGTTGAAATCCAATGAATAGAGAGTCTGGACCGCGATTGCCCTAGCGAGATGCCTGGATTTCATTCAGATGTTCCTCAAAGGTACTTGATCGATGCCTGTGACTTCAGGTCGGCGACAAGTGAGACGAATGCCTGCTGATAGACTTCATTTGCCTTCTCCTGATAGAGATAGCTGGTGATGTAGTCTCTAACCGTGGTCGACTCCGTCGGCGATGTCTTCTCGTCGATTCCGAGGATCTTGGCCTCGTTGTGGACGGATACCTTGACGATATGATAGCCGGCAAGACTCTCGATTACTCCGCTGACCTCTCCAGCATCAAGCTCGAATACCTTGTCGAAGAAGTTCTCTCCCATGTAGGCCATGGTGTCGGTATCGCTGATGGACAGCCAGCCGATGTCACCGCCTGTGGAGATTGAATCGGTATCCTCCGAATAAGTCGTGACGGCCTTCTCGAACGTGATCTTTCCGTTCTTGATCTGATTTGCAACATCGGTTGCCTTCTTGAGTGCGGCAGACTTGTCATCGCCGAACTGGAAGAAGATGTGGGCAAGCTTCACGTTCTCGGGTGAGATGAATGAAGACTTGTTCTTCTTGTAGAAGGCTTCGACCTCCGACGTCGTCGGCATGATGCTGTCTTCCGTGAACATGTCCGCTTTGGCGTTCATGATATAGTTCTGAACCAGATACTGCTCTGCCAGATACTCCTTGAAGGTATCGAGGTCAACGCCGTAGTTGGTCTCGATGACATAGGCGAACTGCTCGTCGGTAAGGCTCATACCCAGCTGTGATTCGATGCTTGACTTCTGTGCGGCAAGAAGCTCGCTCTTCTGGTCAT
Source organism: bacterium (assembly GCA_031935845.1). Classification (GTDB taxonomy): domain Bacteria; phylum Spirochaetota; class Spirochaetia; order Sphaerochaetales; family Sphaerochaetaceae; genus UBA9732. Next base: position 7,951 of record JAJBWA010000177.1, on the reverse strand, counting down.
CGGAAAGGACATAGCCGTCCCTCTCCATTGCCTGGGCAAGCAACTCATCGGAAATCATGGCATCAAGCACCTGGGCTGAGTCAACGTTTTCATAGACCTGCTTGTACTCGGCCACCTTGGCGTCGAGCATTTCCTGCGTGATCACATATGTCTTTGTCAGATTGAGTCTGACAATAGGTGTTGAAATTGCACTGAATGCCGGTACCGCGAAAACAACTGCAAGCAGCAGTGCGGCGACAAGAATCATGCTTTTCTTCATCTTCACTCCTTGAATGCGGGATCGACATGCAGTCTCTTTCCGACTGCATATGCGTAATTGCCGTTGGGCAGGATGTCGGATACCTTGAGGTACATTCCCTCGGACTCCATGGCATTCATGAGCGTCTGAAGGACTCTTCCCTTTCTCCCGCAATTCTTACTTATATAACAACTGCAGCGCTTTCCGGATACAGAGCCTGCAGCCTTGAGAAATTTCATCACGTTGTCGGGGATGTTCTTGGAGAAGAACGATACTGCTGTGGTGATGACGGCCACATAGTCATAGAACGAGATGATCTTGCCCATTTCCAGGTTCATGTCGAAGACATCCACGGTATGTCCGTTGGATGCGATGCCTTCGGCAAGCTTTGATGCAAGCTCGGCCAGATTCCTGTCGTTAGGCTGTCTTCCGCAATACAAAACGCAGACTCTCATGTTATCCCCTATTTACACAAATTGGCCGCACGTTATATGCGGCCTTTCTGATTCGCGATCTTCTGTCAGTTCGTTGTCGAAGCTGCAGTCTCTGTTGATGTGGCGGCTGCCCTCTCGCTCAGTGAGCTGAGAACTGAAGAGTCGGATGACTTGTTCACGAATGCGACTGCAACTGCGAGCAGAACGAATACTGCAATAGTCCAGCCTGTGATCTTGTTCATGACCCTGTTCGATCTTCCGCCGAAAGCAGACTCGCTGTTTCCGCCGAAGATTCCGCCAAGTCCGGAATCATCCTCGCTCTGGATGGAGACAAGGAAAATCAGGAAAAGACTGACAAGAACAAAAAGAACCAAAAGAATGATACTTAATACTGCCATTTTTTATACCTACCAATAATAAATCAGCAATTGATGATCGGGAGGAACTGCTCGAGTGTGAGTGAAGCTCCGCCGACCAGCGCGCCGTCAATGTGTTCGCAAGCCATAAGCTCCTTGACATTTGAAGGCTTTACTGACCCACCATACTGTATTATTTGATTTTCTGCAACAGCCTTGCCGAATTTCTTGGCAATCAGGCCCCTGATGTACTCGTGTGCGGAGTTGGCATCGGCCGGTGTTGCGGTCTTGCCGGTTCCGATGGCCCAGACAGGCTCGTAGGCAATGGTGACATGAGCCATCTGCTCGGGAGTCACGCCGTCAAGTCCGATGTTGATCTGATCTGCCAGAACCTTCTCAAGACGTCCGCCTTCCCTCTCTTCAAGGGTCTCGCCGACGCAGAGGTCGATGTCCATTCCGTTTGCAAGTGCAAAGAGGACCTTCTTGTTGATGAACTCGTTTGTCTCACCGTAGTACTGGCGTCTCTCGCTGTGTCCGAGGATGACGGTGTTGACACCGATGTCCTTGAGCATTGCGCATGAGATCTCTCCGGTGTAGGCGCCCTTCTCGTGATCGTTGACGTTCTGTGCTGCAACGATGACATTGGAGCCCTTGACTGCCTCAACGACAGCCGGCAGACACACGTATGTGGGTGCGATCATGACCTTGACCTTGGCATCCTTGGCTGCCTTGGCAAGCTCGGCTGCATACTTTGCGGCCTCGCTGGGAACAAGGTTCATCTTCCAGTTTCCTGCAATATAAAGCTTTCTCATCTTATTTCTCCAAATTCAATTAATATCATAAGCATTAGTTCACTGCGAGACCGTGATGAGGCGAAACGACATACCTATTTGGTAGGCGTTGAGCCGAAGCACGGAAATCGCAGTTGAAATCATGCTTATTTCTCAAGAGCCTTGATGCCAGGAAGGACCTTGCCCTCGAGGAACTCGAGTGATGCTCCGCCGCCTGTGGAGACGTGGCTGATCTTGTCTGCAAGACCGAACTTGTTGATGGCTGCAACGCTGTCTCCGCCGCCGACGACCGTGATGGCATCGGAAGCTGCAAGAGCCTTGGCCACTGCCTCTGTTCCCTTTGCGAATGAAGCGAACTCAAAGACACCCATGGGTCCGTTCCAGACAACCGACTTGGCTGTCTTGAGGGCATCCACGATTGCCTTTGTGGTCTTGGGACCGATGTCCATACCCATGAGGTTCTCGGGAATGTCGATTGAATCAACCGTGACGGGCTTTGCATCCTCTGCGAAGTTGTCGGCACAGACGTGGTCGACAGGAAGGATGACATTGACGCCCTTCTTTGCAGCTGCAGCAAGGAAGTTCTTTGCCGTATCAAGGAAATCGTCCTCGACAAGGCTCTTTCCGATTGCGTGTCCCTGGACCTTCAGGAATGTGTATGCCATACCGCCGCCGATGACGATTGTGTCACAGGTCTTGACCAGAGACTCCAGGACGGAGATCTTGGAAGAAACCTTTGAACCGCCGATGATTGCGACAAAGGGCTTGTCCGGCTTCTCAAGAAGCGGAGCCATGAACTTGACTTCCTTCTCGATCAGGAAACCTGCATAGGCAGGCAGGAAGTGTGCGACACCCTCAGTGGAAGCATGTGCCCTGTGGGCTGTTCCGAAAGCATCGTTCACATAGAGGTCACCGTAGGAAGCAAGCTCCTTGGCGAACTCGGGGTTGTTGGCCTCTTCATCAGGATAGAATCTGACGTTCTCGAGCAGAAGGACCTCACCGGGCTTCAGGGCCTCGACTTCCTTCTTCACTTCAGGTCCGATGACATCTGATGCAACCTTGACGGGTCTGCCGAGAAGCTCCTCGAACTTCTTTCCTACCGGAACCATGGAAAAGTCCGGATTCTTCTTTCCCTTGGGGCGTCCGAAGTGGCTCATGACCACGAGTGATGCACCGGGCTGGTCAAGAATGTACTTGATTGTGGGAAGAGCGGCTACGATTCTTGTAGCGTCCGTAACCTTGCCGTCCTTGAGGGGGACGTTGAAATCAACACGGATAAGAACTCTCTTGTTCTTGAGATCGGCTTCTCTGATTGTGTTAAGAACCATGATTTTCTCCTGATAATAATTTCTTTGTTAAACAAAATTTAGACCTGCCGAGGCAGGTCTAAATCACAGTGGCTGGAAATCAGCCGTTGACCTTCTTCATGTGGGCAATGAGATCAAGGACCTTGTTGGAGTATCCGATCTCGTTGTCATACCAGGAAACGACCTTGACGAATGTGTCGGTAAGTGCGATACCGGCCTTTGCGTCGAAGATTGAAGTTCTGGGATCACCGAGGAAGTCAGATGAGACGACAGCCTCTTCTGTGTATCCGAGGATACCCTTGAGCTCGCCCTCTGAAGCCTTCTTCATTGCAGCGCAGATCTCGTCATACTTTGCCGGCTTGGCGAGGTTGACAGTGAGGTCGACGACTGAGACATCAAGAGTAGGAACTCTCATCGACATACCTGTGAGCTTTCCGTTGAGTGCCGGGATGACCTTACCGACAGCCTTTGCAGCACCGGTTGATGACGGGATGATGTTGCCGGAAGCGGCTCTTCCGCCTCTCCAGTCCTTTGCTGAAGGACCGTCAACTGTCTTCTGGGTTGCAGTTGTGGAGTGGACAGTGGTCATGAGACCGTCTGTGATTCCCCAGTTGTCGTTCAGGACCTTGGCGATCGGTGCAAGGCAGTTTGTTGTGCATGATGCGTTGGAAACGAACTGTGTTCCCTTGACATATGTATTCTCGTTGACTCCGACGACGAACATCGGTGTGTCATCCTTTGAAGGAGCTGACATGACGACATACTTGGCACCGGCGTTGATATGAGCCTGAGCCTTCTCCTTTGTGAGGAAGAGACCTGTTGACTCGACAACGTACTCTGCTCCGACCTCGTCCCACTTGAGCTCGTTGGGGTCCTTGCATGCTGTTACGCGGATTGCCTTGCCGTCAACGATAAGAAGGTTCTTCTCGACATCAGCCTCGATAGTTCCCTCATACTGGCCATGCATTGTGTCATACTTGAGCATGTAAGCAAGATAATCGACAGAGCAGAGATCATTGATTCCGACGATCTCGATGTCCTTTCTCTTCATAGCTGCGCGGAAAACGAAGCGTCCGATTCTACCAAAACCATTAATACCAACTTTCATTATGAAAATCCTCCATATCAATTTTGACGGTTTCACTATATCTTAATCTGATATAACAGTCAATAAATCCCCTCTATTTATATAACTAAATCGCACCACTTAATGTGAGCACGGACACATGAAAACGCAGTTCATTCATCTGAACCGATCTGCGTGTTCCATAAAGAGTTGAAATCCATGTTGAAGCCACGGAGAAGACTCAGGACGAATGCGCTGGAAGCCTTGTGGATGTCCCTGGGAACCATCTGGCCGTCCGTGATGAACAGAAGCGGCACATGCCTGTCATGGCAGATGGAGAGGATGTTTCCGATTGTCTGGGTCTCGTCGGTCTTGGTGACTATGACGGACGTGATGTTGAACATCTTGAACTGCTCGAAGACCTTGTCGATGTCGATCTTCTTCATGGAGGCACTCACGGCCAGATAGCACTTGATGCTCTTCTTGTCAGGTACGTTCAGCATTGTCTGGAGCTTGACATTGAGCTCGTTGTCCCTTGGACTGCGGCCTATGGTGTCTATCAGCACCAGCTCGGCATCGGCTGTCTGCTCCAGCGCCTCATAGAACGCGCCCTCGTCATCTGCCCTGAGCACGGGGATGTTCAGTGCCTTGCCGAAGCTCTCTATCTGCTCGTAGGCCCCTACCCTGAACGAATCCATGGTGATTATGCGCACGTCCTTGCGCATCTCCTCTGGCGGAATCGTACCGTAGATGGCAGCAATCTTTGCAATGGTCGTGGTCTTGCCTACTCCGGTGGGTCCCAGAAGTGCGAATATCTTGGGCGGATGGAGCTGGCTGTTGTGGTCGATCTCGACTGAACTTACGATCCTGTCGACTATCAGGAGCTCGAACTCGTTCTTGGACGGCACGGCCGGAAGAGCCGGCTCAAGCTGCCTGCGCAGGTCGTTTACTATCCAGCTGATGTAGCTGCCTGAGAAATCGTTCTGCATCAGGACCGATCTTGCATGTTCCATCAGGGGCTCGAGAAGATCCTTCTCTTCCTCAGGTTCGCTTTCAGGTTCCGGTTCAGGCTCCATGACCTCGGGCACCGGTTCCTCTGCGGCTTCCTGCTCGATGGGGACATCGGGCTCAAGCGCGGGGTCCGGAGTATTGGTCTCCGGATCCGGAGTATAGGCCTCGCGCTCAAAGCGCTTCATGTCCCGTTCTTCCTCAAGATCCGGTTTTGACTTCTTCTGCTGTTCGGGTTCAGTGTTCCTGCCCTTCTGGCCTGCCGACGGTCCCTTGGGAGATTCTCCTCCGGCAAGGAAGCACGTAAGCTCACAGTGACGCTTCTTCCCCAGTCCGAGGAAGCCCTTGGTGACTACATCCTTGCGGCTGTGTATCCTGATGCTGTCTCCATACTGATCCCTTGCGGACCTGACTGCATCTTCATATGTAGGGGCCACTATGGTAATGTACTTCACTTCAACTCTCCACTGAAAACAAACAACAGAAGAAGAATATCATTATTGGGCGAACGAGGCTAGACGTTACAGGATGTACCTGCTGAGATCCTGGTTCTTAACCACGTCCGACAGCCTTTCGTTGACGTATTCGGGCGTAATCTCCACGGTCTGTCCGCTCATGTCGCTGGCGTTGAAGCTGAGCTCGTCCAGAAGAGTCTCCATTATGGTGTAGAGCCTTCTTGCTCCGATGTTCTCGGTGCTGGAGTTGACCTCATAGGCAATCTCGCTCACACGGTGCAGGGCGGCATCCGTGAAGATGACCTCCACGCCCTCGGTCCTGAGCAATTCCCTGTACTGCAGCGTGATGGCGTTCTCGGGCTCCTTGAGGATGCGGAAGAAATCATCGGCCGACAGTGCGTCAAGCTCCACACGCAGCGGGAAACGTCCCTGAAGCTCCGGGATGAGGTCGCTGGGCTTGGAAACATGGAATGCACCGGCTGCAATGAACAGGATGTGGCTCGTGTCTATGACGCCCCACTTGGTGGTGACCTTGGTACCCTCCACGATGGGCAGGATATCGCGCTGAACGCCTTCACGTGAGACGTCCGGGCTGGAGGAAGAGCTGTTCTTGCCGGCGATCTTGTCGATCTCGTCGATGAAGATGATTCCCATCTGCTCGGTGCGTTCCTTGGCAATCTCCGTGGCCTTCTCCTGGTCTACGCTGCGCTCAGTCTCCTCTTCCATGAACAGCTCGCGGGCACGCTTGATGGTGACCTTGCGCTTCTTGTTGCGCGGACCCTGTGCGGCATTCTGGAATATGGAACCAAGGCTGTTCATGGCGCTCTGGATGTCATCCATGCTGTTGCCCATGAGCTCGATACCCACCTTGGGCCTGAAGAACTGGTTGGAAATCTCTACCTCGGTGTTGTCCAGAAGTCCGGCCCTGAGCTGGGTGCGGATCTGCTCGCGTGCGCTGAGCCTAGCGTTGTCGAACTGTGCGTCCGTCTGCTGCGTGGAGTTCACGTTGGGGATGAGGACATCGAGAAGCCTCTCCTCCACCCTCTCCCTGACGGCCTTCTCGTTCTGTGCGGCAAGCTCGCGCCTGACCATTGAGACCGCGCTGCCCATCAGGTCACGGACCATGGACTCCACGTCACGTCCGACATAGCCCACCTCGGTGTACTTGGTGGCCTCGACCTTGATGAACGGAGCTCCGGACAGCCTTGCAATCCTTCTTGCAATCTCCGTCTTACCGACTCCCGTGGGTCCGATCATGATGATGTTCTTTGGATAGACTTCGTCCTTGATGGACTGGGGAAGTCTCTTGCGTCTTGTCCTGTTGCGCAGCGCCACTGCTATGGTGCGCTTTGCCTTGTCCTGTCCGATGACGTACTTGTCGAGCTCGGCCACGATCTGTGCCGGGGACATGTCGTCAAGGGAGAGCGGTTTTGCTTCCTGCACTACGGGAACCATTGCGGTCACTTCCGCTATGTCTTTGGTCTGTTCAGCCATTTAGATCTCCTCGAATGTGAAGTTGGAATCGGTGTAGATGCAGATGGAACTTGCGATCTCAAGGCTCTTGAGCGCGATTTCCTTGGCAGAAAGGTCCTTGCCGCAGTCAAGATATGCCCGTGCTGCAGAAAGCGCGTAGTTTCCGCCGCTTCCGATTGCCACGGCGTCATACTCGGGCTCAAGGATGTCTCCGGTTCCGCTGATCAGGAAAACCTTGTTGCCGTCGGATGCCAGCATCATGGCCTCCAGCTTGCGCAGCGCCCTGTCCATCCTCCAGTCCTTTGCAAGGTTGACGGATGCCCTGGTAAGGTCGCCGTTGACCTCCGAGAGCTTCTTCTCGAAGAGCTCGTACAGCGTGAATGCGTCGGCTGTGGAACCTGCGAATCCTATGGCTATCTTGTCCTGATAGATCCTTCTTACCTTCCTGGCGTTACCCTTCATGATGGTATCGCCTGCCGTGACCTGTCCGTCACCTGCTATGCACACCTTGCCGTCCTTCTTGACGGCTATGATTGTCGTTCCTCTGAAACTCATTCAGTCTTCCTCCCGTGCGGATGGCTTTTCCTATACACTTCCTCAAGTCTCTTTCCGGTGACATGGGTATATATCTGCGTGGTCCCGATGCTTTCATGCCCCAGAAGGACCTGCACTACCCTGATGTCCGAATCATTGTCCAGCAGATGCGTTGCGAACGAATGCCTGAACACATGAGGCGTGAATTTCTTGGTCAGGCCCAGTCTGAGCCTGTACTTGTCAAAAATACTGTGAACGGTCGAAAGCGGCAACTGATTTCCCTTTGCAT
>JAJBWA010000176.1:0-3326 GCA_031935845.1 bacterium | reverse complement strand
GTGACCAGTTTAGAAAAACATCTCTTTAATTCTAGAGATTGAGAAGCATTTGACCATTCTCTAAATCTTTATTCCTTAATTTCATACTTCACTCTGGCTCGCAGCATCGCAGATTACCATGACCGCACTTATGTCACCGAGGAGGACATCGCCCAGGCCTCTGAGCTTCGCCGTTACGGGCTTGGGGACTACTACTGGAGATCCCTGAGATGAGCACCAGAGCCGAAACAATTTACGAAAACGTTTGCGTTCTCCGCGAAACTGTTGTATATGTATTACAACAGGTTTTCGCAAACGTTTGCGTAAAAGATTGCAGATAAGGCGTACATGTCCGAAAGAGGAGGTTCTGAATGCTGAAATTGTTCGGAATAGGATTCATCGGGGCGGCAATTGCAGGATTGTTTGCCTTATATCAGGTAAAGAAGGTTTTCTCTTTCAGTGAGGGAAATGATCTGATGAGAAAAATAGCTGGTGCGATAAGGACAGGTGCGAACGCCTACCTCAAACGCCAGTATTCCACAGTGCTCATCGCATTCGTGATTGTATTCGCGATCATATTCTGCGTGGCCATCTTCTCTCATGGAAGATTCCTCTCCAAGTTCACCCCCTTTGCCTTCCTTACAGGTGGAGTATGGTCGATGCTCGCAGGTTTCATCGGCATGAAGATCGCCACCCATGCGAATGCAAGGACGACACAGGCCGCTTCTGAGAGCCTGAACAGGGGTCTCAGGGTTGCTTTCTCCGCTGGTTCCGTGATGGGCTTCACCGTCGTGGCCCTGGGCCTGCTTGACATCACCTTATGGTTCTTCATCCTCTACAGGTTCTTCGGAGTCCAGGATCCTACGGCTCTGGGCAACATCATGGTGATGAACGGAATGGGAGCCTCCTTCATGGCGCTGTTTGCAAGAGTCGGCGGAGGAATTTACACGAAGGCTGCTGATGTAGGAGCCGATCTTGTCGGAAAGGTTGAGGCGGGAATTCCGGAGGATGATCCCAGAAACCCAGCTACAATAGCTGATAATGTCGGTGATAATGTCGGTGATGTCGCCGGAATGGGCGCGGACCTGTATGAATCATATGTTGGCTCGATCCTGGCATGCTTTGCCCTGAGCGCCATAGGAGGCTACGGCTTCAACGGGATGCTCCTTCCCCTTCTCCTCTGTGTCAGCGGAGTTGTCTGCTCCGTCCTGGGTTCCCTTCTGGTGAGAACCAAGGAGAATGCAACCCAGAAAAACCTTCTGGCAAGCCTGAGGACCGGGACATACACTTCCGCGATACTCAGTGCAGTGGTCGCAGCGCCACTTACGTTCTGGCTCATCGGTGACAGCGGTGTTTACATCTCCATCCTCTGCGGTCTGCTCGGGGGTGTCCTAATAGGATACTTCACTGAGTATTTCACCTCTGACACATACAATCCGACCAGGAGGCTGGCTGAGATCTCAATGTCAGGTGAGGCTCCTCTGATCATAGGAGGAATGTCGCTGGGAATGACCTCCACACTGACATCCGTGATAATCGTCGCCGTCGCCATCATCGTAAGCTATTATGCGGCAGGCGGGTCTTCCGTCATTGTCAATTCGAGCGGAATCTTCACCGCCGCATTCAACAAGGGCCTATACGGGATAGGAATTGCCGGAGTGGGAATGCTCTCGACTTTGGGAATCACTCTGGCAACCGATGCCTACGGTCCGGTTGCAGACAACGCAGGCGGAATAGCAGAGATGAGCAGGCTTCCGGAGAAGGTGCGTGAACGTACCGATGCCCTGGACTCCCTCGGAAACACCACCGCAGCCACAGGCAAGGGCTTTGCGATAGGATCGGCATCCCTGACGTCGCTTGCACTGCTTGTCTCGTATGTCAACATCGTTCAGGAGAACACCATCGAGGTCCTCAATTTCAGTCTTGTCAGCCCGAACGTCCTGGTGGGAATGTTCATCGGCGTGATGCTCACGTTCGTTTTCTCCGCCCTCACCATGAGAGCTGTGGAGAACGCGGCAAAATCTGTCGTGAAAGAGGTCAGAAGACAGTTCCATGAGATCAAGGGACTGCTTTCGGGAAAGGCGGAGCCGGACTATTCCGCATGCGTCTCCCTCTGCACCCAGGGTGCCCTGCATGAGATGATCCTTCCCGCCTCGCTTGCGATAGTGGTTCCCATAGCCACAGGCTTTGTCCTGGGACCGACAGGTGTTGTGGGAATGCTCGGTGGAGTCTCCGTCTCCGGTTTCGCGATGGCAGTATTCATGTCCAATGCAGGCGGTGCATGGGACAACGCCAAGAAATACATCGAGGACGGACATTTCGGAGGAAAAGGATCGGCTTCCCACAAGGCCAGCGTCGTAGGCGACACAATCGGAGACCCGTTCAAGGACACATCGGGACCATCGCTCAACATCCTGATCAAACTCTGCGCCACAGTGTCCATTGTGTTCTCGGGCCTTGTAGTGAATTTCCACCTGCTATGATTTTCATCCGGTGGTCATGAGATTCTGTCTGGGATATACTGGCAATCAGAGAGTGTCCCGGACAATGAGATAACAGGAGAAAACAGCACCCCTGCATAATTTGGAGGATTGAAATGAAATATGAAGATGTGGTCAAGGACGCATTCGGGTATGTGAGGATCATTTTCGCAGGCTTCAGCGGACGTCATGATGAGGCCCACACCATGAGAGTCTATAAGAACGCCATGAAGATCGCAAAGGAATACCCCTCATGCGACATGGACATTGTCTCACTTGCAGCATTGCTGCACGATGTCGATGACTACAAGCTGTTCGACACAAAGAACAACGCGAATGCAAGATACTTCCTCGACGGAGAGCATGTAGACAAGGTCACGACCGACAAGATCTGCCGTGCAATAAACGAGATATCTTTCAGTAGGAACAACGGTAAAAGTCCGGACACCCTTGAAGGACAGATCGTGCAGGACGCTGTCAGGCTTGATTCAATAGGTGCGATCGGAATTGCCAGGGTATTCTCTCACGAAGGCCGTTCCTATGAGGACTCGATCGCGAGATTCGATGAGAAACTTCTTCTCCTGAAGGACCTGATGAACACACCCAAGGCAAAGCAGATGGCAGTTGAGCGACATGATTTCATGGTGAAATTCCTTGAGGAGTTCAAGAAGGAAGTCGAGTAAGATCATATCAGAAGACAGAAAGGGACTGCCGCAATGATGCAGCAGTCCCGGATGTCTCAAAAGAGGATAAGTCTTACTTGAGACAAGATGTTCCAGGGGATATAGAGATTTTAAAAAACCAGAATCTGGAACCAGTTACAGCCGGTATTTCTCATCAGCTGCCTGGTTGTACAACTCTACAAAG
>JAJBWA010000175.1:0-12582 GCA_031935845.1 bacterium | reverse complement strand
CCTCTTCCTTGATCTTCTCGATGTCATAGGAAGTTGATGCCGTGACTCCGAGCGTGAGGTCGAACAGGCCTCTTCCTGCGAAGATGCAGGCGGGGATCATCAGGGCGATGATCAAAACAATGGCAAATCTTTTCATTTCTCTTTCTCCTAAGTATGCCGTTTCCGGCACGAATCCATATTGCGAAACTGCATTTCTGCAGACACTCACATAACAAAATGCCTTACGAAAATGTTACAAAAAAACAGATGTTCACTCAAGCGAGTTCTCGAGTTCGCGCTGCCAGTCCTTCACGCAGGCATCGCTGGGCATGCGCCAGTCGCCGCGCGGGGAGAGTGCGACCGAACCGATCTTGGGTCCGTCAGGCAGGCAGGAACGCTTGAACTGCTGTGAGAAGAACCTGCGGTAGAACGTCCTGAGCCACTTGAGGATGATATCGTCCGGATACCTTCCGTCAAATGCGTAGCGTGCCAGACGGTAGATCTTGGACGGCGAGCTTCCCCACCTGAGCATGTGGTAGATGAAGAAGTCATGAAGCTCGTAGGGCCCCACGAGGTCCTCGGTCTCCTGCTTTCCTGGCACGAGCTCCGGGCTGATCGGTGTTCCGATGACGGACATCAGCGTGTCGGCAAGTTCCCTGTCCGATGTTGTCCGGGCACAGTGCCTGACAAGGTGGATCACGAGTGTCTTGGGAACTCCGGCATTCACCCCGTACATCGACATGTGGTCGCCGTTGTATGTGGCCCATCCCAGGGCAAGCTCGGAGAGATCACCTGTACCTATGACGATTCCGTTGACCATGTTGGCGATGTCCATCAGGACCTGCGTCCTTTCCCTGGCCTGTGAGTTCTCGTATGTTACGTCATAGTTCTCCGGATCCTGGCCGATGTCCCTGAAGTGCTGCAGCACGGCATCGCCTATCTCAACCACCCTGAGCGTGCATCCCAGACGCTCGACCATCCTCATGGCGTTCGTCTTTGTCCTTTCGGTTGTTCCGAAGCAGGGCATGGTGACGCAGATGATTCCGCTGCGGTCAAGGCCCAGCATGTCGAACGTGCGTACGGTGACCAGAAGGGCCAGCGTGGAATCCAGCCCGCCGGAGATTCCGATTACGGCGTTCCTGCATCCGATGTGGCGCAGCCTCTGCCTGAGGCCAAGGCACTGGAGGTTGATTATCTCGTCTGCCCTGGCGTTCATCGAGGCGCTGTCCTCGGGAACGAACGGGCTTCCGGTGATCTTCCTGGTAAGAGATGTCTCGCCCGGCTCGATGTCGAAACCGATATACCGGTATTCCTTGTCGTTGGTGGTGACGAATGTGTTGCGCAGCCTTCTCTCATGCTCCAGATGCTCGAGGTCGATCTCCGTTATCAGGAGCTCGTCGGACTCCAGCTTGGTGGATGCCAGCGTGATTCCGTTCTCGCATATCTGGTTGTTGCCGGAGAAAACGAGGTCGGTGGAGCTTTCGCCCTCGCCGGCATCGGCATAGACATAGGCACAGATGAGCCTTGCGCTCTGGCCCTCTATCAGGTTGTACCTGTAGGCGGCCTTTCCGGCGAACTCGTCGCTTGCACTGACGTTGGCAATCACGGTGGCGCCGTTGATGGCATGGTTGACGCTCGGCGGGTTGGGAACCCACAGGTCCTCGCAGACCTCGCAGGCCAGACGGAAATAAGGCATCTGGTTGCAGGTGAATATGAGTTTCCCGCCCATGACCACCTGCTGGTCGCCGAACTCCACGGTTTCCTCGTTGGGAAGCGCGGGACTGAACCAGCGCTGCTCGTAGTATTCCAGGTAATTGGGGATGTTGATCTTGGGCACGATTCCAAGGACCTTGCCGGCAGAAGCCACCACCGCACAGTTGTGCAGCTTGCCCCTGAGCTCCACGGGAGCACCGAAGACCACCACCATGTTGCGGGGGACCCTGGAGGCGATCATCACCGCATGCTCCTGTGCACTCTGCAGAAGCGCCTGCTGCAGGAACAGGTCCTGGCAGGTGTAGCCCGTCACGCAGAGCTCCGGAAGCACCAGAAGGTGGACTCCCTGGTCATGGGCCCTCTTGATCAGTGCGAGTATCTTGTCGGAGTTGTAGGCGCAGTCAGCCACCCTGATGGATGGTGTTGCAGTTGCAGTCTTTATGAAACCGTGTGTCATTGTGCTTCTCCCCTCAGAGATCCGAAATCCTGATTCCTCTTGCCGTCACCGCCTTCACCAGGGCCTCTCCTATGAGGTCCGGCGTCATGGCGACCTCGACTCCGGCCTCACGCAGGGCGGCTATCTTGCCCGAGGCCGTTCCCTTTCCGCCGCTTATGATGGCGCCGGCATGTCCCATGCGCTTTCCCGGAGGCGCGCTCTGTCCGCCTATGAAGGCCGCAACCGGCTTGGTCATGGTCTTTATGAACTGTGCGGCCTCTTCCTCGCCGCTTCCGCCTATCTCTCCGTTCATCACAACCGCAAGGGTGTCCGGATCGGCTTCAAATGACCTGAGGCAATCCAGGAATCCGGTTCCCCTGATGGGGTCTCCGCCGATTCCGACCACGGTGGACTGTCCGATTTTCCTGTCGGACAGCTGCTTGACAGCCTCATAGGTCAGGGTTCCCGAGCGTGAGATGACTCCCACATGGCCCTTTTTGTGTATGTAGCCCGGCATGATGCCGATCTTGCATTCGTCCGGTGTGATGATTCCCGGACAGTTGGGTCCGATGAGCCTGCTTGAACTGCCTTCCAGATAGTGACGCACCCTGGCCATGTCCAGCACGGGGATTCCCTCAGTGATGCAGACGATGATCCTGATTCCGGCATCGATGGCCTCCAGGATGGAATCAGCCGCGAATTTCGGAGGAACATAGATTACCGAGGCATCCGCTCCTGTTTCCTTTACCGCATCATATACCGTGTTGAACACCGGAACGCCCAGAAGCTTCTGTCCGGCCTTGCCGGGCGTGACTCCGCCTACTATGGCCGTGCCGTACTCCAGCATCTTCTCCGTGTGGAATGCACCCTGCTTTCCGGTGATGCCCTGCACGATCACCCTTGTATCCCTGTTCACATAGATGCTCATGCGCGGCCTCCCTTTGCGGCCTGTATGGCCTTGCGTGCTCCGTCAGCCATGTCGGAGGCTGATATTATCGACAGTCCGGACTCGTTGATTATCCTGCGTCCGGCATCCACGTTGGTACCTTCGAGCCTGACCACTATCGGAATGGAGACTCCCATCTCACGCGTGGCCTGCACAAGGCCTTCTGCGATTATGTCGCACTTCATGATTCCGCCGAATATGTTGACGAAAATGGCCTTCACGTTGCCGTCGGAAAGCAGTATCTCGAATGCGGCCTTGACCCTCTCGGTGGTGGCGCTTCCGCCGACATCAAGGAAGTTGGCAGGATTTCCGCCGAAGTTGCGGATTATATCCATGGTGGCCATGGCAAGGCCTGCGCCGTTGACAAGGCAGCCGATGTCGCCGTCCAGCGACACGTAGTTCAGGTCCGAGCAGGATGCCCTGTATTCCTTGGCATCCTCCTGGCTGATGTCCCTGAGCTGTGCAAGATCGGGATGTCTGAACAGCGCGTTGTCATCGAAGTTGATCTTGGCATCAAGGCACATCAGGTTGCCGTCTTTTGTCCTGACAAGCGGGTTGATCTCGATGAGCGAGCAGTCCTTCTCCAGATAGAGCCGGGTCATGGCCCGCAGCATGGAGACAAGCTGTTTCTGATTCTCCCCGTCCAGACCCAGGACCTCTGCGGCCCTGATGCCCTGATAGCCCCGGAAGCCTTCTATGGCTGATACGGGAATCTGCACTATGGCCTCGGGACGTGTCTTTGCCAGATCCTCGATCTCCGTGCCTCCGTCGGCACACACTACAAGAACAAGTCCGGCATTCACGCTGTCGCCTGTAATGCTGAGGTAGTATTCACGCTCCACTTCCACGGCGTCGCCTACCAGCACGCAGGAGACAGGCTTGCCTTCAGGTCCGGTCTGTTTGGTCACCAGGGTCATGCCCAGCATGGTGCGTGCGATGTCCCTTGCCTCTTCCGGAGTCCTTGCAATCTTCACTCCGCCGGCCTTGCCCCTGCCGCCGCTGTGGACCTGTGCCTTTATAACGCACGGGCATATGGTCTTTGCAATCTCGTAGGCCTCGTCGGCGGTCATTGCGACCTTACCGGACGGAACGGGCACCCCGTATGATGACAGAAGCTCCTTGGCCTGATATTCGTGGATCTTCATGCCTTGTTCTCCTTGAGCCAGGCCTGTGCGAGGTTCCTTCCCTCCTGAAGAGCCTTCATGTTCAGTTCTTCGGTTCCCTTGGGGATGTGCATCAGCACGGCCTTGCCCATCGATTCATCATCGGTGATCTTCAGAAGTTCGTTGATCACGCCGACAGAAACGATGTTTGCGGTCTGAAGGCGTCCGACCGTCTTCCTGGCGGTCTCGAGTATGGGAAGGATTGCCACTCTGGTCGGCTTGAGTCCTTCCGGCATGTTGAGGGATGAGTCCAGAAGCACCAGACAGTCCTCGTCCAGTCCCGGGCCGTAGTGGTCGATGGACTTCTGGGTCAGGGCCATGAAGAAAGTAGGATTCTGTACCTTGGTGAATCCGATGGGGCTGTCCGAAATCAGCGTCTCGGCCTTGCACGAGCCGCCTCTGGCCTCCGGGCCGTAGGACTGGCTCTGGGCCGTGTACTTTCCCGAGAGGACCGCAGCCTCTGCCAGTATTACTGTGGCAAGTATGACACCCTGCCCGCCGCTTCCGGCAAGTCTGAGTTCCTGTCTATTCATTTGCTTCCCTCTCCTCATACAGCCTCTTGATCAGCTGCTCGTATGCATAGGTGAATTCCTTGTACTGCGTCTGATGGAGGATTCCGACCACAAGCTTTCCCCTGAGGTCGGCAGGCTCCATGTTCGCGGCCTTCTCCGCGGGAATCATGTTGTCGCGCTGCCACGTGAGCATGTCCACGGCGCTTCCCTTCTTGTTCTTGCGTCCGTAGTAAGTGGGGCACACGCTGGCCACATCGATCAGGGAGAAACCCTTGTGGCGGATTCCCTCCTGGATGATGTTGATGGTCTGCTGGACATGGTATGCACTGCCGCGGGCGGCGAATGAAGCTCCTGCACCGTATGCCAGGCCGGCGATGTCGAACGGCCTGTCAAGGTTTCCGTATGGCGCCGTGGTTCCCAGTGCTCCCTTGGGCGTGGTGGGTGAATACTGTCCACCGGTCATGCCGTAGATGTTGTTGTTCATGACTATGACGGTGATTCCGATGTTCCTTCTGGCCGCATGGATCAGGTGGTTGCCTCCGATGGCGGAGATGTCTCCGTCACCTGCAATCACGATGACCTCAAGCGACGGGTTGGCAAGCTTGATTCCGGTTGCAAAGGCTATGGCCCTTCCGTGCGTGGTGTGGATCGTGTTGAAATCCAGATATCCTGCGGCACGGGACGAGCATCCGATTCCGGACACTATGATGGTGTTGTTCCTGCTCAGGCCCAGGTTCTCTATGGCCTGTGCGACATCACGCATGATTATTCCGTTTCCGCATCCCGGGCACCAGATGTGCGGAAGATGCTCCGGACGCATGTACTTGTAGATCAGATTGGACATCTGCCTTGTCTTGGGTTTCACATCAGCCGTGTTTACCATCTCATGCCTCCTCGATCCTGGCCAGGATTTCCGACGGAGTGATTACGCCGCCGTTCCACTTGCCTATGAAATCAACCCTGCATGAATCCTTGACGATGCGTTCAACCTCAAGGACCATCTGGCCGTAGTTGTGCTCGGCCACGATTATCCTCTTGAGCGAAGAAGCCGCCTTGAGGAGTTCCTTCTCGGGGAACGGCCACACGGTGCGGGGTCTGAAGATACCGACCTTGTAGCCCTTTTCACGTGCCATCTCCATGGCGCTCTGGGCGGCCCTTGCAGTGCCTCCGTAGCAGAAGATCGCAATCTCGGCGTCATTGAGTTTCTCGGTGACGACATCGCGGATGTAGGTGTAGTTGTCCGATATCTTGTGCATCAGGCGGTTCATGAGCTTTTCCGCCTCGTCTACCGAGTTGGTGGGGAATCCGGACTCGTCATGGATCAGACCGGTGATGTTGTAGCGCTGTCCCATTCCGAACGGAGCCATCTCGGGAACCAGCTGGCCCTTCTTCATGTGATAAGGGAGTCTCTTGGGGTCCGGGAACCTGACCGTGGGACGGTCGATGACCTCGATCTCCTCCGGGTTGGGAAGATCCATTCCCTCACGCAGGTGACCGACTATCTCGTCCATCATAAGCAGTACGGGAGTCCTGAACTTCTCCGAGAGGTTGAATGCCCTTACGGTCAGCTCGTAGGTCTCCTTGACGGATGACGGGCTGAGGGCGATGACCGGATGGTCTCCGTGTGTTCCCCAGCGTGCCATCATCATGTCGCCCTGAGACGGCGATGTGGGCATTCCGGTGGACGGACCCATTCTCTGGACGTCCACTACCACCAGCGGGATTTCCGCCAGAACCGCATAGCCGAGGTTCTCCTGCTTGAGTGAGAAGCCCGGGCCGCTGGTGGCCGTCATCGACTTGGTTCCTGCCACGGATGCTCCGATGGCACATGCGATGGAGGCAATCTCGTCCTCCATCTGTATGAATTTTCCGCCTTCCTGAGGAAGCCTCAGGGCGCAGAGTTCGGCTATTTCGGTTGAAGGCGTGATGGGGTATCCGGCATAGAGCCTCATTCCCGCGGCCAGCGCACCCTCGACACAGGCCTCGTTGCCCTGCATCAGTACGACATTACCCATTGATTTCTGGCCTCCTCGTCTTCCTTCTCATCGATGTAGATTGCATAATCCGGGCATCTGAGCTCACACATGCCGCAAAGCACGCACTCGGTGTCCTCCTTTCTCCTGACTTTCTCGTCAACAACCTCAAGCGCACCTTTGGGACAGAACGCGGCGCATATTCCGCAGCCCTTGCACCATGCGCTGTTGATGATGAGCTCCTTGGTGTCTTTCATGGACAGACTCCTTTTGCCGGGCATGTTTTTTGCCCGCTTGATTCCATTATGCAAGCTACCACCATTGAGGTATGAATTCAAGTATTATTTTATTTTCCGATATCTGTGGCCGGATCCTGCTCCGTCCGCTCTGCCGCCTGTTTCTCATGCCTGGAAGCAGCCACGTTGTAGATGATGAGCCCGCCGAGTCCCACAATCAGCGTGGCCACCGTTATGGCTATGCCCAGGGCATACTTCTTCTGTCCCAGAAGGTCCCCGCTTATGGTTGACGTGACTATGGAGGGAACGCGTCCGACGGAGCAGATCACCAGCCATGTGCGCAGCTTTATTCCGGTGAGTCCGGCGTAGTAGTTGATGGCATCCTTGGGCGTTCCCGGAATCATGTAGATGAACGCAAGCGAGACATCGCGGCGTCTGGATTCCTTCAGGAAGCGCATCTTGTCTATCTTCTCCTGCTTGAAGAAGATACGGACTATCGACATACCGAACTTCTTGACAAGATAGAACACAATCATGCTGCCGATGGTGATTCCGATGGTGCACAGCAACAGTCCTTCCCAGGTCCCGAACGCATAGCCTGCGGCCAGCTCGAAAGGCTCGCCGGGAATCACGGTTATCACGACCTTGACGATTTCCATTCCCACGAACGCCAGCTTGCCCCAGAAACCGTACTGGGCCACCCACTGCCTGAAGCGCTCGGGCTCAGAGATGAAACGCACAAGCGGAATGCCCACGAATATGACCACAAGCGCCAGGAACACGACTGCAACGGCAAGAAAGAAGACGGCCATCTTCTTCTGCTGTCTTTCCGAGAGTTCGCGCTGCTTTATCTGTGGCTTCCTTATCTGGGGCATACGGGCTAAGGGTATTTTCTATGGCGCTTCCTGTCAATGGCAGACTACAAAAGGCCAAAATGCTATAATGGCCGCATGACCACCAGACGCATCGTGTTCACAGCCCTGTTTGCAGCACTTACCGCGGCATGCGGCTTCATATCCATCCCCATTCCCGGGACACCGATCCCGATAGTGCTCCAGAACATGATGGTGGTGCTGGACGGACTCCTGCTCGGGCCCCTGTACGGAGCCGGCGCGGCCCTGCTGTTCATCCTTGCGGGAATAATCGGACTTCCGGTCTTCTCCGGAGGCACGGCAGGGATTGCCAGGCTAATGGGCCCCACCGGCGGCTTCATCATCGGCTATGCCGTATCCGCACTGGTTGCCGGCCTGATTGCCGGGAAACCGGTTCTCGGGAAGAAAACGTCGCCTTTCAGGATTTCACTTGCCTCGCTGTGCGCTTTTGCGGTCATGTACGTTCCAGGCGTAATCCATTTCATGCGCACCATGGACAAGACGTTCGGCGAGACAATGGCCCTGTGCGTGCTGCCCTATCTGCCGGGCGATGCAGTCAAGGTGGTACTCTCCGTTCTGATCTGCATCCCGCTCAGGAAGACGGTGGCCATGTTCGTATTCCAGGAGGATGAGGCATGATCTGCGCCAACGGAATATGCAGGTACTTCAGACAGCCGGACGGCACGCTCTTCAAGGCACTGGAAGAAGTGAACCTGGAGATAAAGGACGGAGAGCTGGCCGTGCTTGCCGGCGAGAACGGATCCGGCAAGAGCCTTCTGATGAAGATCCTTGCCGGACTGGAGAAGCCCACCCGGGGATCGGTTCAGGCAGACTCCATGGGACTTGTGTTCCAGGACGCCGATGCTCAGATCCTGGCAGATACTCCGCTTGAGGATGTGCTGTTCGGTCTCAGAAACAGAAAAGACCTTACGAAGGCTCAGAAGAAAGAGATCGCTGTTGATTCTTTGAATAAAGTCGGATTACAGGACTTCATTGACAGTCCTTCCCATATGCTCTCCGGAGGTCAGAAAAGGCGTCTGGCAGTTGCCTCAATACTGGCGCTCGGAAGAAAGACGATGGTATTCGACGAGCCCTACAGCAACCTGGACTACCCGGGCGTGAAATCGGTGAACGCCATCATAAAGGAGCTGAAGGACAGCGGATACACAGTACTCATCCTCACCCATGAACTGGAGAAATGCCTTGCACTGGCCGACAGGTTCATAGTGCTGCACAAAGGCAAGGTCACGTATGACGGAAGTCCTGCACAGGCGTTGGGTCTGGACCTTGAATCATGGGGAATCCGGAACCCTGCGCCCGGCGGAAAGCCGGACGATCTGGTGTGGTTATGAGGAACCTGTGATGGACGCGCTGTTCTCCTATTCAAAAGGAAAATCATTCATCCACCGTACCCCTGCCTGGCTCAAGCTCCTGATGCTTATTGCGGTACCGGTCACGGTATCACTCACCCCGCTTTACGTGTGCCTTGCACTCATGGCCATATTCGCCCTTCTGGTTCTAGCATCCGGCATCGGATTCACCAGGTTCCTCAGGGACATGAGGCCTATTGCCGTCTACTGCATCATGATAGTGCTGATTGACGTCCTGTCCTATGTCTTCTTCGACAGAAGCAGATCCGTAGTCACGCAGAACAGCCTGAATCTGATCCTCAGGCTGCTGTGCGCCATGGAAGCGTCATCCGTCTTCTTCCGTACCACCGGGACTTATGAAATCACGACCACACTTCAGGCCATCGAGAAAGCCGTGACGTTCGGGCATTCGAATCTTGCTGTTTCCGGAATGCTCTCCCTGTTCCTGAGCTTCCTGCCGCAGATATTCCGCACGTGGAGCGACATCGACTGCGCCTACAGGTCCCGGGGCGGGAAAAGCGGACTTTCCAAGGTGGTGAGGCTTCTGCCGGTGCTGATCACAGCAAGCATGAAGAAGGCGTCCGTCACCTATATGGCGTTGCTGGACAGAAACTGATATCATTGCCTTGGAGGCGTGCATGACAGACTTCAGGACCGATGTGAAGGTGATCTGCTGCGACATCGACGGAACGCTGGTCCGCGATGACAAATCACTGAGTGAGGAAAACATCTACTGGATCCACAAGGCGGTCCATGAGGCCGGCGTGCACTTCACGCTTGTCTCAGGCCGCATGGTCAACGGAGTCAGGCCGTTCTACGAGCGCATGGGAATCAGCGGCCCGGTCTCATGCTACAACGGCGGAACCCTTGTGGATGAAGACGGCAACATCGTCGACGAGCACCGCATGCCGCACGACATAGCCATGGCCCTGATGGACGTGCGCGACCGCAACAAGGCGGATACCGTGATTTTCGACGGCATGAGGTGGTTCCTTGAAACACGTGACTGCTATCCCTACGCCCAGAAGCGCAAGGTCTATGAATCCGAATGCGAGACGGGTAATTTCCGCGAGCTCCTGCAGCAGTTCGATACCAACAAGGTCATCTTCCTCTCTCCGGACAAAAAGGTTCTGGACGATGTTGATGCAGACATCCGCAGGACCATGGACACGTCAAGGATCTCCTTCTACAGGAATGCGGACTTCCTGGAAATCATGGCAAGCGGCTACGACAAGGGAAGCGCAATCGATGCCCTGGCACGGTACTACGACATCGATTATTCACATATCATGGCGCTGGGGGACGATTACAACGATGTTCCCATGCTTGAGAAGGCCGGAATTTCCGTTGCCATGGAAAACTCAGTGCCCGAAGCAAAGGCGGTGGCAAAGTACATCACGGACACCAACAACAACGACGGGGTGGCAAAGGCGATAAAGAGGTTCGTGTTCGGGCTCAGTTCTTGAAGCTGTGCACGGGTGCGGGGATGCGTCCGCCGCGGGCGATGAAATCCTCACATGAATAGCTGTTGACCTTCATTATGGGGCCGCTTCCCAGCAGGCCACCGAATTCCGCAGTCTGACCTTCATCCTTTCCCTCCACGGGAATGATCCTGACCGCAGTGGTCTTCTGGTTGATCATGCCTATGGCCATCTCGTCGGCGATTATGCCGGAAATTGTAGCGGCGCTTGTCTTGCCCGGAACGGCAATCATGTCCAGACCAACCGAGCACACGCAGGTCATGGCCTCCAGTTTCTCCAGAGTAAGACAACCCTTGACTGCAGCGCTGATCATGCCGTGGTCCTCGGAAACTGGGATGAATGCACCTGATAGGCCTCCCACATAGCTGGAAGCCATGATTCCGCCCTTCTTGACGGCATCGTTCAGGAGTGCCAGTGCAGCAGTTGTTCCAGGAGCACCCACCATCTCAAGTCCCATGGACTCCAGGATTTCTGCTATTGAATCACCTACAGCAGGAGTGGGAGCAAGCGAGAGGTCCACTATTCCGTAAGGGATGCCCAGTCTTCTGGAAGCTTCCTGAGCTACAAGCTGGCCCAGTCTGGTGACCTTGAAAGCTGTTTTCTTGATTGTGTCGCAGAGCTCGCCGAATGGCCTGCCCTTGACGCTCTGGATGGCATGGTTGATGACGCCGGGTCCGGAGACACCGACATTGATTACATCATCGGTCTCTGTTACGCCGTGGAAGGCACCGGCCATGAACGGATTGTCATCCGGTGCGTTGCAGAGCACAACGAGTTTTGCGCAGCCTATGGAGTCCTGTGATGCCGTCAGGTGGGCTGTTTCCTTGATGATCTCACCCATCAGCTTCACGGCATCCATGTTGATTCCGGTCTTGGTGGAACCCAGATTCACGGAAGCACAGACCCTTTCTGTCTCTGCCAGAGCCTTGGGAATGGATCTTATCAGAAGCTCCTCGGACCGGGTCATGCCCTTTGCCGGAAGTGCGGAGAAACCGCCCAGGAAGTTGACGCCAACCTCTGTGGCCGCCTTGTCCAGAGTTTTTGCAATCCGGACGTAGTCATCCGTAGTCTTGCAGGCGGAGGCTCCGATGAGGCCTATGGGTGTGACGGAGATGCGCTTGTTGACAATGGGAATGGCGTATTCACGCTCGATGGCTTTTCCGGTAGCCACCAGATCCTTTGCCCTCCCCGTGATGCGTCGGTATATGTTGTTACAGAGGACTTCAATGTTGTCGCTTATGCAGTCAAGAAGGGAGATGCCCAACGTGATGGTCCTCACGTCCAGGTTCTCCTTCTCTATCATCTGGTTGGTTTCTATTACTTCATTGATGTTTATCATGGCAGCCTCAGATCCTCTGCATGCTCTTGAAGATGTCCTCGCGCTGGAGCTTGATCATCACGCCGATCTTCTTGCCC
The DNA here is from genome assembly GCA_031935845.1 of bacterium. GTDB lineage: Bacteria > Spirochaetota > Spirochaetia > Sphaerochaetales > Sphaerochaetaceae > UBA9732. Next base: position 485 of record JAJBWA010000175.1, on the reverse strand, counting down.
AGGTCCTCGAGCTCCTGTGAAAGCGTCAGGAACTCACGGTTTGCACCGGTGACGTCCACGATCATCATCATGTTGAAGTATCCGCCGACAATTGACTGTGAGATGTCCTCGATGTTGACGTTGCTCTCATAGAGATATGTGGTGACGCGGGCGATTATTCCCACCTGGTCCTTTCCTACGACAGTGATGATAGACTTGCTCTTTTCCATGGAAACCTCTTGTGGGAATTCTACAGAGACGTGGTGTTTATTGCAACAGTGACAGGAACGCATCCCGGTCCAGAGGCTGTTCCGGAGTGCCGTCGGAGAACCGGCCGGTGAGGTTTGCTTCCAGGCTTTCGATGCAGCAGTCGATGTCGGCCTTCCTGTCCGCCTCCGTGCAGTATCCGAGGTCGATGAAACCGGTGATGCCCCTGTTGTCCGCAAGGATGTTCTGCAGGCACAGGTCGCCATGGGATAGTACGGCATCCTTACATTGCATCCTTT
>JAJBWA010000174.1:0-8695 GCA_031935845.1 bacterium | reverse complement strand
CCTGAGGGTCGGGGATGCCATGTCAATAAACACTGACGAGAAGGACCTGGAGTTTGCAAAGCTCATTGCAGGCAAGGCACTTGCCGTAACCGACGTCACTGTCAAGATAGTCGTCATCGAGAACGGCAGGCCGGCTCAGGTTCTTGAGTTCGATCCTACGCCGCCGGCACACCTTCCCAAAGCTGTGGTCATGCTCAGGCTTTCCCATGAGAAGGCCGTCAGGCAGGACGGGCAGATGCTGGATATCATTGTGGGACAGGAAGATATGGGAGCTCTGCAGAAGCTGGGGCATCTTGCGGATCCTCTTGTCCTGGACCGCAGGATTGCCGTGCCGTGGTGCGTTGCAAGCGTCTATGACGATGATGACGAGGCCTGGCAGGATCTGTGCAGCACGCTGGATGTCGGTGTATCTTCGCTGAATCTTGCTTCAATATACAGGAGCAGGCGTCTTGAGGAGATGGGTCTTGCAGACATGATCATCCGTGGAGAGCATACGGACCTGAAGCTTGGCGTTGCACCTTCCAGCCGATTTGTCGGCGGCCATCAGGTTCTTTCTTCAGGGCGTGAGTTCATAAGCTGCGTGGAGTTCGACAGGCTGTCATTCAATGTCGACAGGTCCTGTGCAGAAGGGCATGCAAGGGTTACGGCTACGGTGCTAGGAAAGAAACAGGAACTGGATCTTGTCTTTGAAGGCGGCAGGCTTGTGGACTGGACGCGCACGCCGCAGATGGACAGGCTGCTTGATTTCGACGAGAACCTGCGCAGGATAGGTTATGTTTCGTTCAGGGACAACGAGATGCTTCTCCATCTGGGCGGAGCACTGGTGGAGGCACTGGACATCCTGCCCCCTGCGGAGGAGATGCTTCCGGACTTCTTCAATACCAGCATCTATACGCTGACGTGCAAGCTGGAGAAGAATCTGGATGTTTCGTGCACGGATTCAAGCGGAATCCCACATGAGATAATCAGAAACGGGATTTTTACTGAGTAAATAATGAAATAGTGTGGACAAAGTCCGCACAGAATGCTATTTTAGCAAAGCATGTTAATTCTTGAGCTTTTAGGCAGAGGGGGTGAATGATATATGGCATACGTGAAAGTCGATGAGACTGAACCGCTCGAGAAAGCTATCAAGCGTTTCAAGAGAATGGTTGAGAAGGAAGGCGTCATCCGCGAGTTCAAGATGCGCGAGTACTTCGAGAAGCCGTCTGCAATTGAGCACAGGAAGAAGAAGGCTCTGGCCCGCAAGCAGATGCTCAAGGTCAAGAAGATGCGCAATTCAAAGGCATATTGATTATTCCATGAATTGTCACGAAGGATATCCGAAAGGGTATCCTTTTTTTGTTGCGGTTTGTTGCATCAGGAGATATACTGCAGTTAGCATATTTCATAAATGGAGACGGCACATGAAGAAGATAGTCATCGCCCTCGGCGGAAATGCATTGGGAAACACACCTTATGAGCAGCTTGATCTGGTGAGGGAAACAGCAAAGCCCATCGTCGACCTGATTCAGGGAGGCAATGAAGTCGTCATCGCCCATGGAAACGGACCTCAGGTGGGAATGATAAACCTTGGTCTTGCAACAGCCGCAAGAACCGGTGCAATCAAGTCCGACATGCCGTTCCCCGAGTGCGGCGCCATGAGCCAGGGCTATATCGGCTATCATCTTCAGAATGCAATCGGCAACGAGCTCAAGAGCAGGGGAATAGACAAGGAAGTGGCTACAGTGGTGACTCAGGTTGTCGTCGACGAAAGCGATCCTGCCTTCCAGAATCCCACCAAGCCTGTCGGTGGTTTCTACGACAAGGAAGCTGCGGCCAAGATCGAGCGCGAGAAAGGCTACAAGATGGTGGAGGATGCCGGACGCGGATACAGACGTGTTGTTCCGTCACCCAAACCGATCGATGTCGTGGAGAAGAAGACCGTAGAGAATCTGATCAAGGACGGTTGCGTGGTCATCACCGTCGGAGGCGGCGGAATCCCCGTTATCGTCAAGGACGGTCTGCTGTACGGAACGCCGGCTGTAATAGACAAGGACTATGCTTCAGAAAAGCTTGCAGAGCTGATCGATGCCGATATGCTCATAATCCTTACTGCAGTAGAGAAGGTTGCCGTCAATTTCGGCAAGCCGGATCAGGCATGGTTGGACAAGATGACGGTCAAGGAAGCCGAGATGTATTCCCAGCAGGGACAGTTTGCACCGGGTTCCATGCTTCCCAAGGTAAAGGCCTGCATGCAGTTTGCAGAAAGCAAGAAGGGCAGGGTTGCCCTGATCACATCGCTGGACAAGGCACTTCAGGCACTGAACGGAGAAACAGGTACCAGAATAGTTGCAGACTGATGTGCATTCAGTTGGAAAAATACTATAATCTCAGTCGTTAAGGCGTCGTCCACAGCGGACGGCGACATTGCCAAATCTACAAAGACAACTGATTTCAAGGCAGTTCATCCGGAGAGGTTCGTGGAATGCGGCATCAGCGAGACCGGTGCCATGAGCATGGGATACGGACTTGCCCTTGACGGAATGATTCCGTTCGTGGTCAATTTCACCATCCTGACGCTCGGTAATGCATGGACACAGGTCAGGATGGCTTGCTATGCCAATGCAAACCTCAAGATAATCGGAACGCATCCCGGAATCGACAACGGCCAGGACGGTGCAAGCCATCATGGAACGGAGGATCTGACTCTTGCCAGAGTCCTGCCCAACCTCAAGGTCATAGATCCGTCCACACCGGAGCAGCTGGAAGAGGCCATCAACTATGCCGCATCGGTTCACGGGCCGGTTTACATCAGGGTTCCAAGGGACAAGACATACTGCTACGGCTCCAAGCCGTTCGAGATGGGAAGGGAAGATGTCGTCTATGACAACGGCGATGAGTTTGCAATCCTGTATGAGGGTTCATGCTCCAGGGCTGCCTTCGATGCCTTTGATGCACTTGAGGCAAACGGACATAAGGGCAAGCTGGTGAACTGCGTCAGCATCAAGCCGTTCGATACGGCCCTTGTAAAGAGTATTGCCGACAAGGTCAAGGTCATGGTGACGGTAGAGAACCATTCTGTCATCGGAGGTCTTTATGGCTGCGTGGCGGAGACGCTAGCTTCAGAACCGCACAAGGCTGTTGTCAAGGCCATCGGCCTCAACGACAGGTTCTCACAGTCCGGTACCTGCGATGATCTGAAGAAGGAATTCGGTATCACCGCCGAAAACATTGCAAAGACTGTAGAGGCGAATATCTGATATTCAGAAAGCCGGAATACATCTTGTGACACTACTTGACGCATTCCGGCTTTTTGTTTATAAATACACCGTATTGCGCTTGTGGTATAACGGTATTACCTCAGCCCTCCAAGCTGAAGACGCGGGTTCGACTCCCGTCGGGCGCTTAAAGACCACGGCTTTCGTGGTCTTTTTCATATATCGAGCGTAGGAGGCCTTCCATGGGTCAGAGAGGTGAAGTTTTCTCAACAAAGTTCGTCACTAACGACAGAACCTATTTCTTCAACGTCAAGGAGAACTACAAGGGTGACATGTACCTCAACATAGTCGAGAGCAAGGGAACCGCTGACGAGGGCCGCTATATCCGCCAGAGCGTGATCGTCTATCCCGAGGATCTGGGCGAGTTCATCCGCGAATTCCAGAAGTCCGTTGACTTCATGAAGCTCAATGCGAAGAAGAACAATACCGAGAACTGATTACCAGTTGAACGTAAGACGATGAATCGGGCAGGGCCCGTGTTCTTTCAAGGCTGCCTTGTGCGCTGCGCACGGGTAGCCTTTGTGTTTTTCAAAGCCGTATCCGGGCCATTTTGCGGCTGCACATACCATGAACCTGTCTCTGGCATTCTTGGCCAAGATGCTTGCGGCCATGATCTCATGGATTGTGGCATCGCCTTTGACTATCGCCTTGCAGGGGATGTCCACATCAGGCCTGCGGTTGCCGTCTACAAGAAGGATGCGTGAGCCGGGCTTGCCTTCAATCTGAGTACAGACCTTGAGATAGGCACGCTTCATTGCCAGCATGGAGGCCTGGAGTATGTTGATTTCATCGATCTCGCGCGGGCTTGCCCATGCCACGGCCCAGGCAACTGCCTTTTCCTTGATCACCGGTTCGGCAATCAGGCGCTTCTTTTCGGAGAGCTGCTTTGAATCGGCAAGAAGCTCAAACGGGAAGTCCGGGGGCAGAATCACGGCAGCCGCACACACCGGCCCTGCAAGAGGGCCGCGGCCGGCCTCATCGGCTCCTATGGTGATGTCAAATACGGGATCTTCGAACAATGACGGCTGTTGCATGGATTCAGTTTAAATCAAAAGCATTTGTTTGTCATTTATGGATTCTGACATGCTTTTATGTTATGATTTGGCAGTATGTTTCTGAAATCCATCGAACTATTCGGTTTCAAGTCATTCGCCGACAGGACCAGATTCGAGTTCTCCGACGGCATTACCTCTCTCCTGGGACCAAACGGCAGCGGAAAGAGCAATGTCGTGGATGCCGTGAAATGGGTTCTCGGTACACAGGCCCTCAGCACCATCCGTGCAAGCAAGCGTGAGGATTTCATATTCAACGGCACCGACAAACGCAAGCCCATGCCCATGTGCGAGGTCATACTTACGCTCAACAACGAGGGCGGCCAGCTGAACATCGGGGCCACTGAAGTCGAGATCAAGCGCCGTGCATTCCGCAACGGAGACAACGAGTACTATCTCAACCGGGAGAAATGCCTTCTCAGGAACATAAAGGACCTTTTCATGGATACAGGCGTGGGCAAAGCCGCCTACAGTATCCTGGAGCAGGGCAAGATCGACCAGATCCTGCTGATGAAGCCGGAGGACAGACGCTACATATTCGAGGAAGCATCCGGTATCAGCAGATTCAAGCAGCAGAGCGAGGATGCGGCCAGAAAGCTGGCCAAGACCGACGAGAACATGGCTCAGGTCGATATCCTCCTCAAGGAAGCGGAGAAGCTCTACAACTCAAGGAAGATCCAGCTGGACAAGGTCCTGCGCAGCAAGGAGCTGAATGCAAGGCGTGAACAGCTTGAGGTCGACCTGCAGCTGTCGTACGTGCAGTCTCTGACAAAGCTCAAGGATTTCAGGCAGGATGAGCTGGGCAAGCTTGAGGATGAGGAGAAAACCATCGATGCCGTCATCGAGACAGCCAGGAGCGGTCTTGAGGAAAAGCAGCGTGAGATAGAGAACCTGCGCAACCGCAGGGAGGACATGTCCGGTCGAGCCAGGGAGTTCGATGAGAAGATCAAGTCATTCTCCAATACCATCGAGATATACAACGAGCGCTTCCATGAGATTTCCCAGCGTTCCAAGGAGGCCAAGGACAGGGCCACTGCAGTCTATGAGCGCATGGACCGCGACAAGCAGCGTCTTGAGGAAAGACAGTCCGAATATCAGGGCATCCTTGAGAACATCCGCCTGACGCAGGAAAGCATCGCCAAGACCAAAGAAGGCATAGAGATCCTCAAGTCCGACAGGATCAAGCACCAGCTGGACATCGAAGATCTTGTTCAGACAAACGAGGGCATTTCTGCCGAACGGATCCGGATTACAGCGGAAATCAGTGCTCTTGCCAATGACATTGCCGACAATCTGGAGAAGAACATCCGCGGAAGCGGCTACAGTTCGGCACAGAGGGCAAAGGCGGAGAAGGAGCTTCTCAACGAGCTGACCAAGGCCAAGAAGATCCTGGCCGAACGCGTTAACTTCCTCCGTGACATCTCTTCAGTGCAGTTCGATGCCGATGTATTCCGCGATGCCGTTGACCAGGCCGAGGAATCCGTAATGGAGGAACTGGATGAGATCAAGGGACTGTTCCAGGAGTACAGCGGAACCATTCCCACGTTCCTTGACGATTTCCTTGCGCCTGAAGGTACCCTTGCAAAGAAGACCAAGCTTGATTCCGATCTGGAACTCACATACGAGAGGGAAGCGGCAAACAGGGACAAGATAACGGACCTCAACGGCGAGATCGAAAGGCTTTCCAACATGCTGATCCTCAAGGAATCGGACCTCAGGGACCTTGAGATGGACGAGGTCCAGTTCAAGGCCAACGCCGAATCCCTGCGCAATTCCATAAACGACATCAAGGCAAGCCTGCAGCAGATGGAGTTCGATTTCTCCGATGCCACGCATTCGGTGGAAGCCGAGGAGAGCAAGGTCAACGAGATCCTGGAGAAGATCGATGACCTCAAGAACGGCAGGGCGGAAACCGTAGAGGCTCTGCAGGGCATCCGTGACGAGATCTCGGAGCTGAATCTGACCATAGAGGCACGTACGGCCGAGATGACGCAGAACAACTCCGAATTCAACGACAAGTTCAACCGCAAGCAGCAGCTGGCCATAGATATCGCAACTGCAAAGGAAAACGTCAGGCAGCTGCTTGAGAACATACAGAAGATTTTCACGGACTTCTTCGACAGCACGGGAAAGAGCCTGAGGGAGTTCAACGACCATGAGATCACCGCTCCCGTTGAGGAGCTCAAGTCAGAGCTTGATTCCGTAAAGAAGAAGATATCGGATCTGGGTTACATCAACTTCATGGCCGAGGAAGAGTTCAACGAGGCCAAGAAGAACTATGACTTCTACAGCAAGAACATGGATGACCTCCGCAAGGCCAAGGAAGATCTGGAGGAGGTCATTGCGGAGATCAGACGCCGCAGCGAGGAGATGTTCCTCGAGACCTACGGACAGATTTCGGTCAACTTCCAGGAGATGTTCACCACGCTGTTCGGCGGCGGAAAGGCCGAGCTCGTGCTTACGGATGAGGAGAACGTGCTGGAATCCGGTATAGACATCAAGGCCCAGCCGCCAGGAAAGAAGATGCTGCAGCTGGGACTGCTGTCAGGAGGAGAGCGTTCCATGACGGCCGTGGCACTGCTGTTTGCAACGTACATGGTAAAGCCGTCTCCGTTCTGTATCCTTGACGAGATAGACGCAGCACTTGATGCCAGGAACATCGGTGCATTCATGCGCGTTCTGGACAAGTTCGAGGACAGAAGCCAGTTCATCATCATCACCCATAACAAGGGAACGGTTATGGGTTCCGACTCACTTCTGGGAGTTACCCAGCAGGAGCCGGGAGTGTCCAAGATGATCGGCTACAAGATATCGGACATCAAGGACGACGAAAAAGCGTTCGACACCCTCAAAAACTAAGATATTTTGCCATTTATATACAAAATTTGTTGTTTTGGCTTGGAAAGTACTTGCAAGTTGTTAAGTTTTTTTGCTTAAAATCGCGCCCGGTTACTTTCATTATCCGCCATGGTGTGATAAGATGAAGCCATGGATAGAAGCATCATCATAGCCCCTTCGGTCTTATCCGCTGATTTCTCAGACATCAGGACTGCTCTTGAAGATATCAGGCTCAGCGGAACCAAGTGGGTACATCTTGACGTCATGGACGGAGTCTTTGTTCCGAACATAACGTTCGGCCCCAAGTTCATCAATGACATCAGGCCATGCTCTGATCTTTTCTTTGACGCCCATCTGATGATAGAGGAGCCGTCAAGATTCATCGAGCAGTTTGCCAAGGCCGGATGCGACTGCATCACGGTCCATACGGAGGCATGTGAGGACGTCAAGGCCACGCTTGATCTCATAAAGAGTTTCGGTGTGGAGTGCGGACTTACCGTCAGGCCGGCCACGCCCATTAGCGAGGTGGAGCCTTATCTGGATATGGTGGATCTGGTTCTGATCATGAGCGTCAATCCCGGATTCGGCGGACAGAGCCTGATTCCCGAGACACTGGACAAGGTCAGACGTCTTGTGGATATCCGCGGAGACCGTGACTACTTCATCTCCATAGACGGAGGCGTCAATTCATCTACCATAGCTGATGTCTTCAACAGCGGTGTCGATGTTGCCGTAACGGGTTCGGCCTTCTTCAGCTCAAAGGACAAGCGCGCGTTCGTGCAGAAGATGTCCAGAGGGCAGGGTGAAGTCAGATGAGGGCGGTAGTCCAGCGTGTCAGGGATGCATCGGTCACAGTTGACGGTGCGATGACGGGAAAGATCAGCCACGGACTGCTGATATATCTTGGCGTGGTCGATTCCGATACTGCAGATATCTGCGCCAGGATGGCCGCAAAGATATCGAAGATGCGCCTGTTCCGCGATGCCGACGACAAGATGAACCTCAGCGTCAGTGATGTAGGCGGGGAGATTCTGGTGGTCAGCCAGTTCACCCTGTACGCGAACCTGCACAAGGGCAACAGGCCTTCATTCGACACTGCGGGGAAGCCTGAGCATGCTGAGAAGATGTATGAGCTTTTCATGCAGGAACTCAGGAACATGGGTTTCAAAGTGGAGCACGGGATGTTCGGTGCCCACATGCACGTGTGCTATGAGAATGACGGACCTGTGACGATTATCGCGGATTCCGACGATCTTTTCGGGCTTAAGTGAGCATAGATTAGGAGTTAGAAATATGGCAAAGGAAAAGATTGCTGAAAACAGGACACTTGATGTACAGAACCAGAAGCTGGCTGCACTTGAGGCTGCCAGACAGCAGATAGACAAGGAATTCGGAAAGGGATCCCTCAGGAGGCTGGGTGACAATCCTGTGGCGGCCAACATAGAGGTCATTCGCTCATGCTCCAGCCTTCTTGTTGAGGCTCTCGTAGTAGGCGGTTTTCCCCGCGGGAGGACCATCCAGTTCTACGTGCCGGAGGGATCAGGT
>JAJBWA010000173.1:0-12396 GCA_031935845.1 bacterium | reverse complement strand
CCACTCCCAGGATCAGAGCCGCCCTCTTGCGGTCCCTGAGCTGGTTCATGTAGTCGATCAGGATGATGGCGTTGTTGACTACGGTTCCGAAAAGAGCTACAAGCGCGATTGCGCTGAGGAGCGTTATCGAGGAACCGAAAACCAGCAGGCTTACGATGACGCCTATCAGACAGAACGGCACGCTGACCATGATGATGAACGGCTGGCGGAACCTCTCGAACTGGATGACCATGACCGTGTACAACAGGAAGACGGCTATTCCAACCGCCGTGATGACGCTGGGAAGGCTGTCCTCTATCAGGCCCAGGATTCCGCTTGACTTGGTGTCTATGCCCTCCTCAAGCGGGTTCTCGGTGAGATAGGAGTTCATCCTCGAGGCGACTCCGGAGGTGTCCTCGCTGATGAGCGTGGCTCCGACGGTAACCGACAGAATACGCTCGGTGTGGCTGATGGAGGAGACCGTGCTCTCTATGCTCATATCGCCCAGCTCCTCGAACGTCACCACGCTTCCGGCAAGCGTGACCACGGGGATGCGTCCCATGCTTGCGGTGTCTATGTAGCCGTCCGCTATGTCGCTTGAAAGATGGATGGTGCTCCTCTCCTCGTCGCCTATGGTTACATTGCCGGTGTCCACCCCGTTGAACAGGATGGCGGAAATCATGCCGGCCTCGTAGCTGGTGATGCCCAGAGAGTTGAGCTTTGTCTTGTCCATGTCTATGGAGAGCATAAGCTCGTCGAAGTTGGTCGAGATGCTTGTGGTGGTAACGTCAGGGTCGGTTGCCAGATGTTTGCGGAGCCTTTCGCCTTCCTGATACAGCTGCATGAGGTCGGTTCCGACCAGCGTCAGCTTGTATCCTCCGCCTGACGATATGTATGAGACGAGCTTGTCGAATCCGCCGTTGGTTGCGTTGACGGTGCAGTCCGGAATGGCGGCGGACAGCTCGTACTGTGCCTCGTTTATCAGCTCCATGACGTTGCGGCGTTTTCCGGTGTGAAGCTTCACATAGAGGTATGCCTGATTGGGGCTGGATGTCATGCTGCCGCCCATGGAATCGCTGATTCCGACGAACAGGGCAATGCTTTCGACTTCAGGCTGCAGCTCCCTGACCATGTCAGATGCCTGAATGGCCTTTTCCTTGGACATTTCCAGATCATAGCCGTGCGGGAATTCCAGATTCACGTAATACTCGCCGGTATCTATAGACGGAATGAAGCTGTATCCGAGATTGAATATCAGCACCAGCGACAGAAGCAGAAGCAGTATGGGAAGCACTATCACATAGCGCCTGTTGATCAGACTCCACTTGAGTGCGGACCTGTAGCCGCCCTCCAGCTTCTCTACTCCACGCATGAACAGTGTCTTGCGCGGCTCCTTGCGGGAACCCGACATCATGAGCTTCATCAGGAACGGAACCACGACCACCGCGACAATCAGCGATGCTCCTATGCACAGCACCAGCACTATGGCGAATCCGTTCATTATCATGCCGACGATACCCTTGAGGAATATCAACGGTATGAAAACCACGATGGTAGTCATTGCAGAGGCTATTATGGAAGCTCCCACCTCATCCGAGCCATGGATTATTGCATCATCTGCCGAATAGTCCTTGCGCCCCAGATGACGTGATATCTGCTCGAGCATGACGGTGGATGCATCGACTACCATTCCCAAGGCAACGACCATGGCTGATGTGGTGATCAGGTTGATGGTCTGCCCGAATATCTTCATTCCGATGAACGCAAAGAGGAAGGACAGCGGGATGGATGCACCTATTACCACCGTGGCCCTCGGGCTGTTCATGAACAGGAAGATTATGACTATGGCTATGATGACACCGGTGATTCCGGAGGTCAGGACGTTGGAAAGCGATTCCCTGACGCTCTTGGAGTCGTCGGAGTAGACCTGATATGTCAGGGCTCCGTCGGTGTCGGCATCTACGTTCTCAAGGATCTCCCTTATGCGCGCGTTGATCCTGACGGTGTTGCCGCCGGCCCTCTTGGTGACGGAGACCATAATGAGGTCCCTTCCGTCCGACATCGCGTATGTGGTGGCCTCCGGATAATCAAAGCCGACATCCGCAACATCCTTGAGACGGATCATGACATTGTCGGAGCCCATTCCCACCGGCAGGTTCTCCAGCTCGGACAGATCGACTATGGTTCCGTCGTACTTCACGCTGATGGTATGGCTCTGGTAGTCTGCATTCCCGAGCGGTATGGTGAAGTTGGAGTAGTTCAGCACCTGATAGATCTGCAGCACGCTGATTCCATGGCTGGCGACATCGTCCATCCGGAGCCTGACATTGATCCTTGATTTCAGGGCCCCGTACAGCTCTACGCCTGCAACTCCGTCTATGCTGGTGATCTGCGGCTTGAGCTCGTCTTCGATGTACCTGGTGATCCTTGCCGTATCGGATCCTCCGATGATGGCGAACTGCATTATGGGCAGCATGGTGGCACCGCCGACGAGTGCATATGGGTCATGGGCATCATCGGGAAGGCTGTCCCTCAGCTGCTGGAGCCTGAACCTGAGTTCGGTCAGCTGCTCGTAGACATCGATTCCGTCCTGGTAGTGCACCGTTATCCAGCTGAAGGAGTTGTTGCTCTGGCTGGTCATGCTCTTGTAGTACGGCAGCGTGACCAGCTCTTCCTCCAGTATCTTGGTAATGTCGTTCTCGACATCCTCGGCTGAAGCTCCAGGATAGATGGTTATGATCTCGACCTCGGGCAGCGACATGTCGGACATGAACTCCATGCTCATGCCCACCACGCAGTAGATTCCGAACGCCACCAGCGCTATGAGGATCATTGCAATGACGACAGGATGCCTTACGGCATATCTGGATACCTTCATATCACGCTGACCTTCTGACCGTCCATCACGTTGCCCTGACCGTCGGTTATGAACAGGGTGTCCGCCCATTTTTCATCTATGACCAGACGTGTATTGTCCGATGCCGTTACATCAAGGACCACGTATCTGGCAGTCTGGGTTTCGGGATCGTACCAGTATGCCGACCCGTCCGTGTTGCGCGTCCTCTGGTCTATCACAAGCGCATTCGAATATGTGTTGTAGACCATGTCGATTCCGACATACATGCCGGGACGGAAGGCAGATACGTCGCCTTCAAGCTTCAGCGTGACCTTGAAGGTCTTGGACTCCGGGGAAACATATGGGGCTATGGTGTCCACCACGGCCGTTGCAGTTGCACCTTCCCTGGTAATGATGGCCCGTATCGAATCCTTGTTTGCATTTATCAGATCAAAGTACCTCTCCGGGACATTGAGATTGATCTGAAGCCTGTTCAAATCAGCTATCACATAGAGCGGGCTTGTGGAGGTTGCAATGGATCCTTCGGCACCGGAGGATATGAGTGTGGTTCCGGATTTGGGTGCCGTGACCGTGGCATAGCCCAGCTGCATGCGGGCAAGTTCATACTGTGCCTTGTAGGCATCGTACTGGGCCTTGGCCTCATCATAATTCTGCTGCGTGGCGGCTCCGGACTGATATAGATTGGAGACTCTTGTGAACGTGGCCTCGGCGGCAAGATATACGGCCTCGGCTTGCCTCAGCTGGAGTTCGTAAGGCTCGCTGTCTATCTGAGCAAGGACATCGCCTTCCTTTACCAGGTCTCCTTCCTTGGCGTAGTAGCCGGTTATGGTGCCCTGCACGAACGGAACGACGGGAATCATGGCCTGCGCCTCGATGTAACCGTTGAGCTCGAGGCTCTGGTTCACATCGGCCCTGTAGGGCTTGGCGACTTTGACCGGTGACAGCGGATTCTCATAAGTCTTCTTGGGAACACTGATGATGAACTTCCATATGAGGAAAAGGCCCGTCCCCACGACGGCCAGTGTGATCAACCATCTGATGAATACCGCTGTTTTTCTTCCCATTTATCACCTACCTTTGCTTGGGAGTTCATTTTACTGTGCGGGGGTGAGGTTTTCAACATGTTAATGCGGTTTATTAATTGTTTACATAACACAATGCTGGTATGATTTCAGTTGAGGCGGACAATGAGAAACGGCAGTCACAAGAACGTAATCTCCAGCATGTTCACATCCACTGCGGTGGCCATGATCTTCACCATGCTTGCAAGTGTAGCGGCCCAGCTGATAGACGGAATCATCACCAGCAGATTCCTGGGAAACTATGCTTATTCGGCAGTGTCTCTGTTCGGACCCGTCAACTGGTTCGTCCTGATGCTGTCATCGCTGCTGTCGGTCGGAACGCAGATAGTCTGCTCCGACTACATGGGAAAGGGAAAGAAAAAGGAAGCCGGCAGCGTGCTGACATTCTCGATTCTTGCGGGACTTGTCGTTTCGGCACTGGTCATCCTTGCCTTTGTCCTCATCCCGGACACTATCCTTTCCATCTGCGGAGTCACAAGGGAAAACAATCCGGAAATCTACAACAATATGCTTGCCTACATGCGCGGTTATGCTCCTGGAGTACCCGCCATGATACTGGTGCAGATAATCGGGCCGATGATCGTGATGGACAAGGGAAAGCGCCTCTTCACCATATCAGCAATCGTACTCGGCGTGGTCGATGTGGCGGGAGACATAATCAACGTCCTTCTGATACACGCGGGCACACTCGGAATGGGACTGGCCACTTCGGTGTCGCTTACGGTACAGCTTCTCATCATAGTGCCGTTCATGCTGAGGAAGGGCTCGTATTTCCGCCCTACCATGAAAGGATTCAGGGTTTCCGAAATCGGCAATATCACAAAGGCGGGATTCCCGTCACTGGTCCAGTCCCTGGCGGTCAATCTCAGGGAACTGTTCGTAAACAGGATAAACCTCTTATTTGCAGTATCGTCCGTGGCTCTGGTGGCCAGGGGAGTCCAGGGTGACATCAACACCATCCTGTTCTGCTTCTCAGTCGGTGTCGGAAGGACCATGGTGTCGATGGCGGGACTCTACCACGGAGTCAATGACCGCGAGGGTATCCGGCAGCTCTTCTCCTACGGAATGAAATTCTGCGTGAAGGGATCCCTGGTCATGATGGCCGCGGTATTCCTCCTGGCTCCGGCAATCACGGGATTCTATACATCCGATCCGGAGACTGCATCGATGTGCGTGTTCGCCGTACGCTGTCTGGCAATAGGACTGACGGCAGACATGTGCTGCTCTGTCTTTGCAGATTATCTGCAGGGTATCGGAAACCGCAGGCTCGTGATTGTGCTCAACCTGCTGGACAGGCTGGTCCTTCCCGTCGGTTGTGCCCTGGCCCTGGCCTTCGCGTTCGGATCAAAGGGTGTTCTGGCAGCATTCGCTACAGGCAAGGTATTGCTGGTTCTGGTAATCTTCATAATCATCTGCATACGCAACAAACGGATTCCGAAGAATGTGGATGATCTGCTGCTTCTCCCCGAAGGGTTCGGCGGAAACAGCGGCGAGAACCTCTACGGTCATGTGGCGGACATGGATGATGTAGTAAGGGAATCGGCCCTTGTGGAGAAGTTCTGTCTGCAACAGGGATCCAACGAGAAATCCGCAATGAGAATGTCCCTCTTCATGGAGGAGATGGGCACGAACTTCGTCAAGCATATCGGAAAGGGACGCAGGAAGGTCAGCAAGGAAGTGACGGCCGCAGACTACCGCCTGTTCGTAAACGGAGACGATATCTGCCTGACGCTCAGGGACTACAACAAGGTCTTCGATCCTATTTCCTGGCTGGATCAGCACCACGATGTCAAGCCCGGCGAGGCCACCGGAATACGCATAGTCATGGGACTTGCAGAGAAAACAAGCTACTACAGTGCCTTCGACAGCAACAACCTGATCATCTGGCTGAGCATGAAGGAATGATCCGGATCACAGAATATCGCTGTTCTTGGAGCTGCAGCCACAGGTCTTGATGTCCGGGAATATCTCTATGAAACGCCTGAGGATACCTACAGTCTGGTCAAGGGACTCTATTGTCCTGTCATAGCAGTCCTGACGGAGGACTTCCTTCCTGGCAGCAAGTCCCGCCCCATAGTTGACGACAAGGCTCAGCGCGCCGTAACACATTCCCGCTTCCCTGGCGAAAATGGTCTCGGTGACGTTCGTCATGCCCACGACATCGCCGCCAAGCATGCGGTACATCCTGACTTCAGCGCTTGTCTCGAATCTCGGTCCGTCGGATCCCACGTAACATCCGTTGGGAAGGAAAGAGACCTTGCAGTCGGAACAGGCCCGGATCAGGGCTTTTCTTGTCTCCGGACAATACGGTTCGGCGAAATCCACGAATGCGAATCTGCCGGAATCAAATGAGGTGTGAGGGGAACTTCTGGTGAAATCAATGAACTGGTCCAGAACAAGAAACGTTCCGGGCTCGATGTCGGGAGAAAGGCTGCCGGCCGCCGCAGTACCTACTATGGTATCCACACCCAGGACCTTCATTCCCTGCATGATCAGACCATAGTCGACCTTATGAGGCGGCACGGAACCGCTGTACTGGTTCCGTGCAGTGAGGATTATTTCCCTGTCGCCGATATATCCGTGGTGGAATCTGAATTCTTTGGAACCTATGGCTACCGACTCGAACCGGTAATTGTCCGTGAAGAGTTCGATATTGATGCCGGTGCTGCCTATGATTCCGATTCTCATTGGGGCGTGGCCGTCACTCGATCGAAAGAATCTCCGAGAATCCGGTGACTTCGAAGATCTCCATGACGCTCTCGTTCACATGAGTAACCTTCATGGAACCCTGCTTGTTCATGGTCTTCTGTGAAGTGAGCAGAACCCTGAGTCCTGCGGAAGAAATATAATCAATGTCAGCGAAATTGAAGACAAGATTCTCGGCTCCGCCGATGACTTCCTGAATGGCCTTGTCAAGTTCAGGTGCAGTTGTGGTATCGATTCTGCCGGAGAGAACCATCTCGATATTCTTGCCGTCTACTTTCTTTTCAATGTTCAACATCCTGAAAACCTCCTGTCCGCTGAAACCCATTGTCGCTATTTTAAACCATTATACACCATCTTGCAGAAAATGACACACTAAATCAAGACTTGAGGGAAGAAAGATGATGCATCACGGCCTCAAGCACCGATCCTGACAGTGACCTTGCCTTGTCCGAGCATGTAAGATAATCGGATTTCTCCCCTCTGGGATCGATGTCGGCTATCTTGAAATGCTCCGGAACAGTCAGTCCGTCATGCAGAAGTCCGCGGATCATGCCGTCCAGGGTGGCCGTGACCTCGGTTTCACCGACATGGGCAATCACGTCCCCCTTCCGGACGATGTCACCGATCTTACTGCAGGCCACGAACTCTCCGGCACACGGTGAATGGATCACGCGCTCCACGGTGAAGCCGGCGATGTTTCCGGGGATTCCGGTGTTGGGGGCTGCGCTTCCGCTGTAGATCAGTCTTCCGAGGGCGTGTCCCCTGGAGGTTTCTATGACGCAGTCGACATCCTCTCCGGCCGTGAAGCCCGGCCCCAGCGCCACCGTGAACGGAGCCATGTCCCTGGATGTTCCAAGATTGCGTTTGGCGATTATGGCATCGACTACGACCTCCGGGCGGTAAAGTCCGATGCATTTTCCTTCCGGATCTGCCACGACGGGAATCATTCCCTGCCCGATCACGGACAACGCCTCCCGGGCATCGCAGCGCCTGGCCGTCACGCCCTCAACCGTCATCTCCCCGTCGAACATCGCCTGGGCGAATGATACCGTCCTGCGGATGACCGTAGGTCTTGCAATATCAAGACACATGACGTTGAAGCCGCTGTTGTGCAGCCTGATTATTGTTGCGGTGGCAAGGTCCCCAGCACCCCTCACGATTATTAGCCTGTCAAAGACTGATTCAGTGCAGCTGCTCATGCAACACTCCTTCCCGCACGCTGGCGGTGCAGACAAAGACATCGGACGGATAGTCCAGTTTCCGTACGGATTCATATTCAGGTTCCGGACATTCCGCGCCGTTGAAGACAACAGCCCTATGTCCGGGGATGCTCCCCTTCAGAAGTCCTTCGGGGCTGTGCAGATACTTCTCGAGGTAGGATCTGTCGACAACGGCATCACCGTCGTCCCCGAAGGCCACATCCCTTGCCCTGTGCCCGATTCCCCACAGTCCCATGACCGAGACGGTGTACGTGCAGAAAGACGGAACAACAGGATCCCTCTGGGTGTGTATCTTAAGAGGAAGGCCTCTGGAGCCGTCAGCCTCGCATAATATCACGTCGTATTCGCGTTTCAGGACATCGAGATTCTCCAGCGGAGGGCATCTCCACTTGCCTGTATCTCTGTCCTCGACGGCATAGACTACGGTGCATGGACCATCGGGGACATGGGAAAGGATTCCGTCATCGGAAAACATCATGTCCGCATGATAGTCGTGGACAAGCGGAGATCTGATCCTCGTAGTGGTGGTCATAAGGACTTTCTTTCCGGCGTTTCTGAGATACGAGGCAAAGCAGGTCATCAGCGTGGTCTTTCCTCCGCCGCCTGTGATGGAGATGAATGCATGTTCCGTGCCCGCACGTCCGGCCAGGGCTTCATAAAGGTCCATGCCATTATTCTAGAACAAAACCAATGGTTGCGCAAACGTCATTCAGAATATATCCTTTGAGTCATGAGCACATACTACAGGACATTCCTTCAGACCATACGGGAAGGCGGCTATGAAAGCCTTGAAAGACGCACGGAGTTCAGAACGGGTGCCGAGGCCCTGTACAGGGACGGAGTCCTCATCGCGCAGGACGGAGCAATACCTGTGGAGAATCCCGACCTTGTGGAGAACATCGTGGCAGAGCCTCATCTTGTCCTGTTCGGATGCGGCCATGTAGGCAAGGCTCTTTATGACCTGGCCGTGCTCCAGGAGATGAAGATCACGGTGCTGGACTCCAGGAAGGAGCTGCTCACGGAGCAGCGCTTCCCGCTGGCCGAGCGTATCTGCGGTGAATACGACGACCTGCTCTCACATGATTACCCGCATTTCATCTCACCCTACTTCTGCATATTCACCCACGGCCACAGGTTTGACTCCGACTGTCTGCTCTATGCGCTCAGGCATCCGAATTCATACATCGGAATGATCGGCTCAAAGGCAAAGATCGCGCACTGCTTCGACAACATGCGCGCAGCCGGCATTCCCGAATCCCGGATCAATCAGGTTCACTCTCCCATAGGACTGCCGATCAACGCAGTCACGCCCCAGGAGATAGCGGTTGCAGTCATGGCACAGATCATCTCCGTATTCCGCAGGGACAAAGCCGCCGTAGCCGCCGATGCCTCGCTTCTGGCAAAAGCCGCAGACAGCAAAGGCGTAATGGTAAGGATTGTGGAAAAGACAGGTTCATCCCCTCGATCCGTAGGTTCCATGATGTTCGTCTCGGAAGACAAACTGTATGGAACAGTCGGTGGCGGAGCCATCGAGAACCACGCCATCCGGACGGCAGAAAAAATGCTCAAGGAGGAAAAGGACTTCCTTCTTGAGCATCTCGAACTTCAGAGTGATCAGGAACTCGGCATGATCTGCGGAGGCAGCAACACCCTGCTGTACAGGCTTGTGATGTAATCAGGCTTCGGGTGCCGGATTCTCTTCCTGTCTTTCAAGAAGAGGTTCAAGTGCACTGTTGAAGAGCTTGAACACTGCATCATAATCGGCATCGACTATCATGATGACGCTGGTGAATATCGTATTCCTGAATCCGGCGGCAAACTGCTTTGCCTTTGCGCTCACATCTGTCTTGATGCCGCGCAGGACATCTCTGAACTCATTAAGCATGTCATTGAATCTGAATCCCTCTCCCCCTACTGCCTCAAGAAACACATCCAGAGTTTCCTGATAGTTGCCGGGATTGTCCATTACCTTCGTGGCCATCTCTTCACCGATTTCAGCGCATTCCTCATCGTCGAGATCTCCGATATCGTTTTCTTCTACGATACCCTTGATCATGTCGCTGAAGAACTCTGCGGGTCTTTCAGGTTTCTTGGTGGCATGCTCCAGATCGGAGAAGATTTCATAATTGTCACCCGTGAACATGTATTCCGCGAGCAGACCGCCCCAGAAACCGCCGGAGTATATCTCAAGCGCATTGTTGATCTTCAGGACAAAATAGAGGACGAAGTCCTCGATGGTGAGGCCGTTGTCTATGTCGGCAGCCGCAATCTGCATTATGCTCTCCGCCGACCATTCTTCAGGAAGATAGAATGCACATGTCATCTCGTATGCCGCCGTGAGCGTCTGGGCCTGGAGGACGAACTTGTTGAATTTCCCGACATCGAATTCCGCTTCCGTGGAGATGAGGTCCACTACCTTGCTCATGGTCTTTCCGATCAGGTTCGCCGCAATCGGGCTGACCACACCCTCGTCCCTTGCAATATCCTTGCCGCTCAGACTTGATACCAGGCCCGTGACGTCTATGTCCGCAAGGATGTCCAGGGTCGATATCTGCGCCACGACCTTGATCGTGTCCACAGCCTTCTTTCCGACCGAGGCGAGGTCTTCGTTTCCCTCGCCATCCTCCATCACGGCCGTCACCATCCTGTCCAGCAGGGAGACCATCACGACCTCTGAGTATAAGGGCTTCTGTCCGGAAGGACATACGTCCAGGGCATTGTAAAGTGTGTTCTTCAACCCGGCAAGCGGATCATCGTAGGATATTGTTCCTATGGAATCCCTGAGTCCATCTGCCTTCGCGATCAGGATTTCCCTGACTCCGTCGGAATACTCGGCAGGGATTTCCGTAGCCAGAAGTTCATTGAGGGCCTCTGACCTCTGCGGGGATTCCCTGATCTCGTCCATCGTGTCTGCAATTGTTGCGACCTTCTGATAGTCGATGATTATTTTGCCGTCCTCATCCTTCGAGATGGAGGATTTGACCGTGTCGGCGCATGCCTCGGCCTTTCTGAGGTCGGGCTTGATGCCGTAGATGTTGCTTCCCATCTTGCCCATGATGTTTCCGAGCCCGGATGTGAAGTCTTCCGAACAGGCCGTGAGACACAGCACTGAAACGATGATTGCCAGAATGATGATTGCCTTTTTCATTTCCAAGTCCCTGTCCTTGCGGACATTCTCTAGAAAACGGTCGTCTTTGTAAAGAAAAACAACGGGGGATGCTTCCGGCATCCCCCGTGAAAACCATTTCAACGATTACTTGTCGTAGCCGAGAGTGACCTTGACCGTGAGTGCGTCAACAGGCTTGTCTCCGATCTCGACACCGAACTCCTGCCATCCGTAGGATGCGTCGATCTGTGCGAACGGAAGCCAGATTCCGGCTCCGACAGACATGAATCCGCGGTTGACACCGGCTCTTACCTTGACGATGTTGAGAAGTCCGAGCTCGGCACCGAGATTCAGGTGCAGCAGGAGGTCGCTTGCCCTGAAGGTGTCCTTGTCGAAGCTCGTGACCAGCTGGTACATGTCGACCAGGTCTGCGGTGACGACCGGCTGGATCACGCTGATGTCGGGTGCGAAAGCAACACCGAAGTTGAGTGTCCAGGGAGTCTCGAGTTCGAAGTCCGTGGAATCCTTCTTCTCAGGAACATCCTCGGGAACCTTGATGGCACCCTCGGAGAAGGAATTGACCAGATAACCTGCTCCGCTGTAGCTCTTCATCTTGTACTTGCCGTTGAGGTTGTTGACAGTAGCCGAAATCGTCAGCTGATCCTTGACCACGCCGATCGTGACACCGACATCCACAGGAAGAGCATATCCGCCCATGACGGGAGTATCCCAGAGCAGGGTCTTCTGGGGATCCGATTCTCCGCTGACCATGGAGATGATCTTGTTTCCGCCGATTCCCTTGAAGTATGCCTTGTAGACACCGTGGACGGAGACTCCTGCCGAGAGGCTCAGCACGTCACTGTCGAGGAACTTGAGTCCGAGGGCGACTGTCTGTGCCACGTTGACTTCCGGGATGATGCTCTGGCTTGCCACGCTGGTTCCCTTGTTCAGGGCGTGGAGCTTGACCTGGACGTTGGTTCCGAATCCGAGGATTCCGATCTTGAGACCGACACCGAGATCGAACTTGGCGATCATGTTGCGTCCGCTTCCGAGATTCTCGAGGTACTTTGTCGCAAACGGAACGGCAGCCTGGGAATCACCCTTGATCAGGGCGTTGAAGTTTGCCATTGCTTCCTTGTCGGAGACAAGCTTCTGGATGTTGTAGAACGTAGCCGAAACATCGACGACTCTGATTGCGAAACCGCCCTTGAATCCGTTGATGGACGGGTTCGTGTAGAAGCTGTCCATCCTTGTGGTGCTGGCAAGACCGCTCTGTCCCATTGAGTCATATCTGGACAGTGTGGGCTGGAAGGCGAAGTTGATGTCCTTGTATTCAACAGCAGGTTCCTTGTCGGCGAACACGAACGTGCAGGCGACAAGAACCATAAGAATTGTAATTATAGTTTTCTTCATATCCCGGTTCCTCCTGTCATTCCGAAATCTTCT
>JAJBWA010000172.1:0-5766 GCA_031935845.1 bacterium | reverse complement strand
GCATTGAAGCGATTCCCTTGAGGGGCAGGTAGTAGTTCATCATCGAGAACATACCCTTCTTCATCTCTCCGCCGTACCATGTGTTCAGGATGACCTGCTCGCGGCTGGTGATGTTGAAGACGACTGCTGTCTCTGAGTTGAGGCCCAGCTCCTTGTAGTTGTCGACCTTGGCCTTTGAAGCCGTGTAGACGATGAAGTCAGGCTTGAAGTTCTTCTCTTCCTCTGCAGTGGGCTTGATGAACATGTTGCGGACAAAGTGTGCCTGCCATGCGACTTCCATGATGAAGCGGATGGACATCCTTGTGTCCTTGTTGGCGCCGCAGAAAGCATCGACGACAAAAAGTCTCTTGTTGGAAAGCTCGTCGACGGCAATCTTCTTGACTGCCTTCCAGGTCTCTTCCGATGCCGGGTGGTTGTCGTTCTTGTAACCTTCGGTTGTCCACCAGACGGTGTCCTTTGAATTCTCATCCATGACGATGAACTTGTCCTTGGGTGAACGGCCGGTGTAGATGCCTGTCATGACGTTCACGGCATCGAGCTCTGTGAGCTGACCTTTCTCGTATCCCGTGAGAGCCGGATTCATCTCTTCCTTGAAGAGCAGCTCGTAAGAGGGATTGTAGACGATTTCCTTTGTGCCTGTGATACCATAAGCTTTAAGATCAATTGCCATTTTTATCTCCTTGTTAAGATATTCGGACAAGTCCGATTGTCTTCCGATATTAATATACAGGAAAACTGAAAGAACTTCATCAGTTTTGCGAACATATTGTGTGTAATTGTGTGTATTTACAGCGAGAGAATCCGCTCCCACGCATCCTTGGGGACCAGGATTCCCTCCCTGAGGGCCTTTTCCCTGTCCTTGAGCACCCTTTCTCCCGGGTATCTGGACGGGGAACCTTCATTCACGGGCTCTGCATTGTGGATGTTGTCCTTCATCACCTTCTCTATCTCGGCGAAGTCATTCGGACCGAGGGCTTCGGGGTTGATTGCGATGAAGACCTGACTCATCATCGACTCGTCCGCGCCGTTTTCCTTCATGTAACGCATTATGGAAGAGACATCATTGCCGTCGGAAAGCAGTGCGCCTGCGGCATCCAGAAGGATGGACATGCTTGAGCCCTTCCAGAATCCGATGGGAATGGCGCGCCGGGTCTTCTCTATCTCGCCGGGGTCCCTTGTCAGGTTGCCCTGCGTGTCGTAACCGCCTTCAACCGGAAGAAGCTTGCCGGCCCTGCGGGTGACCTCGAGCTTGCCCATGGAGTACTGTGCCATGGCCGAATCAAGGACAAAATGCTTTCCGTCCGGGCACGGCACAGCCATGACAAAGGGGTTGTTCCCTATGTTGCTGACCTTGCTGCCCCAGCTGGGAAGATTGGCCATGGTGTTGGTCCAGCAGATTCCCACCTTGCCGCGTTCCGCAGCCATCCAGCCGTAGTATCCGCCGCGCATCCAGTGGTTGGCGTTGCGCAGGGCCACCATTCCGATTCCGTATCTGTCGGCCAGCGCACAGGCCCTCTCCATGCATATTGACGCGGATATTACGCCGCTTGTCCTGTTTCCGTCATATCTTTCCACTGCACTGAAACCGGAAACCAGGACCGGCCTGTTGCCGGGCACAACCAGGCCGCAGTCATAGTGGGACAGAAGCCTCCATACCCTCAGCACGCTGTGCGATATCACGCCGTCGGCGGCGTTGAGACCGAACACCTTGGCTGTCAGCTGAGCCTCTTCCCTGCCCGCCCCGTGTTTCTCCAGCTTTTCTTCAACGGTTCTCGTGAACTCATCTATGGTGATCCTGATTTCCTCTGCCATGGTATTCCCCCTGACTGAATGTTATTGGAAATCCCGGATTGAAAAAAGACCGAAGGGGTTATAAATTTGATAAAGCATGAAGATACTGTGCGTCTCTGACACGACAAGAAGCCTCGCGTTCGCCTCAAACGTGGCGGAAATATACAAGGGAACCAAGCTGATCTTCTCCTGCGGCGACATGCCCATGGAGGCCCATGACTGGCTTTCCACCATGCTGCGCAAGGATGTGTACTACGTATTCGGAAACCACAACCTCGAGACATTCAGGCAGAGCATGGACACCGACCACACCAGGTTCACCAAGTTCGACAACGAGTACAACAAGAAGTTCTACGGCTTCCTGATAGACGGGAAGTGCGTCAGGGACAAGAACACAGGCCTGATCATAGCCGGTCTGGGCGGCTCCATGCGGTACAACAACGGCGACAGCCAGTACACCGAGGCACAGATGAGGCGCCGCATCCGCAGGATGGCGCTCACGCTGATGTACAACAAGAGGCGTTACGGGCGTTATCTGGACATACTGATAACGCATGCGCCGCCGTTCGGAATCGGAGACGGCCAGGACCTGTGCCACAGAGGCTTCAAGTGCTTTCTTGACTTTATGGACAAATATCAGCCAAAATACCTTCTCCACGGGCATGTCCATCTTGACGACCACAACGCAAATAGGATAACCCGCTACGGAAACACAACGGTCATCAACATATTCGGCAGCTACATGCTGGAGGATGACCAGCTCGGAGACAATGACAATGGCAGATAACCTCACTTTGACCGAAGACTTCAACAAGGCGCACAGGCACGCGGTCTTCCAGGGATTATTCTCGACATTCAGGTGGAGCAATCCGGACCTGCTGTCGTTCTATGAGGTCACCAAGCTCATCAGACCCGAAGCCGAGTCATACAGGGGAATGCAGACAATTCCCGTGAAGCAGATAATCGGATCCGAAAACAGATACCACGACTTCTCGTCGGCCTTCTATCCCAAGAACGCCAGTCTGGAACGCCGCTGGGAGAGCGTGGATGCCGCACGCATAGACGACGTCATCCTTCCGCCCATCTCGGTCTACAAGCTGGGTGACTGCTATTTCGTCCGTGACGGAAATCACAGGGTGTCCGTAGCCAGGACCAAGGGTGTGGAGTTCATCGATGCCGAGGTCGTCGAGCTCACGTCAAAGATTCCCCTTGAGGAAGGCATCACCCTCAACGAGATCAGAAAGCGCGTGGTGGCCTATGAGAGGCAGAGGTTCATCGAGCAGTTCAATCCCACATATCTTCCCATGGACCGCATTGTTTTCACGGCTCCCGGATCGTACCCCGAGATGGTCAACCATATCCTTGTGCACAAGTATTATATGAATCTGGACAAGACGGACGAGATTCCCTTCGAGGAAGGTGCCAGGGACTGGTTCGAGCATGTCTACCTGCCTATAGCCGAGGCTATCGAAAAGGAACATCTGCTGTCGGAGTTCCCCGGCCAGACCGAGGCCGACCTCTATATGTGGCTGGTCCGCAAATGGGACGAGATGAAGCGCCTGAACATAGGCGCCACGGAAAGCGATGCCGCAAAAGCGGTGAAGAAAGAGATAAAGACCCCGCACTTCGTCAGATGGGCAAAGTACTGGAAGTCCAGACTTTCAAGGAAATAGTCTTATTTCTTCTCCGCCAGCCTGTCCAGCTTGAGGTTCCTGAAGTAAAGCAGGAAATCTGCAAATACCATGCAGAAGTTCAGGATGTAGAAGAACATCACATACCACTTGAACGAAGGTGCCGTGAGCTTTGAGATGATTCCGCAGACGTAACCGAAAAGAATCAGAACAAGGAACGGAAGGCTCTTGCCCTTTGTCGTCCTGGCCTTGTATGACTTGATTGCGTTGAACGGCCATGAGAAGCCGAAACTCACCAGCATAAGGATCTCGCACAGTTCTGTGATCTTCATTTTTTCCTCCGCAGGCAGGCTCACCTGCCCTTCCCGACTATATCATACTTTCCGCTGAATCTGAACACGGCTCCGTCAAGGTCCTTCACGGCAACGGTCTTTCCGCCCATGAAGCCTTCCGGAAGCAGGATGCGCACCTTCCTGTCCTCAAGGGCATCCTTTCTGCCAAGACTGACGGCCTGTACCCTGATTTCTCCCTTTCCTTCCGGCGCACTGTAGGTCACCGAGAACCTCCAGCTGTTGCACCCGGATTCAGACTCCACGGAAACCCCGTCGTCCTCGAAGTATTCGGACATGAACGAGCCGTCCCTGGGGATCACCATCATGTCCAGATTCCTGAAGAATCCGCTGGTGAGCTTGCCCGCATCTTCCGTCCTGGGAATGATGCTTCCGGCCTTGTAGAAATACCAGGTCTTTTCCAGCGGCGTCTCAAGGTCCGCATCATCACCGCCCCTGAAGAGCCGGCCCGTATGCGGACTGTACCAGCCGTCACCGGCGGGGAAATGGATGAACTTTGAGGTCTCTCCCTCGTTCAGCACAGGGGCCTTCATCACGCAGGAACCGAACATGAACTGTTCGATATCGGGTCTGATGGCAAGGTCGGAGGGATACTCAAGGCAGAGGGGCCGTTCCAGGGGCACCCCTGTACGGGAAGCCTCCCGGGCCTGACTGTATATGTACGGCATGTGCCTGTAGTGGTCAAACAGAGCATCCCTGATCAGCGGAAACACTACGCCGAACTTCCAGGGTTCCGTGGGCTCGTCGTTCTCACGCCATGAGTGTATTACGAAACGGCTCTGGAAGACGGCACTCTGTGCGCATCGGACCAGGAGCTCGGGACTGGGTTCGGGACCGTAGAAACCTCCCAGGTCATGGCCCACGAACGGAACCCCGCTCAGGCCCAGGGAGATTCCCTGATACTGGTTGTATTTCAGCGTCCTGAAGTTGCTTGAGTTGTCTCCGGTCCACGTCCTTGCGTACTTCTGCATTCCGGCATAGCCGCTTCTGGAGTATATCCAGGGCCTCTTTCCGGGATTCTTCTCAAGGCACGCCTCATATGAAGCCTTTGCCATGAGGACGGGGAAAAGGGTCCTTGTCCTGAAAGACTCCATCTCAGGATCATCCATCTCGAACTCGTTGTTGTCGTTCCAGATGCCCTCCACCCCGTGGTCAAGGTATGATTCGCAGAGCTTCTGCTTCCACCATGCCGCGGCATCGGGGTTGGAGAAATCGATGAAAGAGGCATCGCCGCCCCAGAAATATTCTACAACCGGACGTCCGTCGTTGTCCTTGACGAAGTATCCCTTGTCCGCAAGCTCTGCGTACCAGGGATGGGTCAGGAGGATTCCCGGCTTGATGTTGAAAGTCAGGTGGTATCCGCGTGCGGAAAGATTCTCCAGGAATGAACCGGGATCTGGGAACTTGCGCCGGTTCCACATGAATGCGTGCCGCAGGCCGTCGTCGGTCTTCAGGTAACCGGAGGAGACATACATGCCCTCACATGGAAGCCCGTATTCCTCCACATCGCTGAAGAACTTCTCCATCCTGGCCTGCGCATCCCAGGCCTCCACGTAGTTCATGGAAGACCCGAAATAACCGAACGAATAGAGCGGCGGCAATGCGGGAAGACCCGTAAGTGAACAGTAACCGCTCATGATTTCCCTGTAGTCATCGCCCAGGATCAGGAAATAGCGGAAAGGTCCTCCCAGAACGTCGACCGACCAGAAGAACGGGCTTTCCTTTCCCATGTCCACATCCGTCACGCAGGTCTCGGGGAAGAACAGCCCCGCACAGATTCCTGCGCTGCGGTTCACCTTGATGACGAACGGAATCGATTTGTAGAGCGGGTCTGAGAACGATGCGTCATAGCCTAGGGAATCCCTGTTGTACAGCCGGACCCGGGTGCCCCTGTGGTCGGGGCTTCCGGCCTTGTCCCCCAGCCCGTAGAAGCCGTCTCCGCCATCAAGGGCAAACGTGAAGCTTCCCGTCTCCGAACCCCTGCTTCCGGCAAG
>JAJBWA010000171.1:0-8055 GCA_031935845.1 bacterium | reverse complement strand
GGGAACGATACAGCCGTGGATGCTTTCATCCATGGAATCAAGAACATGATTCGTCCCCTTCGGCTCGATTTCAGCCAGCTGTGCCAGACAATCGGCCAGGAGTTTCCTCTCCTCAAGTGCAGCGTCTAGGAGCTTCTGCTCATACTGCTTTTGGGCAAGCGATTCCACTGTCTCATAATCAGCCTTGGATAGATACTTCTTCTTTGATCCGGGAAAGGACTGGTAGAACCGCACATAGCCGCGCTGAACTGAAATGACCAGATCACCCTCCGCACGCTTGGAGATGGATTCCTGCAGGCGGGAGATGAGAAGATCAAGAGTCTTTATCCTATTATTGATACAGTCTGAAACGGTCCCCACGCAGTAAAAGATAGCGCAGGTGGCAGCTTGTGTTCAATCACTTTATTTCATTATGTCAGAATAAATTGTGTGTTTCTGAACAAGGATTGTTGTTTTGTGGCGCACGCAGCCCCAAAAAAAGCGCCAATACAAAAAAAAGCCTGCCCGGAAACCCAGACAGGCCAATTAATTGCAGCTTCAACTGCAATCAGAAATTCTCAGGATACCATCCGTCCATCGGAACGCGGGCATCGATAGCGGCATCGATTGCGGGCTGGACATCGGGATCGTCATCGAACTGGACCTTGACATCAGCAGGATCTTCCTTGAGGGAAATCTCGTTGGGGAGGCGTCCGTCTGAATCTTCCTTCAGGAGCTCGATCTCGGGAACGACCATGGAGGTGCCGTCCTCGAAAACGACCAATACTTCATAGGAAGCTGCCTCGGGTCTGATAAGGAATCCCTTGGGGTAGACCTTGGTCTTTCCGCCGGCCCACTTGCCGTCGACTGCCTCAGGCATGTGCTCGATGAGGTTGTTGTAGGTATTCTCTGAACCTGTCTCATACAGATAATACTCGGTGATTGTCTTGCCGGTCTTGTTCTTCAGCTCGAGGCCGAGGATGACATAATTGGCATCAGCCTTCTTGGCGGACTGGCAGCTTGTCAGTGCCACGCATCCGACGACAATCAGAGCAATCAGCATAATCAAAACGCTTTTCTTCATATTCTTCTCCTTTTTTCTCAGCAGGCACTGCCCACCTGATATACATTATAACCTACCCACGTCACCGACGCGAGCTATATTTTGTAATCTGCGCCTCACGTGCCTTCATGCGCTTGTGGTACACGATCTGCGAAGCTACGATCCCGACAAAAGACGACAACAGCATGGGGATGCCCGCCACAGTCAGGAACAGCTTGTACTCGGTCGCCCAGTCGGACGGGTCCACCATGAAGATCATCGTCACCATGGCAATCACCGCGATGAAGAACACCCAGGCAAACGCCGCAGGCACCATGTTCATCCGCACCTTGAAGGCGAATGAAAGCGCCACACAGGGGATGCATCCCACGACGGCCGGAACAATGTATTCAAAGATGTTCCTGACCAGTACCGGGCTGGATGCAAAGGCCTTCTCAAGCGGATCGACCAGCACCCAGTACGAAATCATGATCAGCGCAAGGAAGAGGAGCCCCAGGCTGAAGGAATAGATCAGAAGCGTGCTCTTGGGCTTGCCTTCCTCAGTAAGGAAGACAACCCGGCAGATCTGGTCTATCTTGCGCTGGAACGCACTCCTCTCCTTCTTCATCAACACTCCCAGGAAATTACTTTGCCAAAGATCTCCAATATGTCCAGTAAGCCTTTACATTGGGATAAGTCTCGTAGATCTTGTCGAAATCAGGCTCAGTCAGGTGGACTTCGTCAATGGTCTTGCCGTTCTTCTCGTATGTGACATCGTCACGCACGGACCATGTTCCGCGCTTGTCGAATGCCGTATAGCATCCGCTCTGGCCGTCCTCGCCGCCCATGCAGTACATGATGTAGAGACGGGATCCGGCGGGGTTGTCCGAACCGTTGACAAGGTAGGAATACGAGCATGCCTTGAAGGCCGTGTACGGCTCAAGACCGATGACCCAGGCGATGTTCATGCCCATGTCGGCATTGTCCAGCTTGCTGGCTGATGTCAGGCCAAGCGTGGGTCCGTTGATGCTCTGGTCAACGGCATCCACGACGCCGTCGCCGTCATCGAGCTCTGTCATCTTCATCTGCGTGAAGCGGTAGAACAGCTCCACTCCGCCGTTGTTCTCGGGCAGCTCCATGATGCCGGCGGCGTTCTTGAGCTTGCCGGTGTAGGTGTACTCAAGGGGTCTGCCGTACTGCTTCTCATACTGCTCGGCCAACTTGTCGCCGTCGATGATCAGCTGGCACCAGAGGCTGGCGTATGACGGGCCTGTGATGTCCTTTGTGTAGATGGTCCAGAACTGATGGTTCACGCCGTCCTTGCCGACGTATGAACCTGTCGACGGGTCATAGCCCTCCACGATATCCCACCAGCTCTGGATGGGAGCGCCGTCCGGATACATCTTGGTATTGTAGTACCAGGGGTTGAACGTGGCGTACAGCGGCAGGCCGAACTTCAGCAGTTCGTCGTCGATGTGGGATGCAATGGATGCCGGGCGATAAATGCTTATGTAGTCATAAAGCACCAGTTCGTGGTAGATTTCACCGCTGTTGTCCTTGACCTGCATGACGTCGGCGTTGATGTTGCCCGTGTCGCACTCCATCTCGATCTTGGATGCGACGGTGTTGTTGTCGCATGAGATGTACTCGATCTTGTCCTTCAGCTCGGGGAATGCGGTCTTGAAGCGCCTGATTGCAGATGATGCATCAGTTGTGGTGGCGTAGACCTTGATCACGCCGCTCTCCTGCTTGGCAAGTTCATACAACTCCGCCATGCTCAGCTTGTCATAGTCGATGTCGGAAGCAGCCTTGCCGCCCTTCTCGTCGTCACCGCCGGCGAAGACCGCGGCAGAGAATACCAGCAGCATGGCCAGGACCATTATGATAATCTTGTTCAGTTTCATCTCACTCTCCTTCAGCTCAATTCACAATTCAAAAACTCAAAACAACTCACTCATCCACACCCGCATGATGCTTGACCTTGGCAAACTTGATGAGTCTTCCTGTCTCTTTATTATACACGTTCATCCTGGAAGGATGCAGCACGACATAGACTTTCTGGTCGCTGTCGTAATCCACAAGACCTATCTGCTTTGCCAGGAAGTCGATACCGTTGACAGTCAGCGTCACCAGAGACTCCGAACCGGCAGGCTGCGAGGCGTAGACCTCGGCCGTGATGGTGTTCTTGTGCTGCGGATCCTCCGTGTAGATGTCCACAAGCTCAGGCCTCAGACCCATGACGACATCGAACTCGCGGCCCTGCGGGATCTCCTCGTCCAGTTTCATCTTCTCCTTGCCGAACTCGTAGTCGCCGATGGGACTCTTCACGCTCAGCTTCTCGCCGTCGAACACTGCCTTGGCATCGATGAAGTTGATCCTGGGGTTGCCGATGAAGTCGGCTGCCTCGAGATCAATGGGATTTGTATAAATCTCAAGCGGCGTGGCAACCTGCGAGATCTCTCCGGCCTTGAACAGCGCAATGCGCGTGGACATGGTCAGCGCCTCCACCTGGTCGTGCGTGACGTAGATGATGGTGGTTCCCGTCTCCTTATGCAGGCGCTTGAGCTCGGCGCGCATGTCGATTCTCAGGCGTGCGTCCAGGTTGGAAAGCGGCTCATCCAGCAGCAGGAGCTTGGGGCTGGATGCAATGGCGCGGGCAATGGCCACACGCTGCTGCTGTCCGCCGGAAAGCTCGTTGGGGTACCTGTCGCGGTACTCGGCGATACGCATGGTTGCCAGGGCGCGCATGACGGTGTCCTCTATCTCTTCCTTCTTCATCTTCTTGATCTTCAGACCGAAGGCGACGTTCTGGAAGACGGTCATGTGCGGCCACAGCGCGTAGCTCTGGAACACCAGGTTCAGGCCGCGCTTGGAAGGCTCCTCGTAGAACGATTCGTCTGCGTCGATTATGGTGCGGTCGTCCATGGTCATCTTTCCGCCCTGCGGTTTCTCAAGGCCTGAGACGACTCTGAGGGTCGTGGTCTTTCCGCAGCCGGACGGTCCCAGCAACGTCATGAAGTCGCCGTCCTCGATTGTGAGGTTGATGTCCTTGAGGACGTGATTGTCTCCGTAGAATTTATCGATATGCTCCAAAACGATTCTGCTCATGAAAAACCTCCTCAACCCATGCTCTTGGAAACATCGCCGCCTATCTTCTTGGCAAGCTGGTTGCAGACAAGTATGAATAATATGATGACGATGCAGATTGCGTCGGCAACCTGGGGCATCGCCTCCTTGGAATAGTCGAATGAAAGGAACGACAGCGTGTAGTTGGACGGGGTCATCAGCAGCGCTATCAGGTCCAGCTCCTTGGCTATGCTTATGAACGAAAGCAGGAATCCGGATACGAATCCGCCCTTTGCAAGCGGGATGACGATCTTGCCGATTCTCTTCCAGAAGCTTGCGCCGGCAAGGTCGGCCGCCTCTTCAAGCTCCACGCTTATCTGCATCATGTTGGACGATCCCGAGCGGCTTGCAAACGGGAAGTGCTTGACTATCGAACACAGCAGGATCAGCGCAAAGGTTCCGTACAGCGACGGGATCAGGCCTCCCAGCCTGGGGCGCGAGAACATGGCAAAATAGATGGCACTGAATGCCACGCCCGGCATCAGGTACGGGATGAAGATCATCTGCTCGGTCATCTTGCCGTACCACCTGCCTCTTCCGCGTGTGGTGACGTAGCCGAAGAACTGGCCGAATACTGCAGTGATCAGGGATCCCAGGATGGACAGCTTGATTGTGTTCCAGCAGGCGCGGCCGAACTCGGAGTTGGCAAACAGACCGTTCTGTGCAAAGGCCGGGTTTGGCGCGTTCTCTATCTTTCCTATCCATGCGTACAGCGACAGGTTGCTCAGTCCGTAGCCCTTGCCCGGCACGATCTGGAAGCTCTCCATGACCAGCACGAACAGTGGCATGAACATTGAGAAGAACAGGAACACTATCAGCAGGATCATCATGGGGACCTTGGCCTTTCCAAGCGGGATGAGGTTGCTTCTGGTTCCCTTTCCGCCGATGGTTGCATATGACTTGCGTGTTCCGATCAGCTTCTGGTTTGCAAAGATGGTTCCGCTGGCAAGCAGGATCATCAGGATGCTCATGGCATAGCCGACGCCCTTGGGGCTGTCGTTGATGAACTCCTTCATCCTGGTTGCAAGCACGTAGTAATTGATTCTGTTGCCGAGGTTTGCCGCAACACCGTATGTTCCTATGGACTTTGATATGGTCATGATGGTTGCGGAAAGGAATGCAGGCAGGACCAGCGGAAGCGTGATGCTCTTGAGGATCTGCACCTTGCTTGCGCCCTGGATCTCGCCCATCTCCTCGAGCTCGGAGTTGATTGACCTGAGCGAGCCGGAGACCATGATGTAGCTGAAGGCGTAGTAGTGCATCACCATGACTATTATAATTGCAAAGGGCCCGTAGGCCAGCCAGTCAGGTATCGGGATTCCCATACCTGACAGCAATCCATAGCTTCCGGATAACTCATTTCGGAATATGGACAGCCACGACAGCGCCTTGCACCATGACGGAATCATGTACGGTATCAGGATCATGGCGGAGAGCACGCTCTTTCCGGGGATGTCGGTACGGACCATGAGCCAGGCCATGATGGATCCGAGCGGCACGGAAATCAGCGTGACGAACAGGCCGATTGTCAGCGAGTGCAGAAGCGGCTCCCAGAAGACTGTCTTGGTCAGCGGGCTGGCCAGCAGGTACTTCCAGTAGTACAGCGTGTAGTCGCCGATCTTGGCGCCGGGGATGCTCCTGAGCTCGGCCTTTGCCACCACGAAGGTGTTCTGGATCATGATCAGAAGCGGGATGATGATGAGCACGAACAGGATTATCAACGTGAAGAACACGATGACGTTGAACGGGTTCCCCACTATTCCCAGGACCTGGTTCTTGATCCGCGTCCATGAGAACTTCCTGTTTTTCCTCAGTTCCTTTACAGATGTGACAGCCATATTCAAACACCCTTCTTGAGGATTTCGTAGACCTCGTAGATATCCGTGATCTCATAGTCCGGGGCCACGTCGAAGTGGCCGACGTCCTTGAGCGGGGACAGGAACGAATTGATCTTGAAGATCTTGCCGTAGCCCACCTTCCTGGGGCCCACGACATCACGTGACAGGGTATCGCCGACAAAGGCGCATTCCTCGGGTCTGAAGCCGCTCTGCTCTATTGCGATCCTGAAGATATTCGGATGCGGCTTTCTGTAGCTGACGATGCTCGAAAGCGTGACATCGTCGAAATATTCGCGTATTCCATACTGTTTCAGGACATCGAACACAACAAACAGGCTTCCCGTGTTGCTCACCGCGGCGATGTACAGGCCAAGGTCTTCCTTCAGGCCCTTGAGCATCTCCTTGACGTGCGGGCGCAGCTTCCTGTCGAAGTTGGTGACCTCCCACATGGCGGCGATCTCCTCGCTGCACTCGATGAGCTTCTGCCTGTCTACATCGATTCCCTTGAAGCCGTAGTCGGGCCAGATCTGCTCCGGCTTGAGCTCGATCATGGTCTTTTCCGACTGCTTCTTGTAGGCGGTGATCTGCGGGCCGACTATGGACCACAGCTCCTCGGCGCCGTACGGTGTGGTGATCCCGTGTGACTTGAGTATCTTGTCCAGGGCATACGCGGTTGCAGTCTCGTTCCTCTCACAGGTGTAGAGGTCCTCGATGGTTCCGCCCATGTCGAACATCACAGCTTTTATCATGGATTACGCTCCTTTACGCAAATTTCCGTAAACGTTTTCGGGCCTTGTCAGTTTAACTTTAAACTGCGCAAAATCCCCTGTCAATAAAAATCTTTTATATATCTGAGTACGTCGTCCCTGGTGCCGGTGAACGGACCGGGAGTCTCCATCTTCAGCGACACAAGTGCCGCGCTGAACGTCAGGGCTTCCTGGATTCCGGCGTGCTGGCGCTCGGTGATGTAGCCGGCAAACGTGGTATCTCCCCTGCCCGTGCGGCCGGAGAGGTTGCGCGGCTTCAGCGGAGCCCTGTAGATGGTCTTTCCGTCGTATGCAATCACCTCGGTGTTGTGCGTGATGACGATTTCCTTTGCGCCCCAGCTGTACATGAGCTTTGCAGCCTCTTCCCTGTCCGTCAGACCGGTCATGATCTCGGCCTCGGCGGCATCGGTCTTGAGGTAGCGTATGTACTTCAGGTATTCCTTCTTTTCCGGCCAGTCATGGAGCTTCAGCGTCTGGTCCGGCTCCACGTGGCGCAGCATGCACTGGATGTCCATGGCAACATCGCCGCGCCTGGCGCATTCAATGATGACGTCTGTCCCGATGTCGCCGTAGCACAGGCCGGCAAGGTGGTAGACGCCTGTATCCACATCAGGAATGTCCGACGGCATATACGGATCTATGACGGCAAGGCATCTTGAGCGCCTGCGCTCCCTGTCTGCCGTGAAGTAGACGTTCTCCATCAGCGTACTGCTGGTACTGGGGCGTGCAAAGACGGCTATTCTGGTCCCTTGGAAGGCTTCATCTGCATTCGTGATTGCGGGATTTCCCTTGGGAACCACGGCCACCTTGCAGCCTATTGCGTCTGCAGCATGTCCGCTGTAAAGCACGGCTCCGCCGTAGCGGTGTTCCGTGCGTCCGTCAAAATCAGTGTTGGTATCAAGGCATACCTGCCCTATTATCATCGTATCGAACTTCATCGTCCTTACCTCTTTTCTTTCCTATTTGTCATATCTGTCTGCAGGAAGTACGTTCCACAAGCCGCGGGGCTATGCTCCGGGAAGCCTTCTCCGCACCCTCTTCCTGCTCTTCAAGCACCAGATCCATTGCCGCCCGGGCCATCTCGGTCTTGGGCTGCTCTACGGTCGTGATGCCTATTCTGGGAAGCGCAGTGAATGAAATGTTGTCGAATCCCAGAAGCGAAACGTCCTCGGGAATCCTCACCCCTGCCTCATCGGCCGCGTGCATCACACCCAGGGCCAGGGCATCGGTTGCACAGAAGATGGCCGTGGCTCCACACGGGGATGCAAAGTACTCCCTGGCAAGTTGATATCCCGTTTCCATG
>JAJBWA010000170.1:0-10978 GCA_031935845.1 bacterium | reverse complement strand
CCTCGCACGTCCGTAGGCCGTATGGTCACGGCCCATGACGAACTGGCAGTATGCATAAGGCTCGCTCTGGCGGACCTCAATCCTATCGTTCTGTCTGGCAGGACACAGGGAGTTGTAGAAACGCATGGCGAGGTCTCCCATGCCCAGCTTGGCGGCAGCAACCCATGCCCAGGGATTCGGGTGGCTGAATATGGCGCCGTTTTCCTTGATTCCCCTGTAGACGCGGGTAACAAAGCCTATCTCATCGTCCGGCTTGCTGTAGCTGGGTGCGTTGAGATGGATGCCCCACTCTCCGTAGAGGTACTTGTCTATGGCCTCGACGGCCTTTCTTGCATGCTCGCCCTGGGCAAGACCGCTGCATACGGCCCAGGAGTTGGACTCCAGATGGACCTTGCCTTCCTCATCTGCGGATGTTCCGATCTTGCGGCCGGATTTGGTGATGCCGCGGATGTACCATTCGCCGTCCCAGAGCTCGCGCTCGCAGGCCTGCCTGACCTTGGCCTTCATCTCCTCGAAATGAGGGATCCTGTCCTGACGGCCGGTATGCTCAAGGAGGCCGATGAACTCGTCTATGGCCCAGTAATGCAGGAAGCTGACCAGGGCGCTTTCTCCGCCGCCGAGGTTGATGCAGTCGTTCCAGTCGGCGCGAAGGCCAAGACAGATTCCGCTCTTTCCCACCTGCTTTGCACTGAACTCCAGGATCTTCTCCATGTGCTCCAGGACCGTGCCCTCACCGCCGTCGGCATAGCCGAACTTCCGGTCGAGGAACGCCACGTCACCTGTTTCCCTGACGAATTCGCAGATTGAAGGAACGAGCCACAGGGCATCGTCGCTGCAGGTATCCTTGAGGCCGTGGACCATGCTCGAAGGTTCAGGCATGGGCTTGACCGTAGGTGACTTGAACGGCTCGACCTTGGGAATGTCCGGATCGAACACCTCGGGGCTGAACAGATGCAGGCCGTAGCCTGATGACGTCAGGCCCCTGAGCAGCTGGATGATCCTCTTGCGGCACTGCCCGGGATTCGAGGGAACCACGCACATGGCATCCTGCGCCG
The DNA here is from genome assembly GCA_031935845.1 of bacterium. Classification (GTDB taxonomy): domain Bacteria; phylum Spirochaetota; class Spirochaetia; order Sphaerochaetales; family Sphaerochaetaceae; genus UBA9732. The sequence continues at coordinate 9,923 of JAJBWA010000170.1, read as the reverse complement.
TGTCGCGGTAGCCCAGTCCGGTGCGGCCGCCGACTTCGATGAATGAAGCGAACCTGCTGAAGACCACGTTGGTCTCGCTCTGGTACAGGTTCCATGTGTTGAGCATGGTATCCAGGTCGGCACTTGGTGTCTTGACCTGCATGGTATCGGTCTTGGCCTTCCAGTAGGCGCAAAGCTCATCGAATGCCTTGTCTACGGCAGACATCGAAGAAAAAAGCTTCTTCTCTGCTTTTCCGGCCATCAGATCGCCCACACCGAGTATGAACACGAATCTCTTGCTCTGGCCTGGTTCAATGGTGAAATCATGTGCCAGTGCACCGCACTGGTTGTTGCCCAGTTCGGTGCTCGAGCTCAGCACTCCCTTCTCCACTCCCACCGGATTGCTCTCCGTGCGGTAGACTCCGATGAAGGAATCACGCACGCAGTCATACCCGGAAGGCTCGAAAGTGGATGTGAAGTAATGGTACATGCCGGGGTTGTAGAAGTTGTCGCACTCTATGACGCCGTCGGCATACCTGGAGCCGCTGCAGTACATGCTCATCTGGAAGTTCTGGTTGTCGATCTCGATGATGTTGAAGCTGAACTCGCAGTATCCGAATACTGAAAGCTTACGGGCGGCAGGGCCGTTGTTCTTCACGGTCACGTCCCAGATCTCGCACTTGCGTCCGCGCGGGATGAAGAGCTTCTGGGAGGCATGGATGTCCCTGTAGTCGCACTCGAAGACAGAGTATGACAGGCCGTGGCGCGTGATGTACGAAGCCTTGGAAAGATCCTTTCCCACAGGCTGCCATGAAATGCTCCAGTAGTCGCCGTCGGCATTGTCGCGCAGGTAAACGTAGTGGCCGGGCCTGTCCAGGGGAACGCCGTTGGGCCTGAACCTGGTGACCCTGTGTGTCTCGGGGTCTCCGGAGAACATGTAGCCGCCGGCATTATGCGATATGACGGTTCCGGTGTCCTCGGTTCCCAGATAGTTGGTCCATGACACAGGCACATCAGGTCTGTCTATCACGTATTCCTTGCGTTCGTTGTCAAAATAGCCGTATCTCATAGTCCGATGAAATCCTTATATGCACCGGGGGTGCTGTCCTCGATCACCTTTGCCCCGCAGACCTTGGAATAGAATTCCACAGGCCCGACTCCGCCGATGATTGCATAGGCATAGCCCTCATCACGCATCGCCCACAGGCTCTTGAGCAGGAGAGCGGCACCCACGCCCTTGCCGCGGCATTCCTCGGAGACCCCCGTGGGGCCGAAGAAGTCCGGCATGGTGGCGTTGTAGCAGGCAAAGCCCAGGAGCTTTCCGTCCTTTTCAGCTACGAAGCAGCTGACAGGCTGGCGGGAAAAGCATACGGTGCATTCTCCCTTCCAGTTCCTGTCGAAGACTTTTTCTACATAATCGAGTATGCCGTACATGTCGGGCACCATGGCCCTGCGGATGTTTATTCCCTCACCTTCCAGGCGGCGGATAAGGGAATCGCAGTCCGGAAGATCGTAAAGCTTCACAAGCATGTCAGCCATAGGAACTCCTCAATACCTGCACCAGGAATACAGGTCGTAGACCTTGAGTGCGGATTCGAACTCGGAAAGGGTCACGGCCTCATCGCAGTCAAAGGCAACCGTGCGTGTGCCGCAGAGCGTGAAGCAGTCGTCGCAGAACCTTCCGCGTACGCTTCCTGCATCAAGTACCACGAAGAACGCAGGATTCTCACAGGACAGCTCAACCTCAAAGCGGGTATCCGATACCTGCCTGACCTTGTATGACAGCCGGGGATCAAGCAGTGCGGCATCCTTGGGCCTGCACAGCAGAAGCGTCTCCTCCACATCGGCAACCGATGCGCAGAGATAGCAGCCCTTTGCATCTACGGATGAAAGGTCAAGCTCGAAGACATCGGCCACGGTGACTGCAGGAACGGATACGTCAAAGCCCTGCGAGCTCTTCACGCTGCCGTCGAATCCCACTACGGAGACAAGGCACTTGCCCTGGAAGGCGGACGGTCCGTCGTTGCAGACCTTTACGTACGCCTTGCCGTCCTCATGGTACAGAAGCGGTGCCACGGGGCTGTAGAAGCGTCTTGCCGCGTAATGGAGGGCCTTCCACTTGCCGCTGTACTCTATGCTGGACCATGAAGATACGGGCCAGACATCGTTCAGCTGCCAGTACAGGGTACCCATGCAGTACGGCATGAGGCTGCGCCAGTATGTGACGGCAGTCCCGATTGCAAAGGCCTGCTGGACCTGGCTCAGGTACAGCTCGCCCTCAAAACCCTTGGGGGCCTTGAAGTAGCGGCCGAACATCTCGCTTATGATGGAGTTTCCCTCGTCATTGCGCTGATGATGCTCCATTACGGCGCTGTGGATGTCGAAATCCTCTTCAACCGCAAAGGACGAGACCTCGCTCATTGACGGGAAGCTCTGGTAGCCGAATTCCGAGCAGAAGCGCGGGCGTACCTTGTGGTAGTACTCGAAATCCTTGCGCTCATGCCATACGGTCCAGTAATGCATGTCGCCGTTTCCGTCCACATGCCAGTTGTCGGAGTAATCTCCGGGGCCTGCGCACGGGCTTGACGGCCAGTACATCCTGGAGGGGTCTTCCTGGACCAGGATCCTGTCTATCCAGTTCACGTAAAGCTTCTCGTAGTCGGAAAGATAGAGAGGCAGGTTTGCCTTTGTCTCGTCATACCAGCCCAAGGCTCCCAGGCACTCGTTGTTGCCGCACCAGAGAGCGATACAGGTTCTTGAGCTAAGCCTGCGGACCTGATCCCTGAGCTCCAGCTCCACACTGTCCAGGAACCATTTCTCCGCAGGATATGTGGAGCAGCTGAACATCAGGTCATGCCAGATCAATATGCCGTAGCGGTCGCAGGCATCGTAGAAGGCTTCCTTCTCGTACCATCCGCCACCCCATACCCTGAGCATGTTCATGTTGGCATCGCGCACATCCCTGATGATGGAATCAAAGCGCTCAGGTGTCTGCAGTGCAGGTCTTGCATCAAGCGGGATCCAGTTGGCTCCCTTGCAGAACACCGGCACGCCGTTGACGCAGACGGTAAGCTCCTTGCCGCCCATGGTGACGTTGTTGCGGACCTCGATGGTCCTGAAGCCTATCCTGCGGCTGCGCGACTGTCCGCTCTTTCCGCCGACATGCACGACGACATCATAAAGCGGCTGATCGCCGAATCCGTTGGGCCACCAGGGCCTGACTGCGGAGGCGGGAACCTCAACCGACATGACAAGGACGTTGTCGCGGGCAAAGAGCGTGAAGCCGACGGACTTCTCCACTGTGGCCACTTCAACGGTCACGTTCTCCTGGCAGCAGGTGAATCCCTTGACCCTTGCGCGGATCTCCAGGTTCCAGTTGCCGTCCGGCGTGCGTGAAGGCACTGCGGAGAATGAAGAGAAATAATAGTCGCGGCACTCGTTGAGCTCGATGCTCTCGTGGATGCCGATTGTCTGCAGGCACAGTCCCCAGTCCCATGCGGCATTGCACTGGGCCTTGCGCACGAGGTTCCTGTGGGGAGAGTCATATCTGTAGCGCGAGCACGGAGCCGGATGCGGAAGCTCCGCATCACGTGCGCATGCAATCTTCTCCGAGGCGATGAACCTGAACTCGATCAGGTTGGAACCTTTCCTGAGGTACGACGTGACGTCCAGTTCGTAGATCCTGTGCTCGTTGTCGAATGAGGAGACCATGTTCCCGTTGAGGTACAGTGTGGCTATGGTATCGACCTTCTCCAGGCGCAGGATGTAGCGGCTGCCGGGCACAGGCGAGAAATCGAACTCACGGCTGATGTTCCAGTCGCTTCTTCCTATGAACAGGGTCTCCAGCTCATTGCACTCCATATATGGATCGGGAACCACCATGGAGTCGATGAGGGCATCCTGGACGGAGCCCGGAAGGGGCATCTCGTAGGTGCTTCCTTCGATGATTCCGTAATTGTTTTCTTCGGGTGAGACGGCCTGGAGCCTCCAGATCCCGTCAAGGCGCATGATATTGTCCATGCTCACTCCTCCCAGCGTGCAGGACTGCACAGGAGATCAAGCTTCCAGCACAGTTCACGCACCGCATCCCGACGTTCCTTCATCCTGTTCCAGTTCTTGGCGTTTCCCAGCCACAGGCTGTCTGCCAGAGCAAAGGATCTCGGGAACATCATGTATTCGACCTCACGGCCGCTGTGCATCTGCTCGGTCCAGATGTTGCACTGGCCTCCCAGAACATGAGCACGCTGATCCGGAGTCATGTCATGCATGGTGATGTCCACGTCGAATGTGTCGCGGACGGAGAAACTGCCCCACTGGGCAGGCTCGAACGGATCCGATGTGTAGCCCTTGTCGAAATAGAGGCCCTGCTGCGGGCACAGGATGACGTCATGGCCGCGTGTGCTTGCCGTCCTGGCACCTTCAAGTCCCCTCCAGGACATCACTATGACGGATCTGTCTATGGACGGAGCCTCGACGACCTCGTCCCATCCCATGGCACGTTTTCCGTGGCGGGCCACAAGCTGGGCGGCCTTTGACGTGAACCAGCCCTGGAGCTCGAACGAATCCTTGAGGCCGTGCTTCTTCATCAGGGCCCTGCAGCTCTCGTTTGCCTCCCACTGCTCGTGTGGGCACTCGTCTCCTCCTATGTGGATGTACGGCCCCGGGAAGAGCCTGGACAGCTTGCCGAATGCGGCGTCAAGGAACTTCCAGAGCTCCGGACTGGCCGGATTGAGGACATCGTAGAAGATTCCCCAACGGGTCTCCACCTCAAGCTTGTTCCCAGTGCATCCGAACTCGGGATAGGCGGCAAGAAGCGCAGTGGCATGGCCGGGAATCTCGATCTCGGGAATTACAGTCATGTTGCGCTCTGCGCAGTAGTCTATGATCTCACGCAGATCATCATCGGAATAGATACCGGAATGATAAAGCTCATGCCTTACGTATTCGTGCACCTTCCTGACGGACGATATCTCCTTCAGAAGCGGATATCCGTCCACGTTGAAGCGCCACCCCTGGTCATCGGTCAGATGCCAGTGGAAGTAGTTGAAGCCGATCATCGACATCAGGTTGATGATGCGCTTGAGCTCGCAGACAGGCATGAAGTGCCTGCACACATCTATGAGGAAACCCCTGTACGGAAAAGCGGGGTCAGAGTAGTCGAATTCACACACGGGCACCTTGCCGTCGAAGAGGACCTCCAGCTGTCTGATGTAACCCAGACCCTGAGCGGCACTTGCACGGCTTGTCCCGCAGACGGTTGCATGACCGTCGGTTATGCTCACACAGTTACGGCCGCATGAATCCAGGACCGTGATGTTTCCGTTGAGCACGGTTGTTCTGTCATAACCCACTCCCCTTGAACTGATGGAGGGAGTAAGCAATCTGTCAATGTATCTGTCCATATCGGATTGGAAAAGAAATAGGAAGATTCAAAAAAGGCGGGTCCGAAAACCCGCCGTTTTTGATACGATCAATAATCCTCTCGGATTACTTGCCGGCATATGCGTGCCAAGCCTTGTTGACTGTAGCAGCAGCTGCATCGACTGTGGTCTTTCCGAGACCGATCTCAGCCAGAACCTGGTTGATGACCTCGTAGACTGACGGATCCAGAACACCATCGATAACCGGTGTGGCAACCTGGATGTCGTTGTACCACTGTGATCTCTTGCCTACGAGCGGCTCGAGGTCGAATCTCTCGACGACGCTGGCGACATCGATTGATGTGAGTGACGGGAATGCAGCACCTGTGGTGAGTCTGTAAGTCTGGACATACTCGCCCTCGAGGAACTTGACCAGTGTCCAAGCAGCCTCAAGCTTCTCAGGAGCAATGTCGGCAGCGATTGCCCAACCGGTTCCGACGACTGCGGAGTTGGACTCGTGGATGACCTCACCGTCGAGTGCCGGGAAGTTCATCAGGCTGACGTCTGACTTCTGCTGCTCGCGTGAGAACAGAGCCTCGCCAGTTGAGATATCTTCCTGGAATGAAGCGCAAGCCCAGTCACCATCAATGTAGAAGGCGCTCTTTCCGGCTGCGAAGTCAGCTCTACCTGAACCATAGGAGATGCTCAGTGTGTTGCGGTTGATGATTCCATCCTTGTAGAGGTTATCAACAACAGTGAGGGCCTTCTTGAACCAGTCGTCCTCGAAATCCCACTCGCCTGCAGCAAGCTTGTCAGCCCAGTCAGCTCCACCGAATCTTCCGGTGATGAGTGAGAACAGGCAGCTCTGCATGACCCAACCGTCCTGGCAGTCCATCGTGATGACCTCGATTCCCTTTGCGTTGAGAACAGGAACCATTGCCTTGAGATCGTCGTATGTCTTGGGGATCTCAAGTCCGTTCTCTCTGAGAACCTTCTCGTTGACGAACATCATTGATGTTGCTGTGATTCCGTTGGGGAGCTCTGCGAGGTAGCCGCCGAGCTGCGGAGCTGTACATGTTGCAGCATAGTTGTTGTAGAGACCGTCTCTCTTCAGGAGAGTCTCGAGATCATAAAGCAGGTGCTCTGTGTGCAGTGTGCTTGATCTTCCGCTGGGCCATGCATAGATGACGTCGGGAAGGTTGCCCTGTGCTGCGTAAGCCTCGACCTTCTGGTGGAACGGCTCGTTGAACAGATCCTCTCTGATGATCTGGATCTCGGGGTGCTGGAGTGCGAACACATCCCAGACCATTGCGATTTCGTTTGCACTGTTGGGCTCTGACATGTCGATGTAGTTAAGGACTGTGAGAGTAACCTTGTCGCTCTTTGTTGTTGTCTCGGCAAGACCCTGTGCGAAGATCATGGAGCAGACAGCAAGAGCAATCAGCATGATGGCAAGAACTTTCTTCATTTTGAATTCTCCCTTTTAGTTTTTTGTTTGTTCAGTCATTGAACAATTACATTGTACACCCCAAGAACAAACCTGTCAAAGAAAATTTCAAAAATTTTTCAACAAAGTCTGTAAAAAACTTTTCCACTAAAAAAAATGCCTCCGGCACATGCGCGCCGGAGGCTGGAACAACAGTTTGATGATAAGGTCAACCCTTTACGGCACCTGCACTTACACCCTTTGTGATCTCCTTTCTGAAGATGATGTAGAAGACCAGCATCGGGATAAGACCGATCATCAGTGAAGCAAAGAGCTTGCCGTAATCGGTGGAAAGCGCACCTGCGAAACTCTGGATTCCGACAGGAAGGCTCTTGTTCTTGGTACTGGACGTGAGCATGTTGATGAGCATGAACTCGTTCCACGTTCCGGAAATCTGCAGGATGGCGATGGTAACTCCGACAGGTGCAGCCATGGGGGTCATGATGCTGATGAAGATCCTGCCGTAGTGGGCGCCGTCAAGACGTGCGGACTCGACCAGTGCGTTGGGGATGCTCTTCATGAACTCGGTGGCCAGATAGATTCCCATGGGAAGACCTATTCCTATATATGGAATAAGGACACCCAGCTTGGTATCGTACAGGCCGACCTGGTTGATGACTATGAACAACGGGATCATGATGCTCTGCAGCGTCATCAGGATGCCGACGACATATGAGCCGTACATCCACTTGGTGGCGCGGTTGCTGATCTTGGAGAACGCAAATCCGCTCATGAAGCTCAGTACCAGAATGGAAACCGTGGTGACCGATGTGTAGATAATGCTGTTGATGATGAAGATTCCGAAATTACCCCTCACCCAGGCCTGTGTGTAGTTCTGCCAGAAGAAGCGTCTGGGAAGTCCGAGGCGGTTCATCTGATAGTCCTGTGAGGTCTTGAATGAGTTCATGGCAAGCCAGAGCAGCGGGGCTATGGCAAGAATGGCGAAAATGATGAGTATGACATAGGTCAGGACCATGCCGACCTTTCTCTTTGCTGAAACATCGTCTCTAATGTAGCTCATTCCCTACCTCCGAATTTTCTCTCGACAGCCTTGGTGATTCCGATGAGGGCAAAGCTGATTATGCACATGACGATTGAAACAGCGTTTGCAAGCGGATAGTTGGGTGCGCCCTTGAACGCATGGTCATACATGTAGAGTGAAAGAACATACGTCTGCTTTGCGGGACCTCCGCTTGTCATGACGTAGATCAGGTCGAAGCTCTTGAGCGATCCCGAGATTGCCAGGATTGCGCTGGTGACTATGACGCCGGAGAGAGCCGGGAAGATGATGTACCTCAGGGCCTGCATCTCGGTGGCTCCGTCTATCTTTGCTGCCTCGATGACCGAGGTATCGATCTTCTGCAGGTTGGCAAGGAAGATGATCAGGTACGTTCCTGTGTACATCCAGAGGATGACCAGAAGGACGGCGATCATCGGATGCTCGCTGTTGCCTGCGACATATTCCGGATTGAACAGCCTGATGATGTCGGGAAGAACTCCGTTGGGAGCCGTGATGGCCTTCCACAGACGACCGATGACGACTGTGGAGATGACGCACGGCAGATAGATGACCGTCTGGAAGAAGTCCTTGCCCTTGATCATGCCTCTGAAGATCAGGTAGGCCATGAAGAATCCGAGAGGAATCTGTCCGAAGACCGAGATGAACACGATCCAGAGGTTGTTCTTAAGGGCAAGCCAGAAGTACTTGTCCGCGAACATGTCCTTGTAATACTTGAAACCGACAAGAGAAATCGTCTTTCTCTTGGGCCCGAACAAAGCTCCGCCCTTGTAGTTCGTCAGGCTGAGGAACACGGCGAAGAACGTCGGGAACGCCATGACGAACAGATAGATCAGGAATGCCGGAAGGACAAAGAGCCAGAATGCCCTCTTCTCCTCTCCGTGGGACGTCAGTCTTCTTGACGCCGAAATGCTGCTACCCATTACCAAAAACCCCCTCTTATTTCTACTTGCTGTTCTGCTTCTGCAGGAACTCTATCGTCTGCTGCCATGTGGGCATGCCGGCCTTGTCGGATTCCTCAAGGGAAGGAACGCTGAAAAGGTTGTGAAGGCACATCATGGCGGCACCGCTTGCGCTTATGCATTCATCCTGGGAATCGAACACCATGGTACATCTGTACTCACCCAGAAGTCCCAGGAAGGACGATGCCCTCTCCGACAGGGTCTTCATGACCCAGTCCCTGTCGTAGAAAGGCCTGCCGTGGAGGATTATCTTCTCCACGTCCATGACCGACACCAGGGGAATCAGTGAACGGAAGGTATCCTCCATCCAGTCCGCAAGGCAGTCATTGTCGTCTATTGTATTGTTGAGGATCTCCACGGGAAGGCCGCTCTGGTTTGTAAGCCCCTCCTTCCATGTCACGGACTTGAACTCGCCCGCGGCGCTGTGGGTTCCCCTGTACACCTTGCCGGAAAGAATCATGCCGACACCGGCACCGATTCCGATGATCTCCGGATTGACCCTGGATTCCTCATGGAAGTCGGCCACCAGGGAGATGGCATTGCCCCATGCTCCGTTCTTCAGGATGTCCACCCAGGCTGCGGTGTTGGCGTCGTTCTCCACGAACACGGGGAAATCGAACCTCCGGTGCACCAGGGCGCGGATGTCCAGATCCCTGATTCCGAACGGGAAGGAGTTGATCACGCGTCCGTTGGCGACATCGATGATGCCGGGGATGGCGAAGCTCATGGCGATGACGGGGATCTTGATGGAGTTGTGGGCCATCAGCGCCCTGTCTATCACCTTGTCTATCATCTCCGTGAACGGGATGAGTCCCAGGCTTCCGGTCTCCCTCCACAGCTCCGTACCGTCGGCAGACAGGATAACTGACCTGTAGTGTGACGGCTGGATGTCGAATCCAAGTACGCAGCCGAAATTCGGATTCACGGAAAGCTCCACCGCCTTGCGTCCGCCCTGCTGGGTGGATGCCAGATACTTGCCCTCCACTATCACGCCCGAGCTTATCAGATAGGACGTGATGTTTGTGACCGTTGACCTGTAGAGGTTCAGCTCCCTGGCGATGTCCGCACGCGAGATGCTCTTGCGCTAGATCGGAAGAGCGTCGTGTAGGGAAAGAGTG
>JAJBWA010000169.1:0-3084 GCA_031935845.1 bacterium | reverse complement strand
GAACTGCTCCCAGTCATCGATCTCGATGTTTATGGTGTGGACATAGCTCTTGTCGAACAAGCTCTCGTAACCCACAGTCAGGGTGCTTCGCCTTCCTTCGGCTGCCTTGACGATCCACACGATCACGGCAATCACCAGCATAAGGGCAAGAGCTATGTAGCAGACAATGTTTATCGCCTTGCTCTTCTTTGACATGGCATCACCCCATGTAGTCGCCGTTGTAGCTTACCAGAACAGCACTGTTGACCTTGTCCATGCCGGACAATGCGGTAACGAAAGCGGTATCGTCGCTCTTGAGATTGACCTCGCATGTGAGCTCGATGCTGCCCTTCTGGGCTGACTTGCTCTTGATAACGACCTTCTTGACCTGACCCTTGAGATACTCGCCTACCTTCTTCTCTGCATCGGCATCTGCACAGGAAACCACGAGGATGAAAGGCTTCTCGATTGACTTGCGGTTGCAGAACACGATCATGATCAGTCCGATGATGACGCTGCCGACGATTGCGAGCGGAATCATTCCGGCCGCAAGCACGATACCTCCGGCGATTGCCCAGAAGAGGAATGCGATGTCCATCGGCTCCTTGATTGCGGTCCTGAAACGGACGATTGAGAGAGCACCGACCATACCGAGTGAGAGCACCACGTTCGAGGTGACTGCCAGGATGACCATTGTGGTGATCATTGTCATCGCCACAAGAGAACCGCCGAACGTGCGGCTGAACATGACGCCGCTGTAGGTCTTCTTGTAGACAAGATATATGAACATGCCCAGACAGAACGACAGCACCAGCGAAAGTGCCATGTCGGGAAGCGATACTGCGGTCACGTTCTCCAGGAAGCTGGATTTGAAGATGTCACTGAAACTCATTTTGTGTTCCTCTCTTTATATTTATCTTTTATTGATTTCTCGGTCTCCGGCTGAAGGTAATCAGCCGTACATGCGGCATGCGGCATATTTGGAGAAGGCGCCCTGCCTCCTGCCCTTGACGGCCACCGCCCTCTTTATCACGCTGGGAAGATAGTCGTCCCATTTGACTTCAAGGAGCATGGGATTTCCGTCAACCGGAATCGACAGTCCATCCGGATCCAGGAAAGAGTCCGGATATCCTGTGCGGATGTTCCAGTCAATGGTCACGCGGACGTTCCCCGGACCGTAGACGAACGGAATACGCTTGTATTCCACCACGCACTTGGGTCTGAGGCCGTCGGCCTTCATGGCAACATAGAAATTGACCAGAAGCGGCTTTCCGCTGGCTGCCATCCATGAAATGTCGCCCTCCATGATGCGCTTCACTTCATCCTGTGTAAGACGCTCCTGGAGCTTGCATCCCACGTTGTCACGCTTCTGCTTGCACTCCAACATGATGAAGGACAGATTGTCGTTGTAGTATCGGATGCGGAACTTGCGGCGCTCGTTCACGCCGTCCAGTTTCTCCCAGAGGGCGGTGTTGCGCATGTCGTCGAAATAAAGGCTTCGGATGGTATAGCTTCCGTCAGAGCGGACGTGCGGATCCGATCCCGCAACTGCGGACAGGTTGTTTCTGATTGAAACCGCATCCGCCTGTGTAATCAAATGTTTGACCTCGTGTCTGTAATCCATGGCCGGAACTCCTGCGTTTAGAAAACCACTGCGGCCCGATACTCACAATAGTTGTACAGGAATCCTCACAAAACTTCACAAAAAAGCAGAAGATCCCTGAAGTCTCGTGCTTCAGGGATCCTCCGTCAATAGTATCAGGATAGGCAACTATGGATCAGAATCTGATGAATCCTCCGCGGCCTCCCATGCCACCCTGTCCGCCCATCATCTGATTCGTAAGCGTATTCGTCTGAACTCCGTTGACTATCAGCGTGCCTCCGGTATAGCTGCCTGTGCCGTCATAGTCGAAGGGAGAGTTGCATGTGACATCTATGGTACCGCCGGTTATGTAGAGGTTGCCGTTGGAATCGATTCCGTCGGTATCTCCGGAAGCCATCTTTATCGTTATGTAGCCTCCGTTGATTTCAATGGTAGGAGTGAGCGATTTGGACTTCTTTCCTGCATTGATTCCGTCATCCGAAGCATTTATCGTGATTGTTCCTCCGTTGATCTGCACATATGTGGCCTCTATGCCCTCCCTTGCGGATACAGTGATGTTTCCGTCATCGATCTGTACCGTCGTGATGGCATGGATTCCGTCATCCGAAGCAGAAATGTTCAGGCTGCCTCCTCCGATATATACAAAGCCGGTGGTATCATCGTCTGAATTCTCTGCATGCAGGCCGTCCTTCTGGCTCGATATGGCAATGTCGCCGCCTGCAATCCTGATTGAATCTCCTGCCTCAACAGCATCGGACTTGCAGCTGATCGATATGGTTCCGCCCGTGATGCAGAGATCGTCCTTGCAGCTGATTCCGTTGTCGGAGGAGCTGATGTTGAGGGTCCCGGTTCCATTGAGTGTCAGGTCGTCTTTTGAGAAGATGACCGCATCGGTGTTTGTGCTTCCGTCGGATGTGAAGGATCCCGTAACACTGAGACTGTTGACCGAATCCGTGGTGGTGACAAAGACCTTATCCGCCTGCTTCACGTAGATGCATGGGAAATTCTTGTTCTTTATTGTAACACCGTCCAGAACAATCTGTACCTTGTCATCGCTTGTAGCTTCCACGATTATGCTCATGTTCTCCGCACTTCCGCTGAAAACATAGACGCCTGCTTCGGTAATCGTAATGTCTTTGCCGCTCTCAACCGTGATGTATGTGGCATCGGACAGGTCCGCGCTCTGCTTCAGGTCCCTGTTGCTGAACAGATCATCTGCGCTCATCAGTGCGCTTTCCAGATTCGATTCCACAGCAGTTGTGGTTTTTGTTGCGGAAGATGATGTTGCAGTGCTTTCGCTTGATCCGTTTGCGCTGAGTGTGAATACTGCTGCAAGCAGCAGGCTTATCGTCAATATTGTTCTTTTGATTTTCATGATTGTTTCCTCCGTATTGAATTACAGCTGGTTCTGCGTTTCCGTATAAGGCAGAAGCGCTATCTCCAGGTTTCCGTTTTTTGTCCTGAGCTCATCTATGAACGCCTTCTCCTCTGCAGGGTTCTTG
>JAJBWA010000168.1:0-7235 GCA_031935845.1 bacterium | reverse complement strand
CACGCCCTTTAGTCCGTCCGGATCTTCCGATTCGATGTAGATCCTGCACGGGATTTCATCCACGCGGTGTTGCCAGCGCTCCTTCTCCCATTTCTCCATTTTGGACATGGTCTCGAGGGAGCGGTACTTTGCGTGGAGCTTTGTCGTTTTCTGGTCAGTCCAATCGACTATTACCTTCTTTGCTCCAAGCTTGTAGCATTCCTCGACAACAAGCCTCACGAACTCGGGCTGGTCGAACTCGGCCAGGATCTCGACTTCCTGTCCCTTCTGGACATTGACTCCGCACTTTGCTATCAGCTGTGCGTATTTCCTCAGTACTGATTTCTTCATTTGTCAGGACTCCTTATGTAATGCTATCTTGTGGGTCTTCGAGAATATCTTCTCGAACCTCTGGACTTCGCCTTCTGTCATTCCGGCGCGCTGCATGATGGAAGAAAGGAACTCGCCGGTGAAGTCCTTCTCATCGTTGTTCTTGAAGTAGCCGATGGCCTCAAGATCGCTGATGCACGCGGAAACCGCATCGTCAACCCTGCTCTGGGCCACTATATTGCTCTGGCCCGCATACGGGCGCAGACGCTGGAACAGGCTGTAGCAGATGATCTGCACCGCCTGCGAGAGGTTCAGCGAGGGGAACCTGTCGCTTGTGGGGATGGTCACAACCATCGAACAGGCCTTGACCTGCTCGTCGGAGAGCCCGTTGGATTCGCATCCGAAGACCACGGAGATCTTTCCGTCTCCCATGCCGTTTATGTGCTCGGCAAGTTCCTCCGGACTGACGCGGCTTGTCTTGCGTCCCTTGCCGGTGCGGCGTGTGGCAGCTACGGAAAGAACGCTGTCCCTGACTGCATCCTTAAGGTCCGTGAACTCACGCCTGTTCTCGTAGAGGTCGTAGGCGTGCAGGGCCAGGGTGCGCACGCGCTCGTCGTCATAGATCCTGTCCGTGACGAGCGTCCGATGCGTAAGTCCCACTGTCTTCATTGCGCGGCAGACCCTGCCGATGTTGGCTCCGTCCTGGGTGTCGCAGAGGATGATCTCCACGCGGTCCAGATTGCTGGAATTGTTCATGCAGACAGTGTATGCCATATTGCGGGTTTTGCCAACGTGGATTATCATTGACGCATGACCGAAAAGACAGAGAAGAACGTGCGTACGATCAAGATCATCCTGATCGTCCTGCTGATAATAACCATCCTTGCCGTCAGCAAGATCACCGGAACCGTGACCATCAGGATCATGATGTCCTTCTTCATCTTCCTGCTCGTCCTCCCTCTGGTGACTGCACTGGAAAAGGCCAAGTTCCCCAGCTGGCTTGCCACCATCATAGCTGTTCTGGTGATTATCGTCGTGGTGCTGTTCTTCGTGTGGTTCGCGTTCTTCAGCGTGGACATGCTGATACAGAAGATTCCTTCCTACACCGCCAGGATCAACGATATCGACGGCCTTCTCAAGAACATGACCAGCCGCTGGGTCCAGATTCCTGAAGATGTCACGTTCTTCTCGTTCCTCAAGATCGACTGGGTGGGCAACATAATCATGCCCACGCTCAGGTCCGTGTCCAGCTCGGCAATAGGCGTGATGAGCAGCGTCCTGATCATCATCCTCATGACGGTCTTCCTTCTGGGAGAGCGCCACGTGGTCATCCCCAAGATGATGAACTTCATCCACAGCACTGACGAGGACAAGGTCCCGATCATCTGGGACAGGATAGTGAAGCAGGTATCCAGATACATCAGCATCAAGGTCCTCATAAGCATCGTCACCGGCGGAATGTTCTATCTGATAGCGGTCATCTCCGGTCTTGATTTCGCGCTCCTGTGGGGCGTCATGGCCGTGGTGCTGAACTTCATACCCACCATCGGAAGCATCCTGATCACGGCCATGATGATACTGATGTCCATCATCCAGTTCGCGCCTTCCATCGGACCGATCATCTTCGTGGCCGTGGGAACCATCTTGACGCAGAACATCATCGGAAACTTCCTGGATCCCAGGCTTTCCGGAAACTCGCTGAACCTCAGCCCGTTCATCATCCTGGCGGCCCTGGGCCTGTTCGGATTCATCTGGGGAGTCGTGGGAATGTTCCTGGCAGTGCCGCTTCTCAGCGTCGTCCAGATCATCTGCGCCAACATCGATCCGGCACGCCCCATCGCAATCCTGATAAGTTCAGGCCGGTCGTACCGAAAGTCCATGAAGGGGCGCTCCGAGAAGAAGAGATCGCAGAAGAAGCAGCAGGCTCCGGCATACGACGACTTCATGTTCCCCGATAAGAAATGATCCGACTGGGAACCTCCAGCTACATCATCCCCGCAGACATAATCCCCAACGTCGAGTTCCTCAGGGACAAGGTCGATGACGTCGAGCTCGTCCTTTTCGAGAGCCGTGAGGCCTCAAACATCCCCGGTCCGGACGTGATCGGGGAGCTGTCGCGCCTGGCATCTGAAAACGGCCTCACGTACACGGTGCATCTTCCGTACGACGTCAAGGCCGGCAGTGCGGACGAGGATGAGCGCCGCCATGCGGTGGACATGTGGGTGAGGATAATAGGCATCACACGGGTTTTGCCAGTGCACGGGTTCATCGTCCATCTGGAGCCCGAGCGCTACCGCAACCCGGACGGCACGCCGTGTCTCCGGCCTGCAGACGATGTACCTGCATGGACAGACCGCGTCAGAAGGAGCATGAAGGAGCTCAGGGAAAGGACGCAGGGTCTGACGGAGCCGTCCATGCTGTGCGTGGAGACGCTCAGCTATGACCTGATGACGATTCTTCCCGATATCCTGGACAACGGCTTCAGCGTTACGCTTGACGTAGGGCACCTGTGGCTCAACGGCCTCTACAACCCGTCCTACGTGAGGAAGCTGCTCCCCCATGCCAGGATAATCCACCTCCACGGGGTGGAGGGTCTCAGGGACCATCAGAGCCTTGCAGTGAACGACAGCTTACGGCTGAAGGGTTTTCTGGATATACTGAAGGAGCACAGGGAATCAGACCTTGTGCTGACGCTGGAGATATTCAGCAGGAAGGACCTGGAGGAGAGCCTGCAGGTCCTTGAGGAAATGGAGGCATTCAGATGGCTGTCTACCTGATCACGGGCGGTGCCAGAAGCGGAAAGAGCACGTTTGCAGAGGACCTTGCGTACAGGCTGTGTCCCGATGCCGCACGCCGTTGCTATATTGCCACGGCAGAGGCTTTTGATGACGAGATGCGCCGGCGCATCAGTCTTCACCGGCAGCGCCGTCAGGACAGTTTCTTCACGGTGGAAGCTCCGCTGGAGCTCGGCAAAGCCATTACGGAGAACTGCGGCAGGTCCGATGTCATCCTTGTGGACTGCCTGACCGTGTGGACGGGAAATCTGCTCCATTACGGAAAGTCTGAAGAAAAAGAGAAGCTTCTGGAGGCTCTGGAAAAGGCGACATGTGACGTGATACTCGTCACCAACGAGACGGGTATGGGAATTGTCCCCGACAACGCCCTTTCAAGGGAATTCCGCGACCAGGCCGGATTCCTCAACCAGGCTGTGGCCAGGATAGCGGATACCGTTGTGCTGATGGTCTGCGGTCTTCCGATGTATGTAAAGGGAAAGGCATGAGTACACACGGCACCGGATTCACACAGGCATTCAGGACCCTCACCATCCTTCCGGCTCCCGGAAAGGATGCCGCAAAGGCAAGCTCACAGCTTTTCTTCTATCCGGCAGTAGGGCTTGTCATAGGCGCAATCGGCAGCCTGATTCCGTGGATATACTTAAGATTCTGCAACAAAAATGTGATCTTAGGCATTGTTCTGGGTGTCCTGTGGACATGCTGGATGGCCTTTGTCACAAGGGCCTTCCACCTTGACGGGCTGGGTGATACCGCCGACGGATTCGGCGGCGGATGGACAAAGGAGCGCAGGCTGGAGATCATGAAGGACTCGCGCAGCGGAAGCTTCGGAGTTGCGGCCATATGCCTGTGCCTTCTGCTCAAGAGCGCCTGCGCCGCCTCCGCCGTAATCTCCGGATCACTGCCGGTTCTGATCTGGTCTGCAGTGTCCGCCCGCTTCTGCGTGGTCTGCATGTGCTCTTTCTGTTCATACGCCAAGAACACCGGTCTTTCATATGACCTTGTCTCGGGCGCAGGAGCCGGACATGCTGTGGTGGCGCTGATGCAGACAGCCGCATTCGGCGCAGGGCTGTACTTCCTGCCGCTTCTGACCGGTACCGCCCGGATAGGTATCCTTTCCCTTGCCGTTCCGTTTGCCGCATCCTTGTGCTCAATGCTGGTTCTTTCCCTTGTTTCAAGGCGCAAGATAGGCGGAATCACCGGGGACGTCCTGGGTGCCTGCTGCGAGATCTGCGAGGTTGCAGCCCTGCTTGCAGCCGTTTTCATCCCCTCGGTCATGTAAAATAACGGGTAAACGAAAATTCTATCTTGACGGTTCCGGTTTTCGTGTACATATTGTTGTATGCGCCTAGCGCTTGAATATGGTCAGGAACAAGGGGAGTGGTCTTATGAGTTATGAGATGACACCTTTCGAAAAAGAGATGGAGCAGAGCCTGCTCAGCATGCGTGACAATCTTCTGGAGAAGATTTCAAAATCCGACAATGACTTCAGGAACCTCGTGGGTTCCTCCGGCCCCGGAGACAGCGTGGACATCGCCAGCGATGACCTTGCCTCCAAGAAGATGGAGGCCATCGGACGCATCGATGCAGGAAAGCTCAATTCCATAAACCAGGCGCTTGTAAGGATCCGCAACGGCAAGTACGGAGTGTGCGCCCTCTGCGGAAAGAAGATTCCAGAGGACAGGCTGCGTGCAATCCCGTATGCACTTCTCTGCATGCCCTGCAAGAAGAAATCCGAGAACTGAAATCAAAGATTGAAATAGGTCTTCTCGTCGCCTATGACCGTGCTCTCGTCGTGCCCGGGGTAGACCGTTGTCTGCGGATCAAGATGCATCAGGCGTCTGAGCGACTGCATTATCTGGGCCTCGGAGCCTCCGAGGTCCGTCCTTCCGTATGAATGCCTGAAAAGAGTATCCCCTGAGAAAAGAATCTTGTCTTTGCTGCCGTACAGGCAGATGGAACCGTCGGTGTGGCCGGGCGTGTGCATCACCGTGAACGGACCTATCGTGTCACCGTCCTTGAGCAGAATCGTCGGCTGCGGAAGGTCTTCAAGAGATCCGGCAATGCCTGAACTTACATAAAAATAACCCAGAGCACTCCGGGCTATGTCCGCTATGTGCTCCGGGTCGGTGTTCTCGTGGTCTCCCACCGCGATTTCAGCATCCGGGAAGATTCCGTGCAGTGCCTTGAGGGCACCGACGTGGTCGAAATGACAGTGCGTGAGGATTATGTGGGTGGGCTGCCTGTCCAGGAATCCTGCAATGAACTGGGCGTCATCGCCCGGATCTATCACGGCCGCAAAGGGCTTTTCTCCGTCCGGGTCCTCCACTATGTAGCAGTTGGTCTGTATCAGACCCACCTTCACGCATCTGACTGTCATCTTACTGCTGGTCTTCCTTCTCCTTGCTGAAGTTCATCTTGACCTTGCGTCCCTTGTAGGTCTGTCCGTTGACAGCCTCGATGACTCCGTCCGTCCTGTCCTTGCGGATGTATACGAACGAGTAGTTCTGCTTGTAGGCGACGGAGACGATGTCCTCCGGTGCAAGTCCTGATTTCTCGCAGATGAAATCCACCATTTCGTGTGCGCTTCCCTTGCTGATCTTTCCGATGTTGATGTAGAAGGAAACCGCATTGTCCAATGCCGGCTTGCTCTGTGCAGCCTTTCTTTCCTGATGGGCCGGCTTTGCCGCTGTCCTGCCGCTTCTGGTCACGTAAAGATATGCCAGAAGATAGCCGCGCATCATGAAGGGAACGTTCTTCTTCATGAGCTTCTTCATCTCCTCGAGTTCCTGAGGATTGTTGTAGAGCTTCATCTCCTCGACAAGTTCCCTTATCCTGCGGCCTTTCTCGGTGTCGTTTATTGTTTCGGCCATTCCATACTCTCCTGTTGGGTTCGTTACCTGGCGCAGTATACAACTTTTCGGAAATTATTGCAGTCGTTTTGCAGACGATTATGCAAGTATATGTTAATATTATCCGTAAATGGCCAACCTGAATCTTGAGATCGACAACCAGAGACGCGATATCGAAAGGTCCCGCGCAGAACTCTCGCAGATGTACCAGGAACTGGGCGAAGTCGCCGTATCCTGGCACGATGCGATAGACTATGCCCCCAGCCAGGATGCCTACGACAAACTTATGGCCCTCTCGGCCGAGAAGGACGGCATAGACAGGAGGATCGAGGCCCTCAAGACCGCCGTCAGCGAGATGTCCGCAGGCGACAGGCGCATAGAGCAGACCAAGATATCCATGAAGGAGCTGGACAAGCGTTACAACGTCCTCATCTCGTCGCTGGGCGCCGTGGCCATAGAGACGGATTCGGCGGGAAAACTTCCGCAGAGGCTGCGCAAGTTCCTGGAGCCCATGCGCGAGTATGAGGCAAGGATGGCCGCCCTCAACGCAAAGCTGGAGAAATACAGCGCCAGGGGGCCGCGTTTCATGGCCGGGATCTACGAGAAGAAAGTCACCCGTGCCCGGGGAGAGGTTGATGCCGTCTTTGCCGAGACCGGAAAGCGCATCTACAACTCGGGAGAGTTCCGCGATGTCCCCGGCCACCGGGCAAAGGCAATCCTGGACGAGATGGAGCAGATCCGCTTTGCACGCAAGAACTACAAGAACGATATCCTGGACCACAAGAACATGATCGACGAGGCCCACGGATCTCTTGTGAGCATGGGCGCCTACGGCGAGGAGAGCCGCAAGCTCAGGGAGCTGCAGGGAAAGCAGAACGCACTTGCCGACAAGCTTTCAGACCTGTACACGGAGTACGGGCAGAAGCTCTCAGAGGGAATTCCTTACTGGATGGACAATCAGGCTCCGGACACGCTCAAGAAGTGCTGCAACCAGATCATCAGGCAGACTTCCAGGATCGCTCAGCAGAACCTGAACCTGGACCACCTGATGATGGAGAAGGACATCGGCATACACAACCTCCAGCTGGCACAGCTTTCGGAGCAGATGAACCATCTCAACAGCCAGATACAGGCCATCGAGAACCAGAAGGGGGAACTCCAGCAGAAGGTCGATGCCGAGCTGAAGGCAATATCGGACCTCAAGATGAAACAGAGCGATATCTCAGGCAAGATATCGCAGTATGAATGAAACAATGGCATGAAAGGAGACTGAATGGACACT
>JAJBWA010000167.1:0-11802 GCA_031935845.1 bacterium | reverse complement strand
TCCTCGATTGTGGTCTTGCCGGCTTCCTTGAGGATGCGGACCACATCATCATAGATGCCGTTCTTCTTGATGGAGCCTCCGCCGTAGCTGAGCATCACCTTGGGGCCGTAGTTCTTCAGCTCATCGCTCAGGAAAGAGATCGCATTGTCGCCGAAATAAAGCTTTGTAGGGTTTGAATAGACAAAGTTTCCGTTCATGTTGCCTCCCGCTTACGCGTGTCGCCTGATGTCCAGTATTGTCAGCTGGATCAGTTCCTGGTTCTTATAGTAGTTGCGTCCCATGCGGAATACAACATCGACTATCTCGCCTTCGTCGAAATCCTGTCCGGCCCTGGGACCGGCGCTCCAGAACACACTGGGCCAGAGATGGGAGCCGTAGGAGAGGGTGACCCTAAGGTGCGCC
Source organism: bacterium (assembly GCA_031935845.1). Lineage (GTDB taxonomy): Bacteria > Spirochaetota > Spirochaetia > Sphaerochaetales > Sphaerochaetaceae > UBA9732. The sequence goes on along the minus strand of JAJBWA010000167.1, from coordinate 11,400 downwards.
TGTCCCGGATCCTTAGAGTTCTGCATGGCAAGCATGCTGTCTATGCGCGCACCCTCGATCATGAACATGATCGGGCCGCTCTTCTCGCCGTAGGGCTCGAACCTTTCCACAACCTTCATGATGTCCTGGTTCATGTCCTCCGGCCTGAGGACGGCATCGATTTCCAGAAGCTCCTCCTCATCGGCATCGGGGCAGTCCATGTAGTCCAGATCCTCGGAGATGCGTATGCTGAGCTCGTCCACCTTGTCCGGATCCAGCGAGAATCCGCCGGCCTGGGCATGGCCACCGAAATCATCGAACAGGTCGCTGTAGCGTGAGAGGAACTCGTGGCAGTTGAAGCCTGGCTTGCTGCGCATGGAGCCTATGGCCCTGCCGTCGCCTGTGGCGGTGATGACCATGGCCGGGCACTTGAAGGCCTTGAGCAGCCTTGTGGCGATTATTCCCGTGATTCCGCGCACTATGTTGGTGTCGTGCACCAGCACCATCTTGGTTCCGAACGATTCATAGCTCTTGCGGGCTTTGCCCTGCAGCCTGTTCCATGTATCCTCGCCAAGGCGCTGGCGTTCCTTGTTCAGCCTGGACAGCTCCTGTGCATATTCCAGTGCCTTGATCTGATCGTCGGCCAGCAGCATCTCTATGGCGATGTCGGGGTGACCGAGCCTTCCGGATGCGTTCATCAGCGGCGATATCTGCCAGCCGATGTCCGTGGTGGAGAGCTTTCTTCCCAGCAGGTTCTGCATTGACAAAAACGGTCTCAGGCTGTCATGGGGCTCTGTCTCCAGGACCTTCAGGCCGGCCTTGACCAGGATCCTGTTCTCGTCGGTCATGGGCATGAGGTCGCTGACCGTGCCTATGGCCACGAGATCCAGAAGCCTGAGGTAGTCCTTGTAGAGCATGGGGGTGGTGGCCCTGACATATGCTCCGAACAGTCCGATGAGGGTATCCAGCTCGCTGCGTACCTGCGTGTAGAGCGCAAAGCGGCTCTTCTGGCTGAGAGCAAAGAGGGATCTTCCCTTGACTGCGGGAAGTGCCTTCTCGAACTCGTCCCTGAGGCCAGCCATGTAGATGTCGGCCTTGGGGAATGCCTTCCTGAGCTGTGTCAGCTCCTCGTCCTTGTCCAGGACATAGATGGGAAGCCCGGAAGAGAGGAACCTGAGCAGCCTGCTGTTGGCCTCCGGCAGGATTCCGGGAACCACTTCCTCGGCAATCCTTTCCGTGACTTCGAGATTGTCCATGCGGGCGGCCTCTATGACCACGGTCCCGTTGCCCGGGTAGGCATGAAGCAGTATCACCGGTGCGCGGTAGAACCTGCTCTGTGCAAAGCGCAGGGCCCAGATGCACTTTGCGGCAACGCCCACTCCTGCAAGGGAGTCATATGGATAGCCGCATCCGGGTATCTTGGGGTCTATGAGTGCGCTTGCCGGCGGAAGCTCTTCCCCGGAGATGTGGTGGTCAGTCACAAGGACGTCCAGACCGTGGCTCTGGGCATAGTCTATCTCGGCTATGCAGGAGATCCCGCAGTCGACGGTGATGGCAAGCGTAACGCCGTCATCGATGGCCTGTTTTACGCTGTCAACTGTCATTCCGTAAGGATCATCGCCCATAGGGACATTGTAAGACACCTCAAGGCCCATGTCCCTGAGTTCCGAAACCAGAAGGGCGGTGCTTGTTATTCCGTCCACGTCACGGTCTCCGAATACGCGGACCTTTTCCTTGTCCTCAACGGCCTGAAGCACCCTGTCGCAGAATGCCTCCATGTCATCGAAGAGGAACGGATTGTGGAGGAACGAAATGTCTCCCTCCAGATAGAACTTGACGGATTCGGGTGCCACAACGCCGCGTCCGGCAAGGATCCTTGCCGACACGAGGTTTAGGGCATACCGCTCCTGAAGTGCCTTGATGTCATCAAAGGCGGCCTGCTTGATCTTCCATTTCATCTATATATCCAAAAAATAAAAATACCGTATCAGACGTCCCGTGCGGTGACACGCGGACATTGAAAGAATAAGTCAAATCACGGTTGCTTTCAATCACTTACTGTTATTGCTATATGTTATAATGCACGCGTACGGAGGAAGTATGAAACCAAACAGACTCGGAAGCCGCTTCTGGATATCGATGCTCGTGTTCGGCCTCATGGGCCAGGTGGCATGGGTGGTAGAGAACATGTACTTCAACGTCTTCATCTACAACATGTTCCACGCAAGCGCGTCGGACATCTCCACCATGGTCATGGCCAGCGCGGTTGTGGCCGCATTGACCACGCTGGTGATGGGAGCCGTATCCGACAGGATAGGGCGCAGGAAAGCCTTCATGAGCGTGGGCTACATGCTCTGGGGAGCATCGATCCTGGTGTTCGCATACATCCGCAGCGTCACGCTCACCATAGTCATGGACTGCGTCATGACGTTCTTCGGTTCCACTGCCAACGATGCTGCATACAACGCCTGGCTCACGGACCGCGGAGACAGTACCAACAGAGGCCTGATAGAGGGAATCAACTCCATGATGCCGCTGGTGTCTGTACTGATAGTATTCGGCGGATTCATGAGCTTTGACCTCGGCGTGCAGTCCAGCTGGACCACAATCTACTATATCATCGGAATAGCAACGTTCCTCATCGGTCTTGCCGGAATGTTCCTGATCCAGGATTCAGGCAGCCTGAAGAAGACGGAAGGCTCCCTGGTCCAGACGCTGGTCTACAGCTTCCGCCCGTCCGTGATGAAACAGAATGTGAAGCTGTATCTGGTGCTGCTGCTGTTTGCAGTGTTCGGAACCTCCATCCAGATCTTCATGCCGTACATAATCATCTACTACGAGAAGACCCTGGGGATCTCCAACTATGTCCTGATCATGGGACCGTCCATCATACTGGCTTCGGTGGTCACGGCGCTCTACGGCCGTGTCTATGACAGAAAGGGCTTCATGTTCAGCATGAGGCCTGTGGTGGCCATGCTGATCACGGGCTACGTGATCCTGTTCTTCACCAGGTCCGTCATCCCCGTGGCAATCGGATCCCTTCTGGGCTTCAGCGGCTACCTGACCGGAATGTCCGTGTTCGGAGCAATGATCAGGGACAACATACCGGAGAACAAGGCCGGTCAGTTCCAGGGCGTCAGGATAATAGGGCAGGTGTTCATTCCCGGCCTGATAGGTCCCGCAATAGGAGCTTCGGTACTGAAGGATGCCCAGATGATAGTAAACAATGACGGAACCACGTCGTTCCTTCCCAACAGGAGCATCTGGGCGGCATCGCTCATAGTGATACTGGTCCTTGTGCTGTTGCTTTATCTGGTTTCCAAGAAGCTTTCCAAAAAGGGTTCTAGAAAGAAAGAAGGTCGTCCAGCGTCCTGAGCCGGGTCTGGGCGAACAGGCCTGCCCATCTGAGCATGTAGCTGAATATCCTGTCCTCTGCCGCCGGGTTGAGAACCACTGCGGCGGCACCGGTGAATTCCATCCCCATCGTATATCTCAGGTACCTTCTCGATCCCGGCATCATCACCAGGTATTCGCTGTCAGAGCAGCTCTTGCAGCAGGGAGCATTCAGGGGTGCGGAGAAATACAGGACCTCGTCGTCCGCGTACTTCTTATCGCAGACCGGGCAGAACTCCAGGTCCGGTGCCGTGCCGGAAAGCTGCATCAGCTTCCAAATGAAGGCCGCGGTTATCCGCTTCCTGGAAGCAGGATCCGCTTCCAGTGCGGCAAGCGCATCCCTGAGAAGACTGAAGGTCTGCAGGGGCTCATCGGTAGGTGTCCTGGAGATTATCTCGCAGAAGAAGGACGCAGTGTACGTGCAGGCAAGGTCTTCCGTTATGGCCTGCGGTACAAAGGACGATACTCCTTCCGTTATCGAGTATTCCTTCTTGACGGGGTTATGGTAGATCTGGACTGTACTGACTGAAAACAGAGGCGCAAGGGCGGTCTTCCTGCCCTTGCGTCCTCCGAATATTATCGCGTCCACTATGCCCAGGTCGGGGCTCAGCAGCGTCACTGCCTTGTGAAGGTCCCCGTACTTGCGTACGGAAAGCACCACCGCCTGAGTCTGTATGTTGCGGTCCACTGAGGCTGCTCCTCAGAGGGTGTAGGGAATCATGTAGTTGTGGGACTGGTAGACCACGAATGTCTCCACATCCGAGATTCCCTTTACCTTTGAAAGCTCGTTCTTGAAGAAGTTCAGCAGGCTCTGGTCATCTGCCGAGCTCGTCACCACCTGGACTATCAGGTCGTAGCGGCCCGTGACGACCATCACGGAGATGACGCCCTTGAGCCTGAGCATCTCCTTTGCCTTGTCCTCCAGATCCAGGGTGCTGAGCTTGACGCCCATGACCACCACCTGCATCTCGGGGATGTACTGGGGATTCACCAGGCCGGAGATCTGGAGCACGCCGTCTTCCACGAGCTTGTTCACTCTGGAGCGTACGGTGTTCTCCGTGATCCCGATCTTCTCCGCGATTGTGGAGAAGGCCTTCCTTCCGTTGCTGAGTTCCTTGATTATGGCTTTGTTCGTCTCGTCAAGCTTCATCAGATCTTACCGTTGTCCTTCAGTTCCTTGATTGTTGCTACGATCTCGTCTCCTATCCTGAGGAGGTTCTCGACGCTGTTTGCACCGACATGCGGGGTCAGCGTGACGTGCTGGGCCTTGAGGATGGGGTAGTCCTCTGCCGGCGGGTCGTTGGGATAGACATCCGCGCAGTACCATGAGACCTGTCCTTCGTCAAGAGCCTTGACCATGTCGTCTGCATCGATGATGGCTCCGCGGGCTGCATTCACGATGACCGGCTTGCGGTTCATGATTGCAAAGAGCTTCTTGTTGAACATTCCGCGTGTCTCATCGGTCAGCGGCATGTGGATGGAGATGTAGTCGGCATCCTTGACGGCATCTTCTACGCTGGGAACCAGTGTGGCCACGGCCGAGCTCGAGACATATTTGTCATATGCCACCACATTCATTCCGAAAGCCTTGGCGCGCTCTGCCACCTTGGAGGCGATGTTTCCGATTCCGAGAAGTCCCAGTGTCTTTCCGTAGAGCTCGGTTCTCTTGATGTTCTTGAGCCACTGGCCGCCCTTCATTCCCTGGTCATATTCCACGATGTGGTTGGGAACGCTGAGCATGAGTGCGAACGTGAGCTCTGCAACTGCAATGGAACTGGCTCTGGGCGTGTTCCTGACGATGATTCCCTTGGACTCGGCATAGGCCTTGTCGATGTTGTCGATTCCGACACCGCCGCGGATGATGAGCCTGCACTTCTTTGCTGCGTCGATGTAGGCCTTGTCACAGATGGTCTTGGCACGGACAAGTATGACGTCTGCTTCCGGAGCCCTTGTCTTGTCTGACGTGACTTCTCCGAAAACCTTGAGTTTGGATTCAAGAGATGCATCAAATGCATCGGAAATCAAAATAAGCATATAGCCTCCTGGTTGAACTGGTCTGGAGCCCTCTGGGCTTTACACTTGTAATTGTACCATGGTTTTCGCTGAAGTCAAATTTTAATATTGTAAACTGATGAAATTGTAAAAAAAGAAACTGACAGTTGTGCTTTCCCACTATTTGGAGCTTTCTTCTTTCCCAGTAGGCTGCTATTTGCTATACTTAGGGCGGAGGGGCTCATGAGGGAAGATGATTTCAAGGACATAGGTCCGTATGAAGGCGAGGATTTCAGGCTGGCCATCGAACGCCTGCAGCAGTATCCCCAGCTGCTTGACAACTTCACGGACATCATTTCCAGGCACAACAGGGTTGTCAACAAGTGGAAGTCCTTCCACGCCAAGAAGCTCCTGCGCCACATGATGGGTCAGGTAAGCAACTACACCGAATTCCAGGAGTTCATAACCTGCGACATCTTCCTCTCCATGATCGAGTCCTCAAGCATCGACAATTTTACTTTTGCAGGTATCGACGAGCTTGGTCTGGATACTCCGCACATCTACATCAGCAACCACAGGGACATCGTCCTTGATGCAGCACTTCTGGACCTTGCGCTGTACCGCAGCGACAACCGCAAGAAGTGCGAGATGGTCATAGGAGACAACCTTCTGGTCAACCAGTTCACCACCGACCTCTTCAAGGTCAACGGCGCCATCACTGTCAGAAGGTCCCTGTCATCCACGTCAGACCTGCGTGAGGAGACGCTGCGCCTGAGCCGCTACATCAGGTATGCGGTGGAGCAGAAGGGCGTAAGCATCTGGATTGCCCAGAAGAGCGGCAGGTCCAAGGACGGAATCGACAACACCAGTCCGGCCATCCTCAAGATGCTGTACCTGGCATACCGCGAGGACGGGATATCGTTCCCGGAGTTCCTCAGGCGTGCATCCATAGTACCTGTTTCCATCAGCTATCAGTACGATCCCTGCGACATCACCAAGAGCGAGGAGCAGATCCGCAAGCTCAAGGCCGAGGGAGTCTACAACGTATATGTAAAGAAGAAGTATGCCGATGTCCTCGATCTGGTCAGGGGTCTCAGGCTCAACAAGGGCAACGTCCACATCCAGATGGGAAGTCCCATCGGAGAACAGTTCGAGGATGTCCGTGCCGCAGTGCGCGAGATAGACAGGCAGATACACCTGAACTACAGGCTGTGGGATACCAACTATTTCTCATACGATTATCTGAACCGCACGTATGATTTCGAGAACGAGTATGCCGACATGAACACGCGCTCGTTCATCAAGCACTACAAGCATCTGAAACCGGAAGTCAGGAACCTGGTGTTCCAGGGATATGCCAATCCGGTGATCTCGATGCTCAACGAGAAGAAATGCGAAGAAGCCTCACAGCCCTTGTCTTGATTGCAGTCCTCTGCGTATTGTTCACGGCATCCTGCTCCAAGGACAGGAATTCGGTCTGGGACATCCAGGCCCAGCCGTACGTGCGTCCGGACGGGTCCATGGGTCTCAGCCTCTACATGATCTCAAGCTCGAAAACGGATGAGACCGTCCAGATGGTCGTGAAGGATCCTTCAGGACATCTTACGTGGAGCTTCAACGCCGGTTCCGCCAAATCCGGAAACACGACATACATAGGAAGTTCCGACATCCGCATGCCCGCCGGTTCTGTCCTGCCCAAGGGAACATGGTCCGTGGATGTGCTGTACAAGAACGGTACCACCGTCACGGAAAAGTTCGATGTTTCCTATGAGGATTCCTTCGTGATTCCCGGAAATCTTGATGAAGCCGTGTTCGATTCCGTCAGCAACCTGACGTTCATACCCTGACGCAATCCGTCAGACAATCCTTCCTACCTTGCGGTAAAGTTCCTCTCTGCTGATCGAGAACGTGAAGGCCCTTCCGTGAGGGCACACCATGCGCTCCAGCTCAAAACAGCGTCTGACAAGCTCCTTTGCAGTCAGATCGTCAAGCTGGTCCCCGGCCTTGATGGCCGCATGGCAGGCTATGATTGCGAACAGTCCCTTCTGGATGCTCTCTATATCGCCGGTCCTGGTCTGGATGAACGATACTATTTCCTGCTCGTTCTTCCTGCATGCGGCAGGCATGCTGGCCATCTCCCACAGCAGCGGTTCCACGCGTGTGAGCTCGATTCCGAAGTCAGAGTACAGCACGCTGCTCTGCATCAGGAAGTCATCCACCGAACGTTCAACTTCGAACCGGTAGGGAACCATCAGGCGCTGGATGTCCTTCTGCGCACGGATTTCGTCGTACAGTAGTCTCTCGTGGAGGGCGTGCTGGTCTATGAACATCAGATTGTCCTGTGTCTCCACCACAAGGAACGTATTGAATACCTGTCCTATGTACCGGTACTGCGGAATGATCCTGGTGGTGCTGACTTCGGCAGCAGGCTGCTTCTGCTCCTTCTTTGCCAGAATCGCCTTTGCATTGTCGAACCATGAGGGGTCGAACGGCTTGGACTGTACGGGAGCCTTGGGTTTATGATCCGTCACCTTATGATCCGCCGTCGGGGAAGCGGAATAGGGATGTGAAGGAGTTTCGGATACCTGTTCCGTCTTTTGCGCGGATTCGAACAGAGTGGTCTGCGGCATGCTCTGGCGCGCATCGGTCCGGTAGGTCTTGTTCAGCAGGGCCTGGCGGATCATGGTGGTCACCGCACCGTATATCTGGCTCTGGTTTCGCAGCTTGCATTCACGCTTTGACGGATGGATGTTGAAGTCAACAAGCGACGGGTTGTCTTCTATGAAAAGATAGAAGTAGGGGAAGGCTCCGCCCGGAAGGGCCGCCGAATATGCACTGGTGATGGCCTGGACGAACTGATAGCTGTCTATGATCCTGTTGTTCACCAGGATCTTTATCTGGCCTCTGTCGCGTCTGTAGCAGGAAGGATCCGAACACACCGCATACAGGCTGCCGTTGTCTCCCTGCCAGCTCATCTCCAGGATTCCCGCCGGCATGAAGTTCCTGTCGGCTTCCATGATGCGCACGGCACGGGTCTTCCTGTCGGAGCGTTCGTAATGGAGCTGGAGCGTGCCGTCGGAGAAGAACAGGAACTCGATGTCCTCGAATCCCAGTGCCTTCTCCATGAACGTCTTCCTGCACTCCGTGGCCTCGCTCTGAGGTCTTTTCAGAAACAGCTTGCGTGCGGGTATGTTCTCGAACAGATCCTCCATGCATACCGATGTCCCCCGGGCTACACTGCCGGGGACCACGTCATGCTGCTGTCCGTTGTCTACCGTTATGCTGTTTCCGTTTGAACTGATTGTGAGTCTGGAGCAGGCGGATATGCTGCTGAGGGCTTCACCCCTGAATCCCAGAGTCCTGAGGTTGAACAGGTCTTCAAGGGTGCTTACCTTGCTGGTGGCATGGCTTTTGCATGCCATGGCAAGGTCTTCGGCGGACATGCCTGACCCGTTGTCGATAACGGTCAGGCTCCTGATTCCACCTTCTTCGATATAGACGCTTATCTTTGTGGCTCCGGCATCGATCGAGTTGTCCAGAAGCTCCCTGAGCACGGAGGCCGGTCTTTCGACCACTTCCCCTGCCGCTATCCTGGAAGCGACTATCGGATCAAGCTGCCTGATCGATGCCATTGCCTGTGTCCGTCAGTACGTGAATCCGACACCGGCTGAGAGAGGCACCACCAGTGATCCGTTGACCCTCATCAGATCGGCTCTGATGAATGCCGAGATCACCACGGATCCTACCTGGGTTCCGAATGTCGCATTTGCATAGAATGTCGAGTACTCGGGATCGAGCATTGCCTTGAGGGCTGCCTTCTTTCCTGACCACTTGATGATGGACTTGAAGAGGGCTGCTGCCTTTCCTGTAAATCCGTTGTAGATCATTCCGGCGTTGAACTTGAACTTTCCGAACGTCAGCTGGATCTGGATGTCCATGGTATCGGCCGTAATCGAATCGATGTTTCCGCTTCTTGTCCTGACAGTGTTGTAGGCAAGCTTGCTGCCACCGGCGAATGAGAACGGAACGGTCACCTTGGTTATGAATTCAACCGGTCCGGCATTGATTCCTGCCCTGAGTGTCAGGTCAAGTGAATTGCCCTTGAACTGCTCGATCACGTCGCACGGACCGTTGTTCATGATTTCGTTGATGTGGGACTTGAAGTTGAATCCGATTCCCAGTCCGAGTGTCAGCCAGTCCTTGGTAATCGTGTCGACATAAGCCTTGGCGAGCACTGCCTTGATCTTGCCGGAGGAAATCTGGGCTGCAATCTGACCTGAAATCTCGAGTGTCTGTCTGCCGAACTCAAGCGGGAGGACGATGTCCGCGCCAGGATAGAACGCCATGTTCCTGCGTCCGCCCTTGAGATCCGCCACTGCGCTGATTCCGATGTCGAACTTCTCGAACGTGTACGATGCCCTGAGTCCGGAATAATCGCTGCGTCCATCAAGCTTGTTCTTGAACTCGAGGTCCTCGACAAACGCCTTGAATGCGAATCCGCCTGCCTGGACGGATGCAGTGAACTGCAGTCTGTCATCCTTGTCGTATCCGAGTCTGAACGGCTCGTAGATCGGGCTCCTGAAATCAAGCTCTGTGTTCCTGTTGGCTCCGATGCTGAACGTTCCGTCGCTTGTGCTGTAGCTGAGCACCGAGATGTAGTGCATGACAGAGCTCACGTAACCGGTGATTCCGTGGTCCTTGTCGAACCTGAACGGGCTGACGAACTTGCCGTCCTTGAAACCGAACGTCAGGTGCAGTCCGAACTGGAAGTTCTTGTAGGAGATGTACGGATTGACGATTGCAAGGACGTTCTTCTTGAATACTCCGATCCTGTGCTTCAGGAACTGCGGGGCCGAGAACGTGTCGTCACCGAGTCCGAATCCGTAGATGACTCCGACGGAAATGCCGAACTTGAAGTCCGTCTTCTTCTCTTCCACAGGCTCGGCCACGGGCTCCTCCGGTCTCGGAGCGGTCTCGATGGGAGTCTTTTCCGGCTCGGGCTGGACTTCTGCCACAACCTCAGGCGCCTTCACGGGCTCCGGTGTGACCCACACATAGTCGATGTAGGCGTAGAGTTCCTGTTCCACGATATCGGTCAGGCGCCTGAACTCTTCCTCTCCGTAGGTCTCGGGATATGTGATTTCCGCAAGACCCTGTCTGAGGATGGTGTATCTGATTTCGGAGAAATCCGCGGGGTGCAGCTGTACCAGGGCTGATGCACAGGAATTCATCTCCTCGTCCGTGACGTATGAAGGATAGGAGACGAATCCGGTTCCTATGTAAGCGGTCACGGAGGCATCGAATCCGCGGTAGATGAATTCCTTCACCAACGGCTGCATGCTTGCTTCAGCCTGTTCCTGGGCTGCCTTTTCCTGAGCGGCATAATAGGCCAGAAGACCGTCGATGTATGCGGGAAGCTCCTTCTGCATGATTCCTACCGCCAGGTTGAACTCTGCCTCGCCGTATGCTTCCGGGTAATAGACGTATACGGTACCGGGATTGCCGAACGAGAACGTAAGGTCCTTGGTCAGCTCGGGATAGACCGCTGCGGCTGCCGCAAAGGCATCGGCAACTTCCTCGTTCGTGATGAACGAAGGATAGGTTATGCATGCCTCTCCGACCGTAGCTTCGATCCTGGCCGTAAAGCCGTTGTATGAAATCGTGCTGGAGTAGACCGCAGGCTCGGGCTCTGCGACTGTCTTTGCCCAGTATTCCTGAAGGGTCTTGTCGGCAGGTGCGAATCCGTTCTTGGCATTGTCGATGTACTTGCCGGCGATGATCGTGGTCACGTTTCCCGTGATGAGGTTCGATGCCACCGCGGACTTGTACTCCACATAGGCTGTCTCCTCGGATTCCTCGGTAATCACGTAGATGGTGGTCGTTGCCTCGGCCTTGTAGCTTGTGACGGTCGTCCTTACTGTGAAGCCCGTCTTGGAGCTGAACTCGGCCCTTCCGTCAAGAAGATAGAACTCGGGGTTTATGTTCAGGCTGATGATCTGGGCAATCGAATGAGGCTCGATCTCGATCCTGACGTCT
>JAJBWA010000166.1:0-18283 GCA_031935845.1 bacterium | reverse complement strand
ATGTAGACGGTATCGAATGACGGCTCCAGAATATCGACGTCCTGGACATAGTGCTCAAGTCCGCCTTTTCCATCGGCCCTGTATGCACTACCGTCGATGACGATCTTGACGTTGCTTGTGTCGGCGATGAAACCGTACTTGACAGCCACCGGCTTCACGGTTACACCTTCCGGTGGGTTGTCGGGGTCTCCGGTCCACATATAGTTATAGAAGACCATGAAGTTGTCGTATGTCGTAATCGTGGCACTATCCGGAGTCTTCACTGTATCAAGTGTCAAGGTCGTGTTCTTTCCTATGACGAACGTCCCCTTGACTGCAGGAATCTCAAGCGCGTACACCTTGTATTTCGTGGTCACCGAAAGGCCCTTGTACTGGAAGGTAAGGGTCCTGACCTCATCGTCTCCGGTAGTCGTTGCAGTATTGAAACCGTCGATCTTGACATCGGTCGATTCCTTGACCACGACTGTGGTGAAGTTTCCCTTGGCATCCATGTACTTGAGAGTGCCGAAGAATCCGCTTTCCTTGGCCTTTTCAGGCGTGATATCCTTCTCGAAAACTTCCTTTGCATTATAGGAAGTAAGCGTGGGGGTATATGTGGGATCAGACGGCGACGGCGGTGTCGGCGTCGGTGAATCGTTGCAGCTGACTACAAGCAGTGCTCCGATGAGAACGATTAACATTAGTGAAAGAAGTTTCCTCATAGCTTTTACTCTCCTCCATTAAGTTGAGTTTCAGTAGATTATACTACCGGATCTACCGCCCGGCAAGAATTATTGTAGTTTTCAATTCTCCGCCCAGAAGATGGCGGTCTTGACTGCCCTCTTCCAGCCCTTGATCAGACGGTGGCGCTTTGACTCCGTGATGTTGGCCTCAAACAGCTTGTCCACGCCCCAGTTCTTCCTGATGTCGTCCTTGTTCTTCCAGTAGCCGGTGGCAAGGCCCGCAAGATAGGCGGCGCCAAGAGCGGTGGTCTCTATGCACTTTGGCCTGACGACCTCTGAGTTGAGGATGTCGCTCTGGAACTGCATGAGGAAGTCGTTGGCGCTTGCTCCGCCATCCACGCGCAGGCTGGTGATGCTGAGCCCGGAATCCTGCTCCATCGACTTTGCGATGTCGTATGACTGGTATGCCAGCGATTCAAGCGTTGCCCTGATGAAATGGGCCCTGCTGCATCCTCTGGTAAGGCCTACCACAATACCCCTTGCATTCTGGTTCCAGTACGGAGCACCGAGTCCGGTGAATGCCGGGACAACATAACAGTCGGCCGTTCCGTCGACTCTCTCTGCCCAGGACTGGCTCTCAGGCGCATTCTCGACTATGGCCATCTGGTCCCTGAGCCACTGGATTGCTGCGCCGGCCACGAATACGCTTCCTTCAAGGGCATACTCCACATGGTCCTTGTATCCTACCGCTATGGTGGTGACCAGTCCGTGTTTGGAGGCAACCGGCTTCGTACCTGTATTCATCAGCATGAAGCATCCGGTGCCGTATGTGTTCTTCATGTCGCCTTCCTCGAAGCAGCACTGGCCGAACAGAGCGCACTGCTGGTCGCCTGCGGCACCGGCAATCGGTATCTGGGCCCCGTAGGCCTCGAAGTGAGCATAGCCGTACACGCAGCTGGAGGGCTTGACCTCAGGCAGGATATTCCTGGGGATGTCCAGGATGCGCAGAAGATCATCGTCCCATTTGAGGGTGTGGATGTTGAATATCATTGTGCGGCTGGCGTTGGTGTAGTCGGTGACATGGACCTTGCCGTTGGTGAGCTTCCAGATCAGCCAGGTCTCGATGGTTCCGAACAGCAGGTCTCCGTTCTTTGCCCTCTCGCGGGCACCGGGGACGTTGTCCAGCAGCCACTTGATCTTGGAGCCGGAGAAATAGGCATCGGGCACCAGGCCCGTCTTGTCCTGGATCATCTTCCTGTAGCCGGCCTTGACGAGTCCGTCGATGATGGGAGCCGTCCTGCGGCACTGCCAGACGATGGCGTTGGCTATGGGTTTTCCGGTCTTCCTGTCCCAGATGACGGTTGTCTCCCTCTGGTTGGTGATGCCGATGGAATCGATGTCCGCAGCGGTGATTCCGAGCTTCCTGATGGCGGATCTGGATACCTCCAGAGTGGTGTCCCAGATTTCCTCTGCATCATGCTCGACCCACCCCGGCTTGGGGAAAATCTGGGTGAATTCCTTCTGCGTCACGCTGCAGATCCTGCCCGAGTGGTCAAAGAGGATGCATCTGGAACTGGTGGTTCCCTGATCAAGAGCCATTACGTATTTCATGGGGTTTCTCCTTATTGTTCTATATTGCATTTATGATTTTATTCCCTACATATGTTCAAGGTCAAGGAAAGTTTGTTGAACATTTGAACATAAAACGTTCAGAAACGTTCAGATTTCGTTGACAGCGGGCCTTTATGAGAATAGACTTTCAGGTGATTGGAGAAAGGTGCGGAAAATGCTTCCCATGGAAAGACAGCAGAGGATATCGGACATCCTCGCGGAAAACGGAATAGTACAGGTCTCGAGACTGGCCGAGGAGTTCGGAGTATCCGAGCTTACCATCCGCAGGGACCTGGACCAGATGGAGGAGAACCGGCTCCTGAAGAGGACGCACGGCGGAGCCACCATCCTCAGGAACATGAACGCCGAGCCCCACTATCTCCAGAAGGCCGCGCAGTTCGCCGAGGAGAAGAAGAGCATAGCACGCAAGGCGGCCGAGCTGGTCGAGGACGACGACATAGTCATGGTCAACAGCGGCACCACGGCATCTGCGGTGCTCAGGGCACTGCTTGAAAGCGGAAAGTCCATCACCATCATCACCAACAACATCGATGTCTTCAATCAGCCTGATACCCTTGGAAAATGCACCATCATCCTCACAGGAGGCGTCTATCGCAGCCGTTCCAGGGCATTGTCGGGTTCAATCGCAACCAGCCCGCTGGAGGGCATGTTCGCAAACAAATCGTTCATAGGAGTGGACGGAATCTCTGAGGATGCGGGTCTCACAACTCCCATCTATGAAGAGAGCGTGGTCAGCAGGATGATGCTCAGGCACACATCCGGCAAAGCCTACGTGATAGCCACACACAACAAGATCGGTGTAATCAGCAACTACCAGATAGGCCGCACCGATGAGATACACGGGATAATCACCGACCGCGAGGGCGCCGAGTTCTTCAGGTCGGAGACAAACATACGGGCCGAGATAATCGAGGCCTGACTACAAAGCAATATTTTGGAGGATCAGATATGGAAACAAGACCTTATGTACCATGGAAGATGGTCAACGACTTCATGGTCGATGTGTTTGAGAAGTACGGCGTACCCAGAAAGGACGCCGAGATCTGCGCCGATGTCCTTCTGGAATCGGACAGAAGAGGAATCGAGAGTCACGGCTGCAACCGCTTCAAGCCGATCTACCTTGACCGCATCAAGAACGGGACTCTGCTTCCAGTCACAAAGATCGACATCGTGAAGGAGACTCCCACCACAGTGGTCATGGACGCCAACAACGGAATGGGAATGGTTGCATCCTACAGGATGATGGAAAAGCTCATCGAGAAGGCAAAGAAGTACGGAATGGCCGGCGGAACGATCTTCAATTCCACCCACTACGGAATTGCCGGTTACTGGACAACAATGGCCGAGAAGGCCGGCATGATCGGTATCTCAGGAACCAACGCACGCCCGTCGGTTGCACCCACCTGGGGCGTCGAGCCCATGATGGGAACCAACCCCCTGACATTCACCATGCCCACCGATGAGGACTTCCCCTTCAACTTCGACTGCGCCACATCTACAATCCAGAACGGCAAGATCGAGTTCTACGAGAGAAGCGGCAAGCCCACCCCGGCAGGCCTTGTGGTCAACCGCCAGGGCGAGACGATGACCGATTCCGGCAAGATCCTCAAGGACATGAGGGCCGGTCAGGCAGCATTGTGCCCGCTTGGAGGTCTCGGAGAGGCCACGGGCGGCTACAAAGGTTACGGCTTCACTGCTGTAGTTGAGATTCTCTCTGCAGCACTGGCAGGCGGCCCGTACATGAAGGCCCTCAACGGAAAGGATGCCGAGGGCAAGCCCCAGATGTACAGGCTCGGTCATTTCTTCTTCGTCATCAACCCGGAGTTCTTCATGGGTCTGGAGACATTCGAGAAGACAGCCGGCGGAATATGCCGCGACCTCAGGGCTTCTGCAAAGGCTCCGGGTGCAGAGCGCATCTACACCGCAGGAGAGAAAGAGCATCTGGCATGGCTTGACCGCAAGGACAAGGGCGTACCTGTCGGAGAGACAATCCAGAAGGAGTTCATCGCCCTGCGCGACGAGTACAAGCTGCCGTACAAGTTCCCGTTTGAGAAATAAAGCTCTTCGGGAAACAAAAAAGGGACCTTCGCAATGCGTCGGTCCCTTTTTTCATCTGAAAGCCTTTGCTTCGGTGCTTCAGATCAGCTTGCTGAAATAGTCGGCCCAGGGGCTGTCGGCCCTGTAGAACACGGGGATGCTGCGGTCCTCTATCCTTGAGGGGATGAAGAACAGTCCCTTGCCGTAGCGCTTTTTGCTGAATAGATGGATCCACTCGCCTTCCGGCAGGTTCACGTGCCTGCCCTTGGCGCCTTTCTTCATGACAGGTGCCACAAGAAGGTCGGGACCGAGCATGTACTGGTCCACGCAGGCCAGGGCCCAGGATTCGCGGCTGTACCAGTTCATCGGCCGCATGACGGAAAGACCTTTCTCCATGTTCTCCTTCTCGCAGAACAGGATGTAGTCCTTCAGACGATAGTGGAGATCGGCCCAGTAGGCCATGTAGTCCAGAGTCTCGCCATCGGAATCGAACTGCCAGTTGGTCTGGGGGCGGTTGCCCTCATGGGTACGCATTATGGGCGTGAAGCAGCTCATCTCCGTCCAGCGGAGCAGGAGCTCCTTGGTGCGCTTCAGCCAGGCCACGGTGGTGTAGCCGCCGATATCGCTGAACGATATTCCATGCCCGCTGTATGCAAGAGAGAGAGCGGCGGGGATCACGGAGCGGATTCCGTCATCTCGGGACCAGTCCACGTTCTGGTCGCCGGCCCACATGCTCTGGGCATAGCGCGGGCTCATGGCGTTGCCGCTTCTCATGAAGTAGATCACCTTGTCCAGGTTTCCGGTCTCCTCAAGGGCTTCATGGTTGAGCTTTGCCCAGAGGCCCGGCCACATGTTGTGGGCCTGCATGCCGGTAACTCCGCTGTACACTACGGCGTCAGTAGGCAGGTATTCACCGAAATCGGCCATCCAGCCGGCAGCGCCGAAGTCGATCATGTTCTTCTTGATCTTTTCCTTGTACCAGGCAAAGGCCTCGGGATTGGTCAGGTCCACATGGCCGCAGTCGAACTCACCGAAATCGATGAAATAGTCATCGCCTGACGTATTCTTGACCAGATAGCCCTTTTCCACGGCCTCGTTGCACAGGCTCTTGCCCTTTATCAGATAGGGGTTGATGTAGATGGTGAAGGCTATGCCCTGCTTCTTCAGCTCCGGAATCCACTTGTCCAGGCCGGGATACATCTCGGGATTCCACTTCCAGTCCCACAGTACGCGCTTTCCGAAAGATGTGACGATCTTGCCGGACCAGTCCTGGGCCCAGAGTCCGCAGACGCGCACTTTATGGGAAAGCGACTTCTCAAGCTTGGAGCGCACGACATCGGTTCCGCCCTGCACTCCCAGAATCATGCCGTCATGGACCCATGACGGGAGCACGGCCTGACGGCCCAGCAGCAGGCTGACCTTGGAAGCCGTATCCATCAAAGATGAGCCGAAGCCTACGGTTATCTTCTCCGGCAGGCTGTATGACATCACGCTATGGTGTGTGCGCGACGTGAAGTCCAGCACGCTGTAGTCGAAGCTGTGGATGTGTATGAAATACTTTGCGCTTGAGACGAATGTAGGCTGCGGATAGTAGGTGGTGTGGTATGCTCCGCCTGCCTTGTCATGAAGCTCGGAGAGGATTGTCAGGGGCCTGTTGTAGCGCCTGCCCACACCCTGCTCTCTGGTCATTATGGGGAACTTATGGCCCCTGAGATTGAAGTAGGAGAACTGCTCGCCTCCTCCGAACACGGCCTCGCCGTGGTCTGCACGGAAGCTCAGGCGGAACCTGTTCCACGTGCCGGAGACAAGCGAAAGATCCATGGTGAGGAAGCAGTCTTTCTCGGAAAGAGAGAGTCTGATTTCGGTACCGGCGTCTCTGTAGACGGCACCGCCGGGAATCTCCTCGGCAGTCAGCGTTGTCCATGAGATGCTTTTCTCGCGTACCTTGAAATTGCCCCTGTACATGCTGATGTCACTGGAGCCGTTTCCGACCTGTATCTCGGGGAGGGCAAAGACCCTCCCGCAGAAAGACTTCTCGATCATGTGTTCCCCTCCGGCATCAGCCC
Source organism: bacterium (assembly GCA_031935845.1). GTDB lineage: Bacteria > Spirochaetota > Spirochaetia > Sphaerochaetales > Sphaerochaetaceae > UBA9732. Next base: position 11,886 of record JAJBWA010000166.1, on the reverse strand, counting down.
TTGACCGCGCCTGCCGTCATTCCGCTGATGATCTTGTCATGCATGAAAGTATACACGACTATGGTCGGAATCATGGTTATGACTATGGCTGCCAGCATTCCGGTATAGTCGATGCTGAACTCGGTCTGGAAGTACTTGATTCCCAGCTGGATGGTCCTGGCCTTCTCGGAAATCGTCAGGATCATGGCGTACGTGAACTCGTTCCAGCAGTAGATGAACACCAGCGTTCCTGCAGTCATGAGACCCGGCTTGGTCAGCGGGAAGATGATTCTGGTGAAGCGCTGGAGGAACGAGCATCCGTCTATGGTGGCGCTCTCCTCGAGCTCCTTGGGTATGGTGGACATGAATCCGTGCACCAGGAAGATCGATGTGGGAAGGTTGATTGCCGTGTAAGTCAGGATCAGGGCTCCCAGGGTGTCGTACAGATGAAGGAAGTTGTTGATCTTCATGATGGGCACCATGAGGGCGATGATGGGGATGAGCACTCCGGAAAGGAGGAACGTCAGGATCAGCTTGTTGCCCCTGAACTTCTCCCTGGACAGTGCGAATGCCGACATGGAGGCCACCACCAGATTCAGGGCCGTGGTCACTATGGCGACGATTATGGAATGGAGGAACATCCTCGGGAGGTTGCTCACCGAAAGGGCGTTGGCGTAGTTGGAGAACTGCCACACCTCAGGCAGCGAGAACGGACTCTTGAGGTTGAACTCCTGGTTTGTCTTGAATGATGAGATCAGGATCCAGATCAGCGGCAGGATCATGAACAGCAGGAAGAGGATCAGGAAGAACCACTTGAAGATCTTGGCGATGATGTCGACAGGTCCGAGCTTTGTTTTTGCAATCATGTTCTCCCCTCCTTATTTCTCTCTGCTCAGTACGGAGCGGATCACGCTGATCATGATTCCTCCGAGGAGGATGATCGTTGTTCCTATGGAGTTGCCTTCCGCCCACTTGGCCGACGACAGCTTGGTGTAGAGGAAGGTTCCCATGGTCTCGGTGACGTGGTTGGGTCCGCCGCCCGTGAGGAGGTACGTTGATTCGAAATGCCTGAATCCGTATGCCATGGCCAGGGTAATGGCCGTGATCAGCACGGGTTTGAGCATGGGGAGGGTCACATGTATTTCCTGCTGCCAGATGTTTGCTCCGTCGATCATGGCAGCTTCATACATGGTGTCGTCTATTCCGAGTCTGGAAGCAAAGATGATTACCATGAAGTATCCGAAGTAGAACACCTGCTGGACGATTACGGCCACAAGCGCCGTATTGAGGTCACCCAGCCAGTTGACGCCGTTGTTGGCGCCGAAAATTCCCAGTATGGCATTGAGCACGCCGTTGGTGGGATTGTAGATGGCCTTCCACATCATTGCCAGGGCAGAGCCCGATATGACGGTGGGAAGGAAGTAGACTGTCCTGAACAGTTTCCAGCCTCTGGGCTTGCGGGCAAGCACCAGTGCCATGGACAGGGCAATGGGAACCTGGACGAATGCCAGGACCAGAGCCCAGATGAAGTTGTTCCTGATGGCCGTCAGGAACGTGGAATTCTTGAAGAGGTTCACATAATTCTTGAATCCGACGAAATTCATCTTCCTGAAGTTGGCCCAGTCGGTCAGACTGGTGAAGATGACGGTGATGATGGGGTAGATGAAGAACAGTCCGTAGAGGACCATTGCCGGAAGAAGGAAAAGCAGTATTCCCTTCCAGTTTCTGTTGAACTTCTTTTCAGCTAAATTCCTGGTCATAGGTAATCCTTGGAAAAACACAAAGACAGGGACCGGAAACGGCCCCTGTCTTCTGAAGCGGATTATTACATCACGCTTGCGATCTGTGCGACAAACTGTGCCGGAGTGATTGCACCCTGGATCATGGCTCCGAGAGCCTGACCGAACTCGGCTACGACATCACTTGTTCCGATGCAGTTCTCCCAGTAGGGGATGAAGCCGGAAGCTTCGTTGATTCTTGCCTGAAGATCCTTGGCGAGCTTGGAGGAATTCTCAAGCGGCTCATACTTGACTGCGAGGACTGAACCTGCGTTGGAGACAAGCTGTGCGTTCTCTGCAGTGGTGAAGTATGTGAGGAACTCGATGACTGCGGCTCTCTTGGCAGGATCCTTCTGGTTTGCAGCTGCAAGGTTGGACTGAACGGAACCGATCAGGACGTCCTTGTAGTTGATCTGCGGGAAGAATGCCATCTCGGTTGTTGCCTGGCGGGCATCGTCGAGGTTTGCAATCCACCACGGTCCGTTGAGGTAAGCTGCTGTCTCACCGCCCTTGAAGTGGCTGTTTGCGACTGCTGCTGTAGCACCGATGACATCCTCGGTTGTGTACTCCCTGACCATCTTGCAGAGAATCTCGGCAGCTTCGACATAAAGGGGATTGGTTGCCCAGTCGTTCTTGATGTTGTCGAATGCACCTGCTCCGCCGAGTGCACCGCAGATTGAGGTGTACCAGAGCATCGAGAACCATGCGTTCGTTCCGCCGGTCATCTGTGCCGTGGGATAGTAACCGGCAGCCTTTGTCTTCTCGCACATTGCCCAGAACTCATCCATTGTCTTGGGGACTTCGGTGATTCCTACAGCGTTGAGAATCTCCATGTTGTACCAGATGGGTACATAGGCCATCTCGTAAGGGAGGGACTTGGTCTGGCCGTTTCTTGTCGTGTTGGCCACGATGCCCTCTGCGAACTGCTTGCCCCAGTCGCCCTTGAGGTCTTCTGCGAAATCCATCAGGAGGTTGCTGTCATAGTATCCGTAGAACTCGTCCTGCGGCTTGACCGAGAAGATGTCTGGCGGGTTGCCGGCACCAAGCTGTGTCATGATCTGTGTGAAGATGCCGTCTGCATCGTTTGTTCCCTCGAGGGTGACATGGATCTTGCCGGCATGCTCTGCGTTGAACTGATTGACGATCTGCTCTACATAGGGACCCTTGGTATCTGCACCTGTCCACCATGTGACGAACTTGAGCTCGATTTCCTTACCGGCAGAGGACTCTGTGGCACTCTGTGCGAATGTGAAGGAAAGAACAAGAGCGAGCATCAGGAATGCGATTGCGATTCTTTTCATCTTGATTATCTCCTTTTTTGCGTTGATGACGAAAAGTAATTATTTTCTCATTGAAAGTATCACATGGGAAATCAGTTTTGTAAAGCAATATTTTTCATTGTGAAAATATTTCCATTTACGAACAGTCCGTTTGGTATTATGATTGTATCTATGAATAAGAACGACAGTATCCAGACCGTAATCGATCCGGTGAGGGCATCTGACATCAGGCACAGGAACATAATGGCCGTCCTGGCCGCCATCTATGCCTCCAGAGGCAGAGGCGGCGCCTCTCAGTCCGACATCGTCAACCGCATCGGACTCAAGGCCCCGTCCGTCTTCAGGATCTTCACCTACCTCGAGCAGAACGGATACATCGTCCAGTGCGGCACAGGCAAGGCAGCCGCCGAATCCCGCAAGGGAAGGCATCCCGTCTACTACACGGTCCGTCCGGATGCAGTCTATACAATAGGAATCGATTTCTGGGCATCATGCCTGTCGCTGGGGGTCTTCGACTTCAACCGCCACCGCATCTACTCACACCTTGAGTATCTGGATGACAGCGTAGATGCCGCACGCGTGGAGGATCTGATCTGCAGCCTTGTAGAGAAGGCAATAAGCGATATGGAGCTTTCCAGGGAGAAGATCGCGGGCATCGGAATCGCCGCACCCGGAAAAGTCAATGTCGCCAGGGGATCCATAGTCTTCTATTCAAAGATAAAGGGAATGGACAGCTATCCGCTGAGGGACAATGTGGAAAAGAGGCTCGGATACAGGGTCATGGTCCACAACAACTGCAGCGCCCTCGCCTATTCCGTCTACAGATACGGAGACAAGGATCCGGGAAAGGCTCTGTTTGCGTTCCTGGTCAGGGGCGGCGTCAACGGAGCAATGGTCTCCGAGAACGGAATCTACACCAGCGCAGACGGCACGACGTTGGAAGCCGGCCATATCCCGGTGAACTTCGACGGCCCGAAGTGCAGCTGCGGTCTGAAGGGATGTCTTCAGGCCTACATGCTCGAGCTGGATTCCAAGCTGGGCACAGGCCCGAACCAGGTGCTCTTCTCGTCCATCACCGATACAAAGGACCCGAAGTCCGCAGAGGTGCTCAAAAAGGCCGCGTTCTACCTGTTCACCAGCATGAAGACGATCCAGCGCTCGCTTTCTCCGGACTCGTTCCTGATCATAAGCCCGTCGATTATGGTTGCCGAGACAATGGCGCAGGAAATCAGGGAACTGTACAAAGGCTCGGATGATTATTTCCAGGCAAGGGATCCCAACGTCTTTGCAATGGCATATGACAACGTCATGGCCCAGGCTGGTGCATCAGACCTTGTCCTGGATGAATTCTTCGATTCTTAAATAAGCATGAAAATGCCTGTGACAAGCAGGCAGGAATAGACGATTACTGCAAACACCTTGTTGTCCACCCTCTTCACTATCAGGTTGCCTGCGATTATTCCGGCAATCACGAACGGAATCAGATACAGTATCGTCTTGAGGATATCGACGGTGATCGATCCGTCTATGGCATAAGAGACGGTAAGCACCGTGTTGAGGGTGACCCAAAGCAGGCACATGGTGGAACGGAAACTGTCCTTGTCCCTGATTGCTGATGAAGCATAGATAATCGCCAGAGGCCCGCCGGAAGAGAACATCCCGTGGATCACGCCTGCTCCGGCAAGAGCAAGGTATGAATACCATTTCACACGGGCCGGCTGCTCCTCTTCATCCGCCTGCTTCTTACGGGACATGAAGAACTGGACCAGTCTGAAGACGGAGACAGCGATTATGAAGCAGGCCAGAATCCGCTTGAGGATGGCCGTGTCCACCAGAGACTGAAGTGCACGCCCTGCAAACAGGAACGGGAACATCAGTCCCACGATTATCAGATAGTTCTTCCAGTCGATCTTCTTCCGGTTCCTGATCACCACGGACAGCTGTGGGATCATGGCAATGACGGTGAGGATGACCACACCGGTGTGCATTCCCAGAAGTGCCGTGATGAAGGATACCGCCGTGACGGTTCCGCCGAAGCCCGTGATGACCTCCAGCGTGAATGAGAACAATACGATTACACCGGAAAGAAGAATCTGCGACATCGTTCAGTCTATGGGGTTCACCCTGCGGTTTTCGCCCAGAAGTCCGATATGGACACCCTGGCTCACCAGCGGCTGCCAGTCCTTATGGGTAATCATGTACTTGTTGGACATGTGGAGGATCTTTGATTCCGGATCTCCGTTTGCCCTGATGGCTGCCTTGAGGGCGGGATCGATCGGCCTGTTGGTTCCCATGGGAAGGATTATCACGGTCTTGTAGCCGTTGTGGTCCACCTTGCACGGAGCCAGGTGGAGGATTTCCGGCTTGAGGAGGAAAGCACATCCCTTTGGGATATAGAACACTTCAGCCCTGGATGAGTCCACATGGTCGAAGTCCACTAGATCCTCCGGAAGCATCCACCACATCAGGCAGTCCGTAATGGCTATCGTCAGCTCCGGGCCCTTGTGGTACTCGCTTCCGTTCATGGAGAAGTTGGGACCGTTGCAGTAGCCGATCTGCGGCACCAGACCGCCGTAGAAGGCACACAGGGCATCATCGTTCTCCTTGGTATGGAGCTCGGGGATGTCGGCCACATATGTGTTGCGCTCGGGGACCACGGTGGTGCGGTCGATGTACGCCGCTATGCCGGCAAATACCGGCGAGCTCACGAGCCTGGCATAGCGGGAGAAAATCTTCTCGTCCACCGTATGGATCGTGAGCCCGGGATTCTTCTGTCTGAGAAGCGACAGTCTGTCCATCAGAGAAGCTCCTCCAGAAGCGGATAGATGTTCTGCTTGGTTGCCACCGGAAGCTGGTTCCACATCTTGGGATCATCGAACGAGCGCTCGAAGTTCTCGTCGGTCTTGTCTTCCGAAAGCATGATTCCGAGATCCGCGAACCTCTGCGGCTGATGCAGATAGACCGTCAGATCGGCGACGTCCTTCTGAAGGGCGGCCACAAGCTTGTCCTCCGACTTGATCTGCGGGTGGAAGTGTCTGGAAACCTTGGCAAGATACTTCCTGGTTACCTCGTTCTGGCATGAAAGAGCAAACACACCGTTGAGGGTGAATGCACATGCTGTGCCGTGGGGCACGTGCCAGGTCTCGCTGAGCACGAAGCTCAGGGCATGACCTGCTGCCGTACCGGTGAGGTTGAACGCCATTCCTGCCATGCATGAGGCGTGAAGCATCTTCCTTGCGGCCCTGTAGGCTGATTCGTCTACGGCCTTCCCGTTCCTGATGGCCACGCTTGAATCATACATGGTGCGGATGTTGGACAGGACCTCTATTGCCGCGGCAATGGAAAGCTCCAGAGTCTCGGGCTTTGCGTTCTTGTTCCAGATGGACTCAAGGGCATGGTCCAGTGCGTCCAGTCCTGTTGATGCAACCAGTGCCGGCGGTGCCTTGACCACGAAATCCTGGACAAGGACGGCCTTGTGGGCGTGCATCAGCGGAGAACCCAGCGTGTACTTCCTGCCGTTGGCGGATGTGTACACGCCTACCTTGGTGACCTCGCTTCCGGTGCCGGCCGTGGTGGGCAGGAGAATCAGGGTTGCACAGCGCTTCTCGATCTTCCTCTTGGGCGTGTTTCCAAGATAGTCGTCAAGACTTCCGCCGTTGGTCCTGAGCATTGCCAGGGCCTTGGCGCTGTCGAGGACGCTTCCGCCGCCGATTCCCACTATGACGGAGCATGAGGAGAATGCCGGATCACCGAACATCTGCATGATGTCGGCTGTGCGCGGATTGGGCTGGACATTGTCGAAAACAATGGCCTCATCCTTGGTAAATGATGCGATTAATCTGGCTTTGGACTCAATCGGGGCATTGTCGGTGACGATTGCGATCTTTCCGTCGGTTCCGGCTATCCTTCTGAGTTCCGCCTTGGTGATGTGTCTGCGCTCTATGACCTTGAGAGGGCTGAGCGGTGAGCTGATCATCTGAAGTTCTCCTTCTCGATGTCCTCCACGATGTGGAAGTTCTTTGTGAGGAAGTCCTTCTTGAACTCCATCTTCTGCGTGAACTTCATGGCAAGCCATGCATCAACGATCTCACAACCCAGGAACGGAGCTGTGACCCAGCCGCCCAGCGTGATGACGTTGGCGTTGTTGATGATCTTGGCTCTCTCGCCTGAGAAGATGGAATCGACCACGCAGGCATAGATGCCCTTGTGCTTGTTGGCCACTATGGCCATTCCCTGACCGGTTCCGCAGATCAGGATGCCCTTCTCCGCCTCTCCGCTCTGGATTGCCTTGCATACCTTGGGGGCCTGCTCCACGTAGGGATGCGGCTCGTTCTCGTTGGGGATACCGAAGTCCAGGACCTCGACGTCACCTCTTTCCTTCAGGTGCTCTACAATGGCTTTCTTCATGGGATATCCGCTCAGGTCGGATGCAATTGCTATCTTCATCATTTCTTTTTCTCCTTATGTTCCCTGTTCACTTCTTGATAATCGAAAGTGCCTTGGCACAGATGTCTTCTGCCGTAAGGTTGTAGGCCTTGACCAGATAGTCCAGGTTTCCTACCTGTCCGAAGCGGTCCTGGATTCCGATGTAACCGATTCTGGCGCAGACGTTCTCTTCCGCAAGGACCTTGGTCACGGCCATTCCCAGACCACCGTCCACCTGATGGTTCTCGCAGGTGACCACTGCTCCGGTCTCGCGTGCCTTGGCAAGAATCAGATCCCTGTCCAGCGGCTTGACGGTGAGTGCATCGATTACCGTTGCCTTGACGCCCTTCTCCTTCAGAAGCTCCGCTGCCTTGAGGACCTGCTGCATCATCACTGCACCGAGTCCGATCAGGGTCACGTCCTTACCCTCTGCAAGAACTTTGGACTTTCCGATCTCGAACTTCTCGTCCGGGCTGTAGATGGCCGGCATCTTCTTCCTGTGCAGTCTCTGGTAGCAGCAGCCGTCATGTCTATACATCTCGCGCACCAGACCGCAGACCGATGCTGCATCGCTGGGCTCGATGATGACCAGGTTCGGGATCATCCTCATGAGTCCGATGTCCTCGAACGGCATGTGTGTTCCGCCGTTGTAGACGGCAGAAACTCCGGGGTCGGTTCCGGTGAGCTTGACGTTGAGCTTTGCGTAGTTGCTGCTGATGAAGAACTGGTCAAAGGTTCTTCTTGCGGCAAAGCATCCGAATGTCGCTGCAAACGGGATGAATCCCTGTACCGACAGTCCGCTGGCGATTCCCACCATGTCGGCTTCGGCAACGCCTACGTCGATGGCGCGCTTTCCGAATGCTTCCTTGAACGGCATGGTTCCTGAGGCCTTCATCAGGTCAGCCTCGAGGATTACGACACGCGGATCCTCCTGAGCCAGTTCCATAAGTGTGCGGCAGTAGGCCTGCCTCATCTCGATATCCATATCCTTCACTTCAGCCATGACGGAACCTCCCCGTTGTAGAGTTCTTTCACTTCATCCAGAGTGATGTTGGCATTGTGGCTTCCGATCTGTCCCTCGAACTTGGGAAGACCCTTTGCCTTGATGGTGTCGCAGACGATCATCTTGGGCTTTCCGTTCTGCTCATGGGCGGCGTTGAAGGCATTCTCCAGTGCATTGAAGTCGTGGCCGTCGATGCGCTGGACATCCCAGCCGAATGCCGTCCACTTGGCCACAAGGTCCTCGATTCCGATGACCTGCTCGACAGTTCCGTCTATCTGGAGCTTGTTGTAGTCCGTGATCGTGATCAGGTTGTCCAGCTTCTTGGCGGCTGCGAACATCGCGGCCTCCCAGTTCTGTCCTTCCTGTGTCTCTCCGTCTCCGATGATGCAGTAGCATCTCTGGTCGGTTCCCTTGAGCTTTGCGCCGTAGGCGATTCCGCAGGCTGCGGAAAGTCCCTGTCCGAGGGATCCCGTGCTCATGTCGATTCCGGGGGTCTGGTTGCGGTCGCAGTGGCTGGGAAGCCTTGTGCCGCCCCTGTTGAGGGTGTTGAGCCAGTCCATGGGGAAGAATCCCTGCATGGCCAGGACTGCATAGAGCGCCGGTCCGCTGTGTCCCTTGGAGACAACCAGCATGTCGCGGTCTTCCTTACGCGGATTCTTGGGATCCAGATTGCGCATCTCACCGTTGTAGAGATATGTGAGGATGTCCACTATCGACAGGGCTCCGCCGATGTGTCCCACTCCGAGGCTTCCGATGCAGAAGAGGCAGTTCTTTCTTGCCTCCGAGGCAAACGCCTTCAGTTCTTTTTCGTTCATTTATTTCTCCTCAGTACCTGCAGACGGGGATACCCAGAATCCTGCAGAGTTCTTCAAGTTCAAAAGCAATGTCGGCATAGGCCACCACGAAGTGCGGCTCCCAGCCGTCCTTGACCGATTCGTAGACAAGATCCCTGGCGCTGCCGTCCACCTTGACGACAACTGACGCACCGAAGAACTGCTTGGGCTTGTCCAGTGCGCTTCCGGAAGCGATGAATGCACGGAAGGCTCCGTCGGGATCACGGCCAACCCTGAATACGGTGACGTTGCCGCAGGGCCTGCAGCCGAAGTCCATGGCCGGTCCGATCTTCCTGTTGGGATGGACTCCGATGGAAGGCTTGGAGGCCAGCGACGGAGCGCACATGCCGCAGTGCCAGTAGGTCACGGTGTTCTCCTTCTCGTTCATGGAGACCGGATCTCCGAAGAATACCGCTCCGCCCGAAAGCCTGGAGGCCAGGAACATGGAGATTCCGCCGTACATGTCGCTTTCGCATGCGCTTGAGATTCCCATGTCGTTGAGCATGGACAGGACGGCGCAGTTGGGGGTTCCGAACTGTGTGAACAGATCTGGCCAGCATCTTGAGCCGATTACCTTGACGTTGTTTTCCGTGCAGAAGTCCACATAGGCCTTCATCAGGCGGGCATAGCCCTCCATGTTCTTCTCGGGGATATGGTCATAGTCGCAGCATGTGGAGCAGAAGCTGTCCAGATACTGTCTGCATTCATCAAATGAATATGATTTTGCCTTGTCCAGGATCTCGCGCAGCTCTACGCTTACGAGGCGGCTTCCGAACAGACGCTGGACATCTGCATCAAGAGCGCGGCCGAATCCGAAGCCCTCCGGTGTGGTTCCGATTGCAGCTACCTTGCAGGACCGCAGTTCTGCCAGGGTCCTGAGTGCCGCAGCGTCAGCCGTCAGGATCTTCCTGACATCGTCATCCTCAGGGGAACCGAAGACATAGCCGAAGCTTGCCTTGCCCAGGTTCTTCATGACGTTGGCAGCCGAGTATGCTCCGGTGAGCGAATTGAGCCTGAGTCTCTTTCCGTCGATGACGGGTTCCCTAAGCGTCCACAGGATGACGGGCACCGTCGGGAAAGCAGCCACCACCTCGGAGCAGTATGCCGAATTGGCGAACGTGATGTTCTGAAGGACAATCAGGTCCGGATTGATGGTTGCAAGATATGCCTTGAGGTCCGGCAGGGACAGGAGCATCTTCTCCGGGCACACGGCCTCCTTGCCGAAAAGGGAGCGCATCAGGGCGCAGGATTTTCCGAACTGGTCCTGTGCCACTTCAAGATCGAAAGTCGGGACTCCGATGGGTATGTATGCGAACTGCATGGTGACCTCCGCGACGCAATTATTTTCTTACTGAAAATTATAGCGCTCATCGGAATCTTTGTAAACAGAAAAAAAAAGCAGTCCGGCGATTACCGGACTGCAGTGGTTCTTTGGAAACCGTCTTCGGGTATTACTCCGAGACGTATGCCGAAGGTGCCGGCTTGACGCCCTTCTTCCACTCGATTGCGTTGACGAGGAAGAATGTGACGACGCTGACCAGACATCCGAATACGACAGGCATGAGATAATTGGTGATTGCGACGCCATTGGCCGACATGATCTGCCATACGACGAATCCGATTGTTCCGGTGACAATGGAGATCAGACCGGAATTCTTGGTTGCACGCGGGATGACGAGTCCCAGTCCGTATGCGGCGAACGGGCCGGCACATCTGATACCGAATGCAAAGGTGTTCATGCTTGTGATCGGGATTGCCAGGAACGAGATGAGCATGGCAACTGCGCAGCAGACGATGTTGCAGATTCTGGTTGCCCAGACTTCCTTCATGCCGCCGATCTCCTTGTTGAAGTACGGCTTGTAGATATCGTTGATGACCATTGTTGACATGCACAGCAGGTTGGAGTCAGCTGAAGACATCGTTGCGGAAATGATTGCAGCCGAGACGATACCGGTGATGATTGTCGGGGCATAGGCCTGTGTGACAGCCATCATTGCGTTGGAACCGTTGGCGGCGAGGTTCGGCAGTGAATCCTTGACTGCGAGAGCTGCAAGACCGAGCAGTGTCGGGAATGCGGCCATGGCTGCCATGAGGATGGCTGAGAGGAACGATGCCTTCTTTGCCGTGGCCTCGTCCTTTGAAGTCTCGAATCTGGAGATCATCTCAGGACCCGAGAGGAAGGTGCAGAAGTAGTTGAAGATGTAGCCGATGATGTAGGCCCATCCGATCTTGGTGAAGCTTGTCTGACCTTCAGGAAGCTTTGCAGCGATTGCAGACCATCCGCCGAGGGATGAGATTACGATCGGGGTTGCGATTGCAAGACCGACAAGGATGATAAGGAACTGCACCATATCCGAAATCTGGTCGGCGATCATACCTCCGAATGTGGTGTAGAGGATGATGACGATACCGGCGATGATCATGCAGAGCTTCGTGTTCATTCCGGTGAGTGTTGCGACGACGGAACCGGATGCAGCGACCTGTGATGATGTCAGACAGAACAGGGCCAGGATGTTGAGGACTGCAGCGAAGCCTGAGCTGAACTTGCCGAATCTTCTTCCGACGACCTCAGGAATGGTGACGGCCAT
>JAJBWA010000165.1:0-9227 GCA_031935845.1 bacterium | reverse complement strand
CTTGCCTTCCTTTCCGATGGGATGGATGGGCATGAGCCAGATGACGTCGGTCCCCAGAGCCTTTATCCTTCTCAGGTCGCCCTCGATGGCCCGGAACGTGCCCTCGGGAGTATGGTTCCTGACATATACGCTGTAGATTACGAGGTTTCTCAATGACTTGGATGTGTACTGCATGCGTGCATTATAGCACATCCCGGGGCCTTGGGGTTTTCAACTGCCGATTAATCTGCTAATGTGTCAGGCATGAAGAAAAGTATTTTATTTGTTTTGATCATCGTTATCGTTTCGGCACTTTTTGTCTCATGCGCCACATCAGGCATCAAGTATTATTCTTCGATGGCACTCAAGTCCAACAAGATTGCCATCCAGTACAACACCAACGCTACCAACGTCACTGAGACCGGTTACTGGTATTCTTCAACCGACAAGCAGGAGCATCCCTACGTCTACTCACAGTCCGTCAACCTCTCGACAGTAGAGAACAGGGAGCTCATCAAGAGCGCATTTGCCTCAAAGGGATATCAGATCGTCCAGCTTGAGGATGCCGACAACGTCGTCATCGTCGAGAACAAGTCCGACGCCGATTACTCAAGGGTTTCTCTTGCACTCTACGACAAGGCTACGGATACCCTGATCTTCGTCTGCGAGGGTGAGTACTCCACGCTCATGCTCAGCGCACAGACCGCTCTGCAGAATGCCCTGGACGAGGCAATCAGCCAGATTCCCGCAGCAAGATAATCACAAACATCAAAGAATTCGGGCCGGAGAAAAACTCCGGCCTTTTTTTATCTTTCGGACAGCGTCACGCTCCTGAAGTCGTCGAAGAAGCCCGGGTAACGTTCATCCACACATTCGCATCCCTCTATGGTCAGACCCTGCGTGCACCGCAGCGATGCCAGCGCCATGGCCATCGCGATCCTGGGATCGTCGTAGCACTGCACCGACACACCGCCGCACAGGGAATGTGCCGGGTAGATCACCAGCGAGTCCGGAAGCTCCTGTACCTGACCTCCCAGCGCATTGATGTTCGACGTGATGATAGAGCTTCTTTTGCCTGAGCCCTTGGACACGTCGTGGGAAATGTTCGTCAGCCTCACCGGACCCGATGCAAAGCACGATGTCACGGCCAGTGCCGAAAGCAGGTCCGGGATTCCGCTCATGTCTATGTCGATTGCCTTGAGCCGCGAAGGACCGGTGAGCGTCACCGTGTGGCCTTCGCTTCTGACCGAGCATCCCATTTCGGAGAGTATGTCCAGGATCTCCCTGTCTGCCTGCGAGCTCTTTGCGTCCAGGTGGGTTATGGTGATGGTGCTGCCCGTTATGGCTGCGGCGCAGAAGAAGAACGCGGCAAGCGAGAAGTCACCGTTGATGTCCGTCTCGAGAGGCCTGTAGCTCTGGCCTCCGCGCACCGTATAGTGGTTCATGTCGTCATCGCGGAAGAAATCGATTCCCTGTTTCTCCAGCCAGATTTCGGTTGTGCGCACGGCGCTGCGTTCGCGCAGCAGGAACACATCGATGGTGGTGTCTTCCTTGGCAAGAGGAGCGGCCAGCATCAGGGCGGTGAGGAACTGTCCCGTCATGCAGCGGATGCTGGTGTGTCCGCCGGTCAGCGGACCGCAGACGCTGTATGGTGCATTCTCGATGTCCGGGTCTGCGTTTGCGCCCAGGTCATGCAGGCTTGCCAGAAGCGGCCTGACCGGACGTCTCTGGAGCGAGCCGTCTCCGTTGAACTTTATGTCCACGCCAAGCGTACATGCAAGTGCCGTGGCGAAGTACAGCGTGGTTCCGCTGTTCTTGCAGTCTATCTCCAGCCCGTCCCTGGGAGTCAGGTTGGTGGAGTCCACCACCATGGTCTCGTCGGAGTAGCGGATGGTCGCACCGAGCTTGGTGCAGAAATCCAGACACGCCTGTGTGTCCGAGCAGAGAAGGGGGTTTGTTATGGTGCTCACGCCTCTTGAGAAGAGCGCAATCAGCAGCGCATGTATTGTCTGGCTTTTGGATGCCGGTATGTCGACCTGACCCCATACGGAACCAGGGAAAAGTGTTGTGTTCATTACACTTCAATTCTAACCCTGAAAATGCCAATCGGCAACCTCAAAAGGCACAAGTCATCTTGACGAGAAAAGGCAGAAAATGGACACTTAAGGCATGGGTCTCAACGATAGTCAGAACAACAGCGGACATTATCTATATATAGAAAATCTCGGTTGCGCCAAGAACCAGGTTGACGCCGAGATCCTGTCATGCAGTCTTGAAAAGGACGGCTGGAGCTTGACCGATGACGCTCAGAAGGCGGACCTGATACTGGTCAACACCTGCGGCTTCATCGAGAGTGCAAGGGAAGAGTCCATCAACACGTTCTTCGAGCTCAGGGAGCTCAATCCCAAGGCAAGGATCATTGTCTCCGGCTGCCTTGCACAGCGCTACGGACAGGAGCTGTCCGATCAGCTTCCGGAGGCCGACGGAATATTCGGCAACAGGGACCTGAAGCAGATCAACGGCTTTGTGGAGAACCTTTCTCCGAAGAGCCGCCTGCTTGTTCCCGAATACCCTGACCCCGATTCGGAAATCTATGACAGGAAAGAGCTGTTCGGCTATCCCGGAAGCGCCTACCTGAAGATATCGGAAGGCTGCAACCACAGATGCGGCTTCTGCGCCATCCCGCTCATCCGCGGAGGCCTCAGGTCCCGCAGCATGGACAGCATTCTGGACGAGGCCCGCACGCTTGTTGCGCGCGGTGTCAGGGAAATCAATCTGATTGCGCAGGACCTTGCGGCCTACGGAACGGATCAGGGCGGAAAGAGCCGCTTCCCGGAGCTGCTTCAGAAAATCACGGACATCCCCGGAGACTTCAGGGTCAGGATGCTCTACATCCATCCCGATGCCTTCCCGTTCGAGATCCTGGACATGATCAGGACCAATCCAAAGATCATCCCGTATTTCGACATCCCCATACAGCATGCCAGCCCGGCCCTCCTGCGCCCCATGAAACGCATGGGAGATGCTCAGGTTTATACGGACCTGGTGAGCAGGATCAGAAGCGCATTGCCCGAGTGTGTCATCCGCACCACCATCATGCTGGGCTTCCCCGGCGAGACGGATGCGGATTTCGACATGGTCTATGACTTCGTGAAGACCAACCGGTTCAACTGGATGGGATCGTTCGTGTATTCGCGTGAGGAGGGAACCTATGCCTGGGACCTCACGGATGAAAAGACCCACGAGGCCCTGTCCAAGGTGGCCGCAAGAAGGCAGAAGAAGCTTGAGAAGCTTCAGGAGAAGATCACGTCCGAGCATCTGCAGGAGTTCGTCGGCAGGGAGTACGATGTGCTCATCGAGGAGCTGATTGAAGGCGAGGATCTTGCCATCGGCAGGATCTGGGCGCAGGCGCCGGAGGTCGACGGACTCACCGTGGTCATGGGCCGCGGCATGGAGCCGGGCAAGGTATACAGGTGCGGAATCACCAAAGTCAACGGAGTGGATCTGGAGGCCGTGAGGATATGAGCATGCAGGAACTGATGGACCAGCTGAACGAACAGCAGCGTGAGGCCGTCCTGATCAACGAAGGCTCCCTGCTTGTATTCGCCGGAGCCGGAAGCGGAAAGACAAGAGTCATAACAACCAAAATCGCCTATGCCATAGACCAGCTCAAGGTCAAGCCGTACCGCATACTGGCCGTCACCTTCACCAACAAGGCCTGCAAGGAGATGCAGGACAGGGTTGTGGACATGATCGGAGACGAAGGCCGCGGCGTAATGATAAGGACGTTCCATTCGTTCGGCGTGTGGCTTCTCAGAAAGTACGGCCAGCTGGTGGGCCTGGACCCCAACTTCAAGATCTATGACGACGAGGACAGCGTGAACCTCCTGTGCCAGGCCTTTCCGGACGACAACAAGAAGGAGATTGCCGGCTACTACAAGAAGATCGCCGTGCTCAAGGACCGCATGGAGAAACCCGGCAAGATAGACGAGCGCCTTTTCCGCTACTACCACAGGTACGAGGAGATGCTCAAGCGCACCGGCAACGTCGACTTTGCCGACATGATAATCAAGTCCATCGAGCTTCTGCAGGACAATCCGTCCGTGAAGGAGGAGATCCAGAGGCGCTTTTCGATGATACTGGTGGACGAGTACCAGGACTCCAACAAGGCCCAGTTCCTGCTTCTCAAGGAGCTGGTGGGTCCGGACACCTTCATCTGCGCCGTGGGTGACGACGACCAGAGCATCTACCGCTTCAGGGGTGCCGAGGTGAAGAACATCCTAGGGTTCCCCAAGGCGTTCAAGAATACCAAGAAGGTGGTCCTGGGAAAGAACTACAGGTGTACGGAAAGCATCCTCAACGCCGCAAGGGACGTCATAATCAACAACGAGACCAGGGCCGAGAAATCGCTGACCGCCGAGAAGACGGGCGGTGCATTGCCCAGGATCTACTACGTGGACAACGGCTTTGACGAGGCCCAGCAGGTCATCGACCTACTGAAGAAGGCCCACCAGACCGATCCCCGTTCATATGAGAACAGCGCCATCCTGTACAGGACCAACTCGCAGTCCAAGGACTTCGAGGACCGCCTGATGATCAACGATATCCCGTACCACCTTGTGGGCTCGTTGCGGTTCTACGACAGGGAGGAAATCCGCGACTGCATAGCCATGATTTCCCTCATGTCCAACCCGCGTGACAGCGTCTCGTACCAGAGGATGGTCAACAAGCCGGCCAGGAAGATAGGCGATGTCACCATTGAGCGCATACTCGAGCTTGCCCAGCAGGACGAAACCCTGGGCGGCAACATGATCCTTGCAAGCCGCAGGGCAGTGGAGCAGGGCATCGTCAGGGGCGTGGCGGTCAACGGACTTACGTTCTTCGCCGATGCCTACGACCGCTGCAGCCGTCAGTTCGGCGAGATCGAGAACGGCCGCTTCCTGAAGCAGGTCCTGGTGGAGTTCGGAATCCTGGACTACTACATAAGGCGCGACAACGACGAGAAGCTCAAGGTCAACAAGCGCACCGAGAATATCGAGCAGCTGGTGAACATGCTGTCCCTGGAGCAGTTCTCAGACGGCCAGGAGGGCATCAACAGCTTCCTGGAGCTGGCGTCGCTGGATGCCTCGTCTCTTGGAGAGGAGGAAGGCCGCAGCCAGGAGGGCGTCACTCTGATCACCATGCACAACACCAAGGGCCTTGAGTTCGAGCGTGTCTACATGGTGGGAATGGAGAACGAGATATTCCCCGGCCGCATGGACGAGCGGACGAATGAAGACATAGAGGAAGAACGGCGCATCTGCTACGTGGCCATGACCCGTGCAAAGCGCGAGCTCACCATGTTCTGCGCTTCGTCACGCCTCAGGTGGGGCAACGTGCAGCCCGAAACCCCGAGCATGTTCCTCAAGGAAATCGAAGAGGACCATGTGGAGGAGATCGACCTGCGCCTGAAGTCCCGTTTCGGCGGCCAGTTCCGCTTTGACAACAGGACATCGGACTACCGCAGCGGCTACGGCAACGGATTCGGCAACAGCTTCACCAGCCGTTTCAGTTCTCCCGGGAAGTACTCGTCCAACTACATCAACACGGAAAAGCGCGATGACGATTTCCGCCCGCAGGCGCCAAAGCCTGCAAGGACGGCCGATTTCGGAAAGTACAACCTCAAGAACCTCAGGGAGCAGAGTGCACCCAAGCCTGCTCCGGCAAAGAGCGCGCCGGTTCCCGGAACGGTGAAGTACGATGTGGGCGACCGCATCCGCAGCGATTTCTACGGAGAGGGAACCGTCACCGGCAAGAGGAACTTCGCCGGCCGCGAGGTACTGGACGTGAAGTTCGACAACGGCAGGACCGGCACTTTTGCAAGTGAGAAAGTAGCTTTCGAGAAAATCTGAAAACTACTAGACAAAGTCTGCCACATAAATATATTATTCAGTTCGTGCGCCTTCAGGGTGCGTTCTTCTGCAGGGAACTCAAACCCCTTTCCCACGGGGTTTCCGGCGGACGGTGCGGCCTTGGACGGGTCTGCAGTGCGTAGGACCGCTCATCCGAAACACCGACGGCATGCACGGACATACAAATATTTGATGTAGGTGTTTACTATGAAGACTATTATTGTAAAGCCGCAGACAATGACAAAGAAGTGGTATCTCATCGATGCCGAGGGCAAGGAGCTCGGACGCGTCGCAGTTGCCGCTGCAAACATTCTCCGCGGAAAGAACAAACCTGAATATCTCCCGAACGAGGACATGGGTGACTATGTCATCATCATCAATGCTGCAAAGGCTGCACTTACCGGCAACAAGGCTACCGACAAGATGTACCGCAGGGTCTCCGGTTACGCCGGCGGAATGAAGGAAGAGAACTACAACCAGACCGTCGCACGCAAGCCGACCTTCCCGATGGAGCACGCCATCAAGGGAATGCTCCCGAGAGGACCTCTCGGACGCAAGCTCTTCACCTGCGTGAAGGTCTATGCCGACGCAAAGCATCCGCACGCTGCACAGCAGCCCATTCAGATTGAGGTCTAAGAGGTACGAATATGGCTAAGACAGAAGAAAAGAAAATCAATCTCGGTCAGGGTACCGGACGTAGAAAGACAGCAGTTGCACGTGTTTACCTCCGCGAGGGAAACGGCAAGATCACAGTCAACGGAAGAGACGTCGAGGAGTACTTCAGCGATCCCCTGTGCGTCTACCAGGTCAAGCAGCCCCTGCAGGTGACCGATTCCGAAGGCAAGTTCGATATCGTCATCACAGTCTGCGGCGGCGGCCCCTCCGGTCAGGCCGGTGCCTGCCGTCACGGCATTGCCCGCGCACTTGTAGATGAGAACGAGGCCAACAAGCCGGCCCTTCATGCAAACGGCTTCCTTACCAGAGACCCGAGAATGGTCGAAAGAAAGAAGTATGGTCAGCGTGGAGCCCGCCGCAAGTTCCAGTTCTCCAAGAGATAAGTTTTCCATATTTCATCTGCGGCTCCCGTGCTTCGCCTCGGCGCCTACCACATAGGTATGTCGCCTCGGCTCATCCCGGTTCCGCAGCGAAATCTGAAAAACTTCATAAAACAAGGTATGGAAATACAAAAAAGCAAAGTGGAGCCGACTCGGACAGAGGACGGCTCCTCTTTTTTCAACAGGTGCCTTGATCAGGCACTGCGCTATCTCAGCCTCCGCGAGCACAACCGCAAGGAGCTTCAGATTAAGCTCCGGACAAAGGACTATGATGCCAAGACAATAGAAGCCGTGCTGGATTCGCTTGAGGAAGACGGATCGCTGAGCGAAGAACGCTATGTCCGCTCTTTCGTGCGTTCCAGCAACAAACGCCATCCGGAAGGAAAGAGCGTGGTCCTCATGCGCCTTGCGCAGAAAGGTACCGACAGACAGGTTTCAGAGCGCGTTGTCACTGAGATATACACACCCGAATACACTGCGGAACTTGCCGCCCAGGCCCGTGCGCTTCTGGAGAAGAAGGGCAGGGCTTCTGACGTACGGCAACTCCGTTTCGAGCTCTCCAAGCTCGGTTTCCGCCCTGCCGATTTGGATGAAGCCTAATTCGATGCCGTTGGATGCCGTCGTTCAGGAAAACCGGGGCTTTCCATATCTTGCATAGCGACCATATCTTTGAACCCTACCATTTTTTGTGTGAACCCTACCATTTTTTGGAAACACTTCTCTTGAAAAGATTGAGGAGGAAATTACAATGGGAATGCGTAGGTTTTACACGGAAGAAGTCAAAAAAGAGTTGGTTGAGGTGTACTGCTCGGGTAATTACAGGACTGTTAAGGATGCAGCCGCTTGTTTTGGGATTCCCGGGCCAACACTCCATATGTGGTTGAGAGAGCGAGGAATCGGACGTAAGGGATACACTCCTCCGATTTTTGATGAAGAGGTAAAACCTGAGGTAGAGGAACTGACAGTGCCTGAAAAAAAGAAAGAACTCAGCTTTGTAGAACCGGAACCGGATCCTTCATCATTCAAGAGCGACAGGGAAAGAGCAGATTACTACATGATGCGCTCCTACTACCTGGAAGAGCTGTTCAGACTGTGCAATCTGGATGAAGCTTCCAAAAAAAAAGCCCTCAGGCAGTTAGAGCAGCGAGTGAGAGAGCGTCTGGCAAGAGGAGACAAATCTCCTTATTGAGCAGACTGGCAGGAATCTCAAGAAAGACGTACTACAGTCATCTGGACAGAACTCCGGCAGAGAAAAGAAAGGCAGGGACCGTAGCCGTGATGAAGGAACTCCAGGAGAAGGAAGGATTCACCTTGGGAATTCAATCAATGCAGTTGGCTTTGAGGAACAGGGGCATCAGATTGAGCCACAACACAATTGCCAAATTCATGAGGGAAAACAAGTTGGGCTGTGTGATCCGGGGCAGGAAGTTCCCGCCGGCCTACTACAAGGCCATGAAGGAAATGAAAAGTAATCTCCCGAAAAACCTGCTTAACCGTGAGTTTGACGTGAAGATTCCTGCAAAGGTTTATGTAACGGACATCACGTTCATTCCCGTGACCGGAGGCTGGAGGTATCTGAGCGTGATCAAGGATCTTTACAACAAGGAGATTGTTGCCTGGACAATGTCTTCATCCGCCAATGCCGAGCTGTGCGTCAGGACACTTGAGATTCTGGCCGGGAAAAGGGATTTGAACGGATCAATGATCCACAGTGACATGGGGGCAACATACACCTCCAAAGCCTACAGGACGAAGCTTGAGGAACTTGGGGTCGTCCAGAGCATGTCGCGTAAAGGCGATTGTTACGACAACGCCTGCGTCGAGTCTTTCTTTGCAGTGTACAAAACCTGTTGCTTCGGGAAAGACAGAAAGAAGTTTGAACTGCATCAGTTGGGCTGGACAGACGTGTTCTTCAGGACTGATGCCTGGATTGAGAAGTACAACACGACAAGACCTCAGAGGGGACTTGACGGTCTGTCGCCTGTTTACTACCGGATGCTGCATCCAAACGGAAGATTACCGGCCTTGCCTGACAACCGTTTTCTGGAAACAGCATAGAACTAATTAAGTGTTACCCAAAACTGGTATAGTTCAATCTGCAAGTA
Source organism: bacterium (assembly GCA_031935845.1). Classification (GTDB taxonomy): domain Bacteria; phylum Spirochaetota; class Spirochaetia; order Sphaerochaetales; family Sphaerochaetaceae; genus UBA9732. The sequence continues at coordinate 197 of JAJBWA010000165.1, read as the reverse complement.
ATAAAAAACCCCGCAGCTTGATGACTGCGGGGTACTGCTCATGATGGAGCTGTTATTTCCTGTTCTTTGAGTGGCACTGGCCTGACATCGGGCAGTTGCCGCAGCTGCATCCGCAGGTGCTCTTGCCTGCCTTCTTGTCCTTTATCATCCGCCAGATGACCAGGCCGACAACCACGACAAGGATTATTACTACGACT
>JAJBWA010000164.1:0-12496 GCA_031935845.1 bacterium | reverse complement strand
CATCATTGTTCCGAACCTCACCGAGGCAAGCTTCCTTCTGGATATCCCGTATGTCCAGTCAGGCTATGACCAGACCTATATAGAGGACCTGCTGAAGAAACTTGCCGGCCTGGGAGCCAGGGAGGTCGTCCTCAAGGGAATCGAGTTCTCCCATGAGAAGGGCAAGATCGGAATCGCCTCCTACAATTCAGAGACAGGCAACATCTCGTGGTACTTCCACCGCAAGATGCGCCAGAGCTTCCACGGAACCGGCGACATATTCGCAAGCGTCCTCACGGGTGCCCTGGTCAGGGGACTGAGCCTTGAGAAGTCCTATGCTCTTGCTGGAGATTTCGTGGTTGAGTCCATTAAGAAGACACTGGCCCACAAGGACCACAACAACTACGGCGTCGACTTCGAGGCCGCCTTCCCGATGCTGATCAGGCGTCTGAACAGAGAAACAAAGCCATCCAAGTAATTCAAAGGTAGACACTGTCTTCAGGTCTGAAGACTACTTTGGGGACATCTCCGAGAATTCTGGAGATGTCCTTTGTCTTATGGCCCATGATCCTCAGCAAATCGGATGAGTTGAAGCTTGTTATTGCCTTGAGGATCACATCGCCGGATGTGCTTCTGACCTCGATCACGTTACCTTCATTGAACACTCCGCCTACATCGGTGATGCCGGACGGCAGGAGGGATTTGTGTCCCACCGTAAGTGCGTTCTCCGCTCCGGTGTCCACTACCACAAAGCCCGATGCTCCGGTATTGAGTATCCATCTCTGTCTCTGTGCAAGACGCTTCTCCGGAAGGATCAGGGTTCCGATTTCCTCTCCACCAACGGCACGTACAAGCGAGTCCTTCTCGTAGCCCGAGAGAATCAGTGTTCCGCAGCCGGCCTTCTGTGCTATCTGCGCGGCAAGCAGCTTTGTCTTCATGCCGCCAGTGGAGAACGTGCTTCCCGCACCCTTGGCATAGCCGAACACCTCGTCAGTGATTTCCTCGATCTCGCTGAGCCTCACGGCCTTCGGATCAGTCTTGGGATTGCCGGTGTACACGCCGTCGATATCGGTAAGGAGGATCAGCAGGTCGGCATCGGTCTTGGAAGCGACATAGGCCGACATGCGGTCATTGTCGCCGAACACGCTGTTGATCTCGGATGTGGAGACCACATCGTTCTCGTTGAATACGGGGACAACGCCCAGCTGGAGCAGGGTGGACACTGCGGCGCGCATGTTGTTGTAGCCGGCCCTGTTGTTCAGCACGTTGCGTGTGATGAGGACCTGTCCGCAGAGCATCCCGTGCTTGGAGAAGGCTTCCTGGTAGGCCGTCATCAGAAGCGGGTTTCCGATGGCCGCGCACGCCTGCCTGAGCGGGATGTGCTTCACTGCCGTGTCGTGCTTCAGGGCCTTGGCTCCCATTCCGATGGCGCCGGAGGATACCAGGATGACGTTGTATCCGTCCTTCCTGAGCCGGGCCACCTGGTCCGCGATGTCACGGATGCGCTCCTTGTCTATGCCGGTCCTGGAGGAAAGCAGGTTGGTTCCCACCTTGATTACGATTGTCTTGATGTTTCCGAGACTGCGCATCAGATGAGCTCCTTGTGATGGAAGGCCTTGCCTCCGGGTCCCGAATACTCCGTGACGGTTTCCCCGTTTCCGGTGAGTATCCACTTCGTGGTCATCAGGCCGTCAAGTCCCACCGGACCTCTGGCATGGAGCTTCGATGTGGAGATCCCCACCTCGGCTCCGAGGCCGAACCTGAACCCGTCTGCGAATCTGGTGGAGCAGTTCACGAATACATCCGCACTGTCTACGTTGGCAATGAAGTAATCGGCCGCTGTCTTGTCCTGCGTGAGGATTGCGTCCGTGTGGTGCGATCCGTGGCTCTGGATGTGCTCCACGGCCTCCTGAACGGAATCCACCACCTTGACCGCACATTCAAGCGCAAGGTATTCCATGTGGAAGTCGCTGTATGTAACGGCTACGGCACCGTCCATCAGCGGAAGGGCCGATTCATCGGCATGGATCTTCACGCCCTTTTCCTTCAGGGCCCTGTTGAGCTGGGGAAGGAAGCGTGATGCGATGGCTCTGTGGACCAGGAACGTCTCCGTGGCGTTGCAGGCCGCAGGATAATTGACCTTTGCATCCACGCAAACGGGGATCGCCTTTTCAAGGTCCGCATCCTTGTCTACATAGGTTGCGCAGATTCCGTCTGCATGACCCATCACGGGAATCCGTGAGTTTTCCATGACATGGCGGACAAAAGCATTCGAACCTCTTGGAATCAGGAGGTCCACGTAGCCTTCCGCCTTGAGCATGACATCCACATCCTCATGGCTCTCTATCCCGAGGATCCAGCCGGATCCGAACGGGAAGTCCCTGGTGGCATCCTTTATGACCTCGACAAGTTTCCTGTTGGTCAGGCGGGCTTCCTTTCCGCCCTTGAGGATTATTCCGTTTCCGGATCTGAGACACAGGCCTGCAATCTGTACGAGTGCATCCGGCCTTGCCTCGAATATCATTCCTATGACGCCGATGGGGAACGTGCGCTTCTCAAGGATGAATCCCGGGTCAAGCTCCCGCTTTTCCCTTACATGCCCTATGGGATCCTTGAGTTCCGAAAGTTCCCTGAGTCCTGTGGTGACAGCCTTGAGCTTTTCTTCGGAGAAGGCCAGCCTGTGGAGGATCGAATCCTGGATTCCGGAGGCCGCGGCACCTTCAAGATCAAGCTTGTTTTCACTGAATATTTCGGCCTTTCTTGCAACCAGGGCATCGGCAATCCTGCACAGCGCCTCTTTTCTCTCCTTGTCGGATGAAGAGGCCAGAACGGTGGCCGATTTCCTGACTTCAGCAAAAGAATCAAAGAGGTTATCCATATTTCAGGCCTTCTTCTCGAGTTCTTCGGATTTTCTGGATGCGGCCCGGACAGCGTTGACAACGGCAGCTCCGAATCCTCCCTCGGTCAATGCCGCAACACCTTCTATGGTCGTTCCCTTGGCCGAGCAGACCATGGTCTCGAGCTCCACGGCATTGCGGCCTGTGGCCTTCTGCAGGTTTGCGGCACTGAGCATCGTATCGGCAACAATGGACAGGGCCTTGGGATAGGGGATTCCCTCCATGACTCCGCCCATGGCCATCTGGTGCATGAGCTCGAACATGTATGCAATTCCGCTTCCGGATATTCCGATGAATGCAGAGAACAGGTTCTCCTCAAGCTCGAAAGCCGTTCCCACGGAGAGAGCTACGTCCATTGCGGCCTTCTTCTCCTTGTCGGAAAGGGCCGGCGAGTAGGCTACGGCCGTAACGGCATGGCCGACTTTTGCTGCTATGTTGGGCATGAAGCGGACGACCTTGTCGGTCTTCAGGTTCTTCCTCAGCTTCTCCAACGTCACGCCTGCGGCGATGGAGATGAAGAAACCCGGCTTGAGTTCCGCAAGCTGATCATACACGGACGGCAGCACCTGCGGTTTGACGGCTATGACCACGATGTCCGATCCCCCGGCCTGAGCCATGGAATCAAGGACCGTGACGTCAGCCTTGCCCCCGGCGACCTTCTCGGCGCACGGCCTGTAGCTGTCGTATACACAAAGCGAGATGTCTTTGTTCTTCGAGAGCGCCTCGGCAAAGGCGCCTCCCATATTGCCTGTTCCGATTACGGATATCCTGCTGGACATGAGTCCCTCCCGTTTCAGAAATCATACCACACAGGATATTCCGATGGCAATTTCCCGTATGATCAATATCCCTGTGCGCACATGGCGTCGGCGACCTTCTTGAAGCCGGCGATGTTGGCACCCTTGATGTAGTCTATGGTTCCGTCGCTCTGTCTTCCCTCGCGCACGCAGGCATCGTGGATGTCCACCATTATCTGGTGCAGGCGCTCATCGACTTCCTTGGCGGACCATGAGAGATGCTCGGAGTTCTGGCTCATCTCCAGACCTGAGACCGCAACACCTCCGGCATTGGCTGCCTTGGACGGTGCCACGGGGATCTTTGCATCCTTGAAGACCTGGACGGCCTCGGCTGTGCATCCCATGTTGGATGTCTCGATGATGTACTTGACTCCGTTCTTGACCAGGGCCTCGGCATCTTCCTTGCGCATCTCGTTCTGGTAGGCGCAAGGCATGGCGATGTCGACCGGAACGTTCCACGGTCTCTGTCCGGGGAAGAACTTTGCGCCGAATGTCCTTGCGTAGCCTGCCAGGTCTCCGCTGTTCATGGCACGCATCATCAGCATGTAGTTCCATTTCTCCTCGGTGTTCACGCCGGCCTCGTCAAGGACATAGCCCTTGGATCCTGAAATGGTGATGACCTTCGCTCCCATCTGGGTTGCCTTGATGGCTGCGCCCCAGGCCACGTTGCCGTATCCGGAGATGGACACCGTCTTGCCCTTGACCGTGTCGCCGAAATCCTTCAGAAGCTCCTCGGCGTAGTAGAGGGCTCCGAAACCGGTTGCCTCCGGTCTGATCTTGGAACCGCCCCAGCTGAGGCCTTTGCCCGTCAGGACGCCGGTGTTCTCGTTGCGGATCTTGCGGTACATGCCGTAGAGGTATCCGATTTCCCTTCCGCCGACTCCGACATCACCTGCAGGAACGTCGGTGTCGGGTCCGATGTGTCTGTAGAGCTCGGTCATGAATGACTTGCAGAAACGCATGATCTCATCGTCCGACTTGCCTTTGGGGCTGAAGTCGGAACCGCCCTTGCCGCCGCCCATGGGGAGGGTTGTGAGCGAGTTCTTGAAGATCTGCTCGAATCCGAGGAACTGGAGTGTACCGAGAGAGACATTCGAGTGGAATCTGAGTCCGCCCTTGTAGGGACCGATGGCGCTGTTGAACTGCACCCTCCAGCCTCTGTTGACCTGAATCTCATGGTTGTCATCCTCCCATTCGACCCTGAACTGGACGATCCTCTCGGGTTCGACGATCCTGTCGAGGATCTTGTTCTTCAGGTACATGGGGTTGGAATTGACCGTGTCGATGATGGAGGCGACGATTTCGCTTGCAGCCTGAATGAATTCGGGCTGTTCCGGGTTCCTGCTCTTGAGCTGTTTCATGAAGGTGTTGTAATCGTACATCTTGTTCCTCTCCATACACTTAGTTTTCCGCAAATCACTTTTGTAAAAAACACAAGCCTTTCATTTTGTTGAATCAGAATGAATTAATTCGTTCCGATATGATTTTTTCTTTGGTAATACCATGTTTTGGTATATTTATGCAATAGGGTTGCACAAAAAACAGCGCCAAAATTTAGGTTTTCCAAAACCCCTGTTGTTGTATATTATTATTGAGTGGCTGAAACGGACATGGACCGCAATGAATTAACTGAAAACATATACAGTCTCCTCGATGACCCGGATGTTACCCTCGTGTTCCCCACGGAGAACGCGGCCAGACATCATCTGGCGGGGTATGTCAGGGCAAGAAGACGCAGCGTGCTGGCAGACAGGGCCATGGCATTCGATACGTTCAGGACCATGTTCGCCCCCAGGCACGTGGATGAGAAGCCGTCAAACAAATACCACAGGCTGGCATTCGTCACGGGTTTCCTGGACAGCCGCAGGACCGGCATGAACTATCTGTATAAAGATACCCTTTACGAGTACCGTCTGCGTTTCATGCAGTTCCTCACGGGAATCCTGCCGTCGCTGTCTGAGATGAAGGGCGCGGTCATAGAAGACAAGGACATACTCAAGGACCTCATGATCCTCAAGTCGGCCTACGGATCCTATCTGTCACGCAACGGGCTGTTCGAACCCGGATGGGAGCCGCACAGCCTGAAGAACTCCGGTCCGCTTGAAGGCCGTTTCATCCTCGTGGGCTATGATTCCGACATCCAGATGCAGATGCTGATGAAGGAACTGGGAGATGTCCCTCAGATAGGTCATCTGGACAAAGCCGGACCGGAAGACGTGCATTACATGAAGTTCCTCACTGAAGAGGCAGAGCTGGAAGCCCTGTTCCGCAGACTACATCAGCTCAAGGAGGAAGGTGTCCCGATGGAGGACATCATCCTGTCCACTCCTGAAGTCGATTCCCTCAGGCCCAGGCTTGAACGCAGGAGCCTGGAGTTCGGCATACCGCTTTCATTCATGAAAAGCCTGATGCTTTCCGAGACCGTTCCGGGCAGGTATCTCTTCGCCGTACGCAGGTGCCTTAACGAGAACCTGTCATTCAGATCCATGGAGAACCTGCTGCTGGATGCGGCCCTGCCTTTCACGGACATGGAGGCCAACAGGTTCATCATCAGGCTCATGATAGATTCCAACGTCCGCGGCGGAAGCCTGGACTTCTCGGACGATGTCCTGTTCTCCGAGCTCAGGAAGGCTGCATCATCGGACAGTCAGGGAGTGGCTGCAAGGGCTTTCGGTCTTTACCGGGACTTCAAGAGCGCGATGACCGCCATCAGGCGTGCCGATGACGGAGATGAGCTGATCAGGGACATCCACGGACTCACCACGCTGCTTTTCGGTGACGGGGAGTTCTCCTCTTCCGATCCTCAGGACCGTGATGTCTATTCATTCATGTTCTCCGAGCTTGCCGGAATCAGCTCCGTGCTCAAGCAGACGGGACTGGCCATGAGGGACATGTTCTCCATATTCATGAACGAGGTGGAGCATCTGTCATATGTCGAGCAGGAGAAGAAGAACGGAATCAGGGTCTATGCCTACGGGCAGGACCACCTTATGGATGTGCCGTGGCATTTTGTCTTCGGCGTCAACGAGTCCAACTCGATTGTCCAGAAGAAGGGGCTGTCTTTCCTCGAGGACCATGAAGTCCGCTCAAGGGATAATTACGATGTCACCGACAGGGTTCTGGCCTGCTATACCTCCGGCTGCGGTCACGTCTGGATTTCCGGATCGGCGATGTCGTTCTCAGGTGCGCAGAGTACGCCTTCATTCTTCATTCTCAATGATTCTGTGGACGAGATTCCGGGTCCCGGCCCCGGGGAAGTATCCGACAGGGCCGATGCCGTCAGCCTTGATGCCGGGCGCAGCACGTTCATGGGAGAGAAGGGTGCGGACCTGGCTGTGTCGGGAAACGGCCCGGCTGCAGATATCGCCGGTATCAGGCTTTCCTACACTTCCATAAGCAACTACGCCAGATGTCCGTACAGGGCTTTCCTTGAATTCGATCTTTCAAAAACACCGAAGGACTTCGAGCCCTCCAGGCAGGATGACATGAAGATCGGTTCATTCCTTCATGGCGTGATCCAGAGCTTCATGGCATCTCACTTCGGACAGACCCTGACCGAAGTGCATCTGGCCGGATACTTTGAGGAACTGGACGGAATAATGCAGAGGCATCTTCAGGCCAGCAGGGATTTCGATGACGTCACCAAGCAGTGCATCTACGGCAACTATCTTGATCCCGTGAAGTCCGTTCTCACCGGGCTGCTGGTTCCGGGCAAGAAGGCCGGTACCGGTTATGTCGGTCCCTTTGTTCCGCTGAGGAACGAATACCCGCTGGACGGGGATCCCGCCTTCACTGGTTCCGTGGATACCATCATCCGGGATACATCCGGGAATCTCTATTTCCTTGACTACAAGAAAGGCGGTGGCGACGCCACATACCAGCTCGTGCTCTACAAGCGCCTGTACGGTCTCAAACCCGAGTTGGGTGACGATGTAGACGACTGTTTCTTCTACTCCATGAGGGATTCAAGGTTCAAGGGCATTGCACCGGCCAAATGGGCGGAACAGGAGCAGAAACTGGACCACGACATAGATGCCCTCAGGGTCGGTTATTCGGCCGGAGACTGGAAGGCCACGCCCTCAAAGGAAGCCTGCGCCAGATGCGAGGACCGGGGAATATGCAGGAGGAGGTTCAATCTGCAATGACGTTTGAACAGATCATGAAGAATGAAGGATTCCTCCCCAACACCGAGCAGAGCAAGGTCATAGGTTCCACCGTAAACACGGTTGTCTCCGCAGGTGCCGGCGCCGGAAAGACGGCCGTGCTGTCCTGGCGCTTTCTGCGCCTTGTGATGGAAGAGGGTGTCAAGCCCGAGGAAATCCTGACCCTCACGTTCACCAAGAAAGCCGCCAACGAGATGCGCGAGCGTATTTACTCGCGTCTGATGAAGGCCCGAGAGAGCCTTCCTGCCGACACGCTCAAGAGTTTCGGACGTGCAACCATCTCCACGCTGGACAGCTTCTTTGCCCAGATAGTCCGCAGCGACAGCATCTCGTACGGTCTGCCGCGCGACATAAGCGTGATGAGTGACGACGAGCTCAAGGACCTGACCGAGAGCCTCTGTGTAAGATTCCTGTCGTCACCGGAAAATGAGGAGGAGGTCAGGGCGATTTCTTCCCTGCTGATGCCGTCCACGATGATGGAAGGTTTCTTCCTTCCCGTAGCTCGCTCGATTTCCCTGACAGGTGACTATGATGCCCTGCGGATCACGCGTAGGTTCATGGAAGACATCAGGAGGGTATACAGACAGAGGCGTGAAGCCCTGCAGTCAATGCTGGACATGCTGGGAAACCTCAATCTGTCAGGCAAGTTCGCCCTGCAGTATGACAGGATCAGGCAGCTGTTCGATACGGAAAGTCTTACCGAGTCCGACTACTTCAGCCTTTCCGGCGTAAGGGATCCCGAAATCAAGGAACTTGTAGGCGAGATCAAGCCCATTCTCGGAAAAGACACCGGATTCAGCCTGCTTCAGGACATCTCAAGGGGAGAGTTCGATGTCTCACCGCTCCAGAAGGCCGTGGAGAAGTTCAGCCTCATGCTCAACTCGGAGAAGAGGCGGATGGGAAAGCTGACATTCGACGACATAGTAGGCATTGCAGTCTCGGCCCTGAGGGACAACCTGGACCTGCGCATGGTGTTCAAGAAGCGCTTCAGGTTCATCATGATAGATGAGTTCCAGGACAACAACTCAACCCAGAGGGACCTTCTGTATCTGCTTGCAGAGCGTACCGACATCCCCGGAACGGCGGGGATGATTCCTTCCGTGGAGGATCTCGATCCGCGCAAGCTGTTCTTCGTGGGAGACGAGAAGCAGTCCATCTACCGTTTCAGGGGAGCCGACGTCTCCGTGTTCAGACATCTTCAGGATGAAATCGGCCGCAACGGGAATTCCCTGCAGCTGAGTACGAACTACAGAAGCAACAGCAGCCTGATAGATCACTTCAACTTTGTTTTCAGTAATGTACTTGCAGATTCAGAGCACGATTATGATGCCCGATATGTTCCCATCCGTGCCGGAAGGGATGCAGGTGAAGACAGGAGCCGGATCATCTTCTCCGTCTTCGACAAGTCTGCAATAGATGATCCGGAGATGGACAGCGGAATACTGGAGGCAGAGGCCGTGGGCGATTACTGCACCCGCATCCTCGAGACAGATGAGTTCCTGGTGGGAGGAAAGCGCCCCAAGCCCAGTGACATCGCCATCCTGTTCCGTTCCGCCGGCAACCAGATGAACATAGAGAAGGCCCTCAAGCGCAGGGGAATCAGCTACCAGATTGCAGAGACCAGGTCCCTGATGCTGGATGCCGTGGCCAGCGACTTCTACTGCCTGCTGAACCATCTTCTGTACCCGGAGGATGTAAGGAGCTTCATGGCACTGCTCAAGTCACCGCTGTGCGGAATGTGTGACATGAGCATAAAGAGCGTGCTCGCAGGCGGCCGGCCGCTTGATGTCGATGCCGGGAGATATGCGTTCTTCACCGGCTTCCTGACAGACCTTGAAAGGCAGGCATTCAGGATGACCATCCCTCAGCTTCTTGAGACCATCTACATCCGCGGGGGCTACAAGGCGTACCTTCAGAAGAATGCCGACAGCAGGACGTTCATCGAGCATTACGAATACCTGTACTCATATGCCGTCTCCTATGAGGCCGAGGGCAGGTCGCTGACCGACTACGTCAGGTTCCTGCGCGACCATATGGGCTCAAGCGACAAGCTTCCTGACGTAGAGGTCCTCCACAAGGAGCTTTCCGGCGTCCAGATCATGTCCGTCCACAAGTCCAAGGGTCTTGAGTTCAAGGTGGTGATCTACTGCGGAACAGGAAGCCGGCCCAGAAGCGACACGGCGTCATATGTCTTCAGGTACAAAAATGAGCTGGTTGCATCCGAAAACAGGGGAATCCTCCGGATCCTGGAGAATGACAGGAAGGAAATCGAGCAGGCCGAGGTCAGGCGCCTGATGTACGTTGCATTCACCAGGGCCAAGGACCATCTGATCGTGACGGGAAGCTATGACGTCAAGGCAGACGGTACCCTGAGCAGTGCTGACGTCTTCTCCTGGTATGCCGACGTCATCGGATTCGATCCTTCATCAAAGACCTGCACATGCGCTGATGTCACCGTCGAGGATATTTCCGGTACACAGTTGCTGAAGGCACCGCAGCAGAATGATCCGGTGCTTCCTGTAGGGAAGACGTTCACCGATTTTGTCTCCAGGGCAAGACGTGTGAGCGTGACAGGTTCCGAAGGTGACCGGGAGGAGAGGGAAGGATCCGGTGAAGGCGTCTTCATCAGAAGCCTTGATGTCGATCCACTGATCAGGGAACTCGGAGCCAAGGACAAGTTCGGAACGCTGTGCCACCTTCTGCTGGAGAAGCTTCTGGAAAGCGGTTCGTATGAGGATGTCGAATGCCGTATAAGCGACAACGATGCCTGGAACCGCAGGCTGCTGGAACAGGCGCGCTCCCTGGCGGACGGATTCATGGCAAGTGATCTTTACACGAACTATGTGAAAGACCATAAGACAAGACAGGAACTGAGGTTCTATACTCCTGATACCTCTGATCCGGATGTGGCCGTGGAAGGCGTCATGGACCTTGTGGTGTTCGGAGATGAGTTCAACCTGGTAATCGACTACAAGACGGATATGTTCAGGAATCCCGAAATGCACAGAAGACAGGTCTGCACCTATGTGAAGGTAGCCGAAGACCTGTTCGGGAAGAAGTGCTACGGCACGCTGTTCTATCTGCGCGACGGAAGCACTCCCGGCTTCTGGGACAGGGACGGGAATCCAGTCTGAAAGGCAAAAAGAATCCCCGGCCGTATGACCGGGGATTCATTGTCTTCGACTGAAACCGTATCAGAACTGGAAGCAGTATCCTGTCCGCAGGGATGTTCCAAGCAGCGCCAGCGTGGCCATGGAGGAAAGCGGCCCGAAGAAGAACCCTTTCTCCTCGACTGTCCCGTACGCATAGTAGCTGGTGTAGCCGCCGACAGGGAAATCGATTCCCACGTACAATCCGTGAGCCCTGCTTTCTCCGAACCAGTGTGAGTACTGGACTCCGAAAGTCAGTCCCGCGAACTTCAGATGAGTTTCCTCTACTACTGGATCATCGCCGTAATACATCCTGTCCAGGCTTCTGGTCTGGAGATATGTCAGGCCGAACCTCAGGTCCAGATCATTTGCCGTGCTTCCGATCACATCGATCGATACAAAGCCCTGACCCAGAAGCCAGCTCGAGGGGTCGACCTGATTGGCCATCACGGCTCCCGAAACATTAGCACCGATCTTGACCTTCTCAGAAAGCCTGAATGAGGCACCTCCGTTCATTCCGAGGATCGAGAATCCTGCCTGAATCGACACCGTCTTTGCGAATGCCGCTGCAGCACAGACCAGAATGCAGATGACTACGATTGCTTTCTTCATACTCTTGCCACACCAGTGCGTCTTGCGGCCTCGGCAACAGCCTTGGAGACTGCGGGGCAGACTCTGGGATCGAATGCCTTGGGGATGATGTAGTCGGCTGAAAGCTCCTCATCGCTTACCAGCGAGGCAAGGGCCTCTGCTGCCGCAACCTTCATCTCCTCGTTGATGTCGGATGCCCTGACATCGAATGTTCCCCTGAAGATTCCGGGGAAAGCAAGGACGTTGTTGATCTGGTTGGGATAGTCGCTTCTTCCGGTTGAGATGACCTTTGCTCCGCCAGCCTTTGCATCGTCCGGGAAGATCTCGGGAGTCGGGTTTGCACATGCGAAGATGATGGCATCCTTGTTCATGGTCTTCACCATCTCAGTGGTGACCTGTCCGGGAGCGGAGACTCCGATGAAGACATCGGCACCCACGAGCATGTCTGCCAGTGTTCCGGCCTTGCGCTTGAGGTTGGTCTTCTCGGCCATCTCTTCCTTGATCCAGTTCAGACCGTCCCTGCCCTTGTAGATGGCGCCCTTGCGGTCGCACATGGTGATGTCCTTGAAACCGGCAGAAAGCAGGAGCTTGACGATTGCCACTGCTGCAGCACCTGCACCGCTGGTGACGATCTTCACGTCTTCCTTCTTCTTTCCTACTACCTTGAGGGCGTTCGTGAGTCCTGCAAGGGTGATGACGGCAGTACCGTGCTGGTCATCGTGGAAGATGGGGATGTCGCACTTCTCCTTGAGCTTGCGCTCGATCTCGAAGCAACGCGGGGCGGAGATGTCCTCGAGGTTGATTCCGCCGAAGGAACCGCTGATGTTGTAGACCGTGTTGACGAACTCGTCCACGTCCTTTGTCCTGACGCAAAGCGGGAAGGCATCGACGTTTCCGAATGACTTGAACAGCACGCACTT
>JAJBWA010000163.1:0-2705 GCA_031935845.1 bacterium | reverse complement strand
GTAACAGTCAAACCAACAACGCACTGATATGAAGAATCCAGCACCGATAGACTCGTATCCGGAGGTGCAAAATGGAAACCAACAAAAAGCCTGAGCAATACAAGGTTGAGATCATCGGTTCCGTCAAACGTGGCCGGGGAAGACCAAGGAAGCGGTTTGACCCGGTTCCCTGGAACAGGTCGGATTTATATCGGTTCTGCCTTGCAGGGAAAGTTCTCGTCGATGAAGAAGGAAAGATCAGGATCGAGGAGGCAGCCAATGCTTGACATGAGCGGCATCCCGATCTATCTGCTCCCTGGATTTTCAGATTTAAGACGCGGTATCAACGGATTCGTGTCGGTCATCACCAACATTATGGAGATGGACGTCACCCTGGGAGGGTTGTACATCTTCTGCGGCAGGAGGCGTGACAGCATCAAGTGCGTCATGTGGGACAAGACGGGTTTCCTGCTGCTGCAGAAGAAACTGGTGGGCGGCTACACCTTCGCCTGGCCGAACACCGAGGAGAAGGTGAAGGAAATCAGCAGCGAGGATCTGCTTGCAATGCTTGACGGCATAGACATTTTCCGCCGCTTCACCCCTTGGGAGAACGTGCGGATGAGACCCGGGAAAGCCGTCTGAAAGTGCATCTAAATATCTGTAACTAGTGTACCTAAACCCTTGTTTCTGCTATACTTATACCCATGAGAAGCAAGGGTGACAGGAAGTCGAAGACGGTCGAAATCATGGTTGACGGGCTGAAAAGCCCGGCCTCGGTGCCCGTTCCCGTCGTCCCCACCAGGGAAATGAGCTTCGAGCAGATCAGCCTCATGTTCTCCCAGATGCAGCAGATGATGGTGCAGTTGCAGAAGCAGAACGAGCAGTTGCACATGACGCTCAACCTGCTTCTCCAGAAACAGTTCGGCAGGTCCAGTGAACAGCTTCAGCAGAACCCGGACTGGCAGACGCTGCCCTTGTTCGCCCCCGAGATGCTGCCCCAGCAAGCGGCACCCCAACAAGAAGAACCTTCAAGCCAGCAAGCCGAAAAAGAACGAAAGAAGGGCGCCGGAAAGAATCCCCTTTCGGGAGCCTCCCACATGGTGAATCTGGTCAACGACGTCGAGGCTTCGGTACTTGACGATTACCGCAGCAGGGGCTATTCGGTGCGCCCGATGCCGTCAACCTACACTTCGTACTTTCAGCGCATCAACGCCGTCATCCTGGTCGAGGTTGAGAACCGCAAGTATACGGTGAAAAACAAAGAAGAGGAGCTCGTGCTCAGTGCACAGGCGGTACGGCGCTTCCTTCCCAAGACCAAGGTGGGAGAACTCCTGCTGGCCGAGATCGCCTACCAGAAATACGGGCTGCACGTTCCGCACAACCGGCTGAGCAAGGCCCTCGGCCTTGACGGCATCGACATCAGCAGGCAGGACATGAGCAACTACGGCCTGGCGATCCTCGAGCGCATCAAGGCCGCCGATGAATCGTTCAAGGCGAAGGTGCTCGCACAATCTGCCCTGTATATGGATGAAACCACGACAAAAAAACAGGGTTCGGAGAAGACGAAGAACTACATGTGGGCGGTGTGCAACGAGAACCTCGCCTGGTACCGGTATTTCGACGACAGGAAAGGAGGTCCTCCGCTGTCGATGTTCGCCGACTACACCGGATGGGTGATGGCTGACGGTTACGGAGCCTATGATTCCCACCTTGGCAAGGCCCACAGGTGCGTCTGTCTCGCCCATGTGGCAAGACGGTTCAAGGATTGTGAGAAAATCACCAAGGACCACAACCTTGCAGGTCCCGCCATAGCCTGGATTGCCAGGCTGTACAAGCTCGACTCCCAGCTTCGGGAGAAACTGGTCGCAGGCGAGATTTCCAAGGAGACCTTCATAGAAGAACGGAAGGCCCTTTCGACGCCGATCCTCAACGACTTCCATGCTTGGCTTGAGAATGCCGCCCTCACCACCGCCTTGGTCAACCTGGTGCAGAAACGGGCGGTCTCCTATGCCCTCAACCAGTGGGACAAGGTCCTGCTTTCCTTCGAGAATGCAGAGCTGAAAATCGATAATAACGACTGTGAGCAATCTATCAGAGTCTACGTGCAGGGACGCAAGAACTGGGTGAACCACGGTAGCGATGACGGTGCCGATGCTTCCTGTCTGCTCTACAGCCTCATAGAGACGGCCAAGAAACAGGGATTGAATCCCCGCAATTATCTCGCCTATCTCTTCATGCAGGCTGCCAGGTACGACAACCTTGAGCTCACCGGCGTACAGATCGAGCCGTTGATGCCTTGGAATGTGAAGCCGGAGGACCTGCAGATTGTCACCGATGAGATGAGCATGCTCTCCCAGGCCATGAGGCCTATAGAGAACGACTAATTTCTGATCATCATAAGGTTTAAATTCATGCATCTCACACTCCGGCCCCAATCATATCGGGTAGAGGAGTGTCAGGTTAGCGCGTTGTTGGTTTGACTGTTACGGATTGGCTACGTCCATTGCTGCTGCTTTGTTCTATGAACAGCCTTCCGATCCTATTGCGATGCAGTTGAAGGAACTGAGAGAGCAACAGGGTATAGAATACATCCTAGAGAACATCTGCAAGCTGGACAAAGAAACAGACAAGCAACTAATAAACCTGATCAAAGAGAAGATAGAGAGGCTCAGGGAGAGGGGGTGGGTGGGGTGAGTATGAGGAAGAAGGGTATGATGTTTTTAAGG
>JAJBWA010000162.1:0-10034 GCA_031935845.1 bacterium | reverse complement strand
GTTCTCGAGCTTGCCCAGACCCTCGATCTCGCAGCGGAAGATATCGCCGGGCTTGAGGAAGGCATCGGGATCGTTCTTGCCCACGGCCACGCCTGCAGGGGTGCCGGTGGCTATCACGTCACAGCGGTGCAGCGTCATGCCCTGGTTGAGGTCGCGGATGACGTCGAAGATGCCGCGTCTGAGAAGCGATGTGCGCGAGTCCTGCACCAGCTCTCCGTTCCTGTAGCCGCGGATGGAGAGGTCGAATGGGTCCTTGAACTCGTCCAGCGTGGCGATGACCGGGCCCATGGCGCAGTAGGTGTCGATGCTCTTGCCAAGCGACCACTGCTTGTAGCGCTTCTGGAAGAGGCGCGAGGTGTAGTCGTTGATGATGGTGAAGCCGAAGATGCAGGACTCGTCGACCGGCGAACCGGGAGCCATTTCCTTGGCAAGGATGACTCCCAGCTCCGTCTCGTAGTCGCACTGCGGATCCAGGTCCAGGCGGCTGCGCAGGTGCTGGCCGTCGCCCAGACAGTCGTGGGTACGCTTGATGAAGTAGATGGATTCGTCGTTCTGAACCGAGGTCTGCATGGAGCGGCTGAACTCGTCGGCGTGGCTCCAGTAGTTGAGGCCCACGCAGAGCATGTTCATGTCCCTGGTGAAGGGGCTCAGCAGGCTGACGGCGGAAACCGGAACGGGTGAAGAAGATGTCGTGATTTCCTTTTCGGAGAGCATCTTCCCGCTCAGGATGTAGCCGTCCAGGTCGGGTTCCGAACTTTTTATCTGGTAGACCTTGTCACCGACCAGGATGCCGTATCTTCTCTTATCTTCATATACGTACGACAGATACTTCATTAGTTATGCTTCCTTATTAAGTCAGGATTGCTTTATTTAGGCTGCTTGCCGATGTAGGCAAGGATTCCGCCGTCGACATAGAGGATATGTCCGTTGACGAAGTCGCTGGCCTTGGAGGCCAAAAAGAGTGCCGGGCCCTCCAGGTCCTCGGGGGTGCCCCATCTGGCTGCCGGTGTCTTGGCAACGATGAACTGGTCGAACGGATGCCTTGAGCCGTCGGGCCTTCTCTCCCTGAGGGGAGCCGTCTGCGGGGTGGCTATATAGCCGGGTCCGATTCCGTTGCACTGGATGTTGTGCTCGCCGTACTCGGAACAGATGTTGCGGGTCAGCATCTTGAGTCCGCCCTTTGCGGCTGCGTAGGCGCTGACCGTCTCGCGTCCGAGCTCGCTCATCATTGAGCAGACGTTGATGATCTTGCCGTGGCCCATCTCGATCATGCCGGGGATGACTGCCTTGGAGCAGATGAACGGTGCGTTGAGGTCGATGTCGATGACCTTGCGGAACTCTTCCACGGACATTTCGGTCATCGGGATACGTCTGATGATTCCTGCGTTGTTCACCAGGATATCGATCTTCCTGCCGAAATCCTTCTCGATGGCGGCTACGGTTGCCTTGACCTCTTCCTCTTTGGTGACGTCGCTGATGTAGCCCCTGACATCGGTGATGCCGGCCTTCCTGTAGTCCTCGAGACCCTTCTCCAGGTGCTCGGGATTGGTGCAGTTGACTGCGATGCTGCAGCCGGCCTTGGCAAAGGCGGATGCAATTGCGAATCCGATTCCGTACACGCCGCCGGTAACCCATGCGAGGTTTCCCTTGAGGGAGAACTGCTGCTCAATGTAATTGCTCATATTCATTACTCCTGTCTGTTTTCCATATATCCGAGTATGGTGGACACTTCGCTGCATGAAGCGCACACCTTGCTGACTAATCCGTCGACTGCGGCCTTGTCCAGCCTGAAGACCGGGGTCGAGACGCTCATGGCCGCCACGGTCTCTCCGTATGTGTTGCGGATCGGCGCCGCAACGCAGAAGATCCCCTGCTCGTGCTCCTCGTCATCAAAAGCATAACCCTGCTCCCTCACTTTGGCAATCTCGCGCCTGAAGGCATCGGCGCCCGTGATGGTGTTGGGGGTATAGCCCTTGAGGCCCTCGTCGGCAATGTAGGCCTCCACGGCCTCATCACCCTGGGCAGCCAGCAGGCACTTGCCGATGGCCGAGCAGTGAAGGGGGATGCTCTTGCCCACCCTGGAATTCATGCGGATGGTGTAGTTGCTCTCCTTCTTGAGTACGTACACCGCGCGGTTTTCCTCCAGGATTCCGATGTGCACGGTCTCTCCGGTAAGGTCCCTGAGCTGGCCAGCCACAGGTCCTGCCACCTCCAGCAGATCCACGTTGGCAAGTGCCCTGGCTCCGACAGTAAACATTTTCAGTGTAAGACTATATCGGTCAGAGGCATCACGCGAGACATAGCCGTGCTCAACCAGAGCAGACAACATCCTAAGGGCCGTGGCCTTGGGCAGACCTGTCTGCCTTGACAGGGTCTCGAGGTTCGATGACCTCACCTTTGATAGGACCTCCAGAAGACAGAGGGCTCTTCCGACCGCACCGAGTTCCATATGCCCTCAGCGCTTCATCGCGGCCACGGCTTCCCTGCACTTGGCCGTGATCTCGTCCCACTTCTCTGCATCGATGACATCGGCCTTGGCCATCCATGATCCGCCTACGGCCACGACATGCTTGCATGCCTGGTACTGGGCGATGTTGGCCATGCTGATGCCGCCCGTGGTCATGAACCTGACGTTTGGGAACGGTCCGCAGATGTTCTTGATCATGTTCACGCCGCCTGCTGCCTCAGAGGGGAAGAACTTCAGGACGTTCAGTCCAAGAGATACTGCCTTCTGGACCTCTGTGGGCGTGCATGTTCCGGGGAACACGGCGATATCGCGCTCCTGGCACCATCTGACGATGTTCTCGTCAAGGCCCGGGGAGACGATGAATCTTGCACCGGCTGCAACGGCCTTCTCTGCCTGTGCGATGCTGATGACGGTTCCGGCTCCGAGGTACATCTCGGGGACCTCGGCATGGATAGCCTTGATGGCATCTTCGGCCGCAGCTGTCCTGAAGGTGACCTCTATGCACGGGATTCCGCCGGCCAGAAGGGCCTTTGCAATCGGAACGGCCTTCCTTGCATCATTGAGGGCAATGACAGGAACTACGCCAACGCTCTCTATTACCTTGCTCAGTTTCTCGTTGTATTCACTCATTTCATTGTACTCCCGATAATTATCTCTGGACGCGTCCGGATCCGTCACCCTTGCAGAGGGCTTCCACTTCACTCTTTCTTGTGAGGTTGAAGTCTCCGGGGATGGTGTGCTTGAGGGCCGATGCCGCAACGGCGAAGTTCAGTGCATACTGCTCATCGTCATAGTTCGAAAGACCGTAGATGAGGCCTGCCGAGAAGCTGTCGCCTCCGCCGACCCTGTCGATGATGTCGGTGATTTCATAATGGCGGGAGAAGTAGAAACCGCTCTTGCCGTTGATGGCTGCCGACCAGCCGTTGTGGTCTGCGCTCTTGGATTCCCTGAGGGTGACAGCAACCTGCTTCACGTTGGGGAACTGCTGCTTGACCTTGTCGGTAAGGATCCTGTATGCATCCTTGTCCAGACTTCCGGATGTGACGTCCTGGTCAAGCTCGATTCCCAGGCACTTCTGGATGTCTTCCTCGTTGGCGATGACGACATCTGCATACTTTGTCAGCTCACTCATGACTTCAGGTGCGCTCTTTCCGTACTTCCAGAGCTTTTTCCTGTAGTTGAGGTCGATGGAGACCGTGGCTCCTGCGTCCTTTGCGGCCTTCATGGCCTCCAGTGCACAGTCCGCGCAGCTCTGGCTGACTGCCGGCGTGATTCCGGTGACATGGAACCATGTGGCGCCCTTCATGGCTGACTTGAAATCATAGTCGGCAGGCTTTGAGTTTGCTATGGAGCTTCCGTCGCGGTCATAGACCACAAGGCTGGGTCTCTGGTTTGCGCCGGTCTCCAGATAGTAGATACCTATCCTTCCGTCTTTGGTCATATTTATGTGACTAACATCCACACCATGCTTCCTAAGCTCTGCCAGAGCGGCCTCTCCGATGGCATTCTGTGGTAAAGACGTGATGAATACAGCCTTCTCTCCGAATGTGGAAAGCGATACTGCAACGTTGGCTTCTCCGCCGCCGAATGTGGCTTCAAGAAGCGGTGACTGGAAAAACCGCTCATGCTCCGGAGACTTGAGTCTGAGCATGATTTCCCCGAAAGTGACATATTTGTTTGCCATGAATCTCCTCCTGTCCTGAGTCCATATTACACTGTGCGGGTCCATAGGTCAATCAAAAAATGAAACATTGTTCCATTTTTGCAAGCCAAGTCAAATCACATGTCGAATTCAGAAGCTTCCTTCCTGTCCACCCTGCTCTCATGCTGCTGCGCGGTGCGGCGGATTATCTCGTCGAATCCCACCAGTGCTGCAAAGGGCGCGAACTGCGCCGCCCTGTCCTCCTCTGGCATCCACGGATAGTTCTCGGACTTGTGGTGTTCCAGATTGATGATGTCACTGTAGTCGTCGTTCATGCCTTGTGACCTCCTATCTGGTTGTTGCGGTCCATGCCTGTGGCTCCGTCCTCCATGTCCATGCCGCGCACTATGGCATTGCGGCCGTAGCGCTTCTTGATTTCCAGGGCCGCAAGCATCTGACGTTTCTCCTTGTCACGGCGGGCATCGTCCTGCTGCTTCTTCTGTTCAAGCGCCTCATAGTCGGTAAACAGGTCCATCTGGACGCAGCACTTGTCCTCATAGCCCTCCATCACCACATTGCCTGCGCTGATGGTGATGCGGCGGACAAAGAGGCGCTTGTCCGTAAGCTGTTCATAAAGCCTTACGGCAGCCCCGCGTATCTCCACGGCGGATGACGTGCGCACTTCCAGCCGCATGGTTGAATTCACGCTCTTGGGCACCTTGCGCCCGTACCAGTCGAATCCGAAATCGCCCTTGAAATCGTCCGGGCACTTGGAGTCGTAGTTCACGTAGAGGCCGATGATGTCGGTGACAAGGCCTTTCTCAAGCAGATCCAGCGCAAGGGAATCGGCCATCTCCTTGACTATCAGAAGGCCCTTCTCATTGTCATAGGGCTCGGGCAGAACCTGGCTGGAGCTCAGACTGTTGCTCTGTGGCCTGTAGGCCTTTATCTGAGCCATGGTGCACGGCTCCCAGCCCCAGGCGTGGTCAATCAGAAGCTCCGCGTTCACGCCGAACATCTCGTAAAGTGCGCGCTCGTTGCGCAGCGACATGCGGGCGATGTCACCCATGGTGTGGATTCCCAGCCTCTCCAGTCGTGCCTGCGTCCCGTGCCCTACGCGCCAGAAATCGGTTATGGGACGGTGGCTCCACAGCCTGCGTCTGTAACTCATCTCGTCGAGCTCGGCTATCCTCACCCCGTCCTTGTCCGCGGGGATGTGCTTGGCCTCGATGTCCATGGCGATCTTGGCAAGGTAGAGGTTTGTACCGATGCCTGCCGTAGCCGTGATTCCGGTCTCGCTCAGGACATCGCGTATCATCCTTATGGCCAGCTCATGGGCCGTCATCCGGTAGGTTCCCAGGTAGTGGGTGACGTCTATGAAGACCTCGTCTATCGAGTACACGTGGATGTCCTCGGCGGCCACGTAGTTGAGGTAGATGTCGTAGATGCGGGCGCTGACGTTCATGTAGTGGGCCATGTGAGGCGGCGCCACCACATAGTCCACTTCAAGAGACGGGTCGGATGCAAGTTCCGAAGCATAGTAGGACTTGTCCCTGAAGCACCGGCCGGGAGCATTGAGCTTCCTTCTGGCATTGATCTCCTTCACGGCCTGGACCACCTCGAAGAGCCTGGGCCTTCCGCCTATGCCGTAGGACTTCAGCGACGGCGACACGGCAAGACAGATTGTCTTCTCCGTGCGCGAGCTGTCCGCCACCACCAGGTTGGTGTTCAGCGGATCAAGCTTCAGGCGCCTGCATTCGGCGGATGCGTAGAAGGACTTGAGGTCGATTGCTATGTATGTGTGCCCGGCTCCCATATTGCTTATCATATATTAAGCAACACGATTATTCAACCACATCCACACCCGTCAGAGTCCGAATGCGACGCTGAACTTCCATCCGTCGCCCCAGCCCACGGAAAGGTCTTTAGTGACCGACGCTCCAAGCCCGATCTGCATTCTGGTCAGGAGCGTTCCGACGATGGGAGACATGTAGAACACGGCGGACATCGACAGCGTGTGGGTCTTGAGCGAGTTGTCCTGCGTGGAGTACTTGATCTTGTAGGACGATCCCAGCACGAAGCGCTGGAAGTACAGTCCCATGAAGGAAGGCGACCACTGGATCTCGCGGCTGTAGAGCACGACGGTTGCGTCGCCTGTGATCAGGAGGCTCTTGTCCTGACCCATCTCTACATCCACACCAACGTAGAACGGAAGGTTGGTCACGTTCGGTCCGTCGCACTGCCACCAGAAGAGATGCGGGAAGTTGAATCCCAGCGTGATTCCCGGGTTCAGGTTCGAAAGATAGGCGGATGTGCTGAACTTGAAGGTATCGTAATGGTTTGTTCCGGTCTTGAATCCGTAGCTGTACGCCAGGACGGCCTTGTTGGAATGGGAGAACCTGAAATCCTTGTCCGGAGCCTTCTGCATGGTGAAGGTGTATGCATCACCCACTCCCACGGTCTCACCTTCGTGCCTCAGCGAGGTGCTCCATGTAGCCTGGACATCGGCACTGGCACGGAACTCTCCCTTGTCCAGAGAAAGCTCGGTCTTCTGATCTGCAGTTCCGTACGCGGCACTCAGTCCGATTGAATACGGTACGGCGAAGTTTGTGGAAGAGAATGTGTAGGAACCGATGACGTTGCCGAATCCGTAGCCGGCAGAGATCTGGTGGGTATGTGTCTCCGTGGGATCTGCCGTCAGCCAGGTTGCTCCGAACGCAAGCAGCGCGTTGTCCTTGAACAGAGTGTCGTCCGTGAACACCACAGTGGAATACGGAAGAAGCACACCATCCAGGAAATACTTCATGGCACGATAGTCCTTTGATGCCGCAGTGAGCGCCGTTGTATCGGGACGGGCTGGAGCCTCATGGGCCGATGTGCCCAGTCTGACGGTCTCTCCGAATTCCAGATCCGATACCTTGATGGTCCTGAGGTCGGACCTTTCATAGTACTGGACCGGGAACAGGACGGTATCGCCTGTCCTGAGGCTGCCGTTCATGCTGCCGAGGACATCGGTTGACGAAAGCTTCATCTGATAGGTTCCGTCGGCGCCGACGGTTATCTCGCCGTAGCGGCCCAGGTTCCCGGTCTTTGCATCGGCCGGATACCAGGAGAACGACATGACGTCGCCGCTTCCGCTCTTTCCTGAGGTGAGGGACATGAACGTCAGGTCATCGGGATTGTCCAGAAGACTCAGCGACATGTCATGCACATCCAGCAGGGCGATGTTGTCATGGGCCTGGGAGTTCAGGATGAACGCCGCATTGCCGTCGGGAAGACATGTCAGGCTTGCTGCCGTGGCACCGTATCCGAGCTCAAGTGACTTTCCCTTCACCTGTGAGAAGTCATCAAGCGAATACAGATCCAGATATGTGTTCTGGCCGTTGTTGCCGTACAGGAGTACATATTCGTCCAGATCCAGCCTTACGAAGCATCCGCCCCTGTAGTCCCTGTCGGTAGAGCTGAACTCGTGGACCAGATCCGCCTTGCGGCCGGAAGACACGTTGTAAAGCCTGACGCAGGCCTTCGAATCCGACACAAAGGGAATGAGCATGAAGTTTCCGTCTGCAGACAGGCTCAGGCAATGTTCGTCTGTGGGAATCATGAGGATGGAGCTGCAGGAACCGAGGTCCTTGTCGAAGCGCAGCACGCTCCATGTGGAGGAATCGTAGATGTACACGGAGCTGTCGGCGGACAGCACCGGCGCGGCAAAGCGGCCGGCACGGGTCAGGGACTCAACCGGCATGGCTACCGTCACGTCATCGGGAACCTCCACCCAGTTGTAGAAGTCCTGCCAGGCCTCCTCCAGGGGTTTGCCTATCTTGTCCTCTATCACCTTGCCGGGCGTGGACAGCCATTTGAGCCACTTGAAGCGGACATAGACGTCCGAGATCGTGTCATATCCGTATGTTATCGAGAGATACTCGAGGAATGCAGCGGAGAAGTTGTAGTACAGCAGTCCGGAGGGATATGTATCGCGTGCTCCGGCAATCTCGAACCAGTTGGGGAACAGGCCCTCAAGCTTTGCCTGCTTGACTATCTGCATGGAGTACGAGCTGTTGAGCCTTCCGTAGCCGTCAAGGCTCTCGGACACAACCGCGCCGCCTTCTGAGAGCGACGGATACAGATAAAGGAACGTTCCCAGAGACAGCATGTCTCCGAAGACCTTCGACATGACGTTCATGAAAGGTCCCCTGAAGTTGCTCTGGAACGCATGCGTCAGTTCATGGCGGAACACGTACAGTATGGTCTGCGGATAGTTCGTAAGCATGCCCTGTGACGGAACCGTGTCGAACATGACTATCCTGTTTGCAGGAGATGACGTGTAGTAGGCGTTCAGTTCCTTGTACTGGGACGTCACCACAACCGGGATGTGGAGCTTGGGATCGTCCCCGAAATACTCCACCAGCGATGCATAGATGTCCTCGCAGTTGTCGTACAGAAGCGAGGCGGTCTCCCGGTTCGCGTCACTGTAGATGATGTCGAAATGCTCACTTGAAGCAGTCTTCAGGCTCCACACGTTGCCGGCCACTCCGGCACACAGCGGGAACATCACGGCCAAAAGCAGAAGAGAAACACAGATTGCCCTTACAGTAATCCTCATCTGACCTCCAGTTGTATGTGTAGTCTAGAGCTGCAGCAGCTCCTTCTTCTTGTCGAGTTTCTTTGCCTTGACCAGAAGGGCACGCGCCCTGTCGATTTCCTTGTCAAGGTTGTCGAATTTTTCGTTCAGGTTGTCATTGCCGTGCTCGGCTACGTTGACTATGGCCTCCCTGCAGACGTTGGGAACGCCGTCGATGATTGCCTTTGCGCCGGCAACATCCTTGTCCTCTCGGTCGTCGAACAGGTAAGCAGCCAGGATCCTGGAGGACCTCTTCTGCCACCTGATGACTTCCTTGAGGACCTTGACTCCGGCAGCAAGGTCCTCGCGGGCAGACGGCTCGGTGCACAGCACGCGCACCTTGCGGACAACCCTCTTGAGTACGGTTATCCTCCTGTCGGCGGTCCTGAGAAGGTCGTTGACGCCGACGCGGGCGGAAATCAGTCTGGCAATCAGATACAGGATCACCATGAGGATGAGTGTTCCGAGGAACACAAGGAAGGATACCGATGAAAAGATTCTTTCAGCTGCGCTCATTTTCCTTCCTCCTTCCTGTAGCTCACCGTCACCTGCGGGAACGGTATCTGTACGCCCTTCTCCATCAAGGTCCTGGTCAGCTGTTCATTGAGATCCCAGTTGACGGTCCAGTAGTTGGAGCTCTTGACCCACACCCTCACGAAGAAGTTGATGGCAGAATCCTTGGAGTAGTTGTAATGGCATACCGGATTCGGCTCCGGCAGCACCATGGGATGGCTCTTGGCCACTTCCATGAGTATGGCCTTGACGTTCTCCGGATCCTCTGCGTAATCGACATCGATCTGAAGGTCCATCCTGCGGACCTTGTTGGACGAATAGTTGGTGATTGCCGTGGCGAACACCTGCGAGTTCGGAATCATGACCTGCCTGTTGTCCGGTGTGGTCAGGACCGTGTGCAGCAACTTGAGTTCCTTGATGGATCCGGAGACGGAACCGATCTCCACGTAATCGCCCTGCTTGAACGGGCAGTTGATCACCAGCATTATTCCGTTGGCCACGCTGCTCAGGATGTCCTTGAGGGCAAGGCCGATGGCAAGTGTGGCGGCGGAGATGGCGCTGACGATTCCGGTGATGGGAATATTCAGTGTCGAAAGACACCAGAGAATCAGTCCGAGAAACAACCCGAACTTGACCAGGGTGAGAACGAAGTTCACCAGAGAATTGTCCATCCTGCTGGCCACCAGCAGCACCTTGAGCTGCTTGCTGATGTTTCCGATGATCAGGTATCCGAAGAAAAACTGGACCAGTACGGTCAGCACCGGAAAGCCTACATTATCAAGAAATGCAAT
>JAJBWA010000161.1:0-3207 GCA_031935845.1 bacterium | reverse complement strand
TCGGGTTGGCCACGTTGTAGCAGACAAGGATGGAGAAGTTATTGGAATCGAATCCCTTCATAATGTCCCTGTATTCCTTCTCCGAATCCGCACTTCCCAGCATGAATATCGAATAGTCGTTTATCCCCAGAACCTCATGAGGGACATCCAGCGCCAGATGCACAGTGAACATCCTGGCCCCGTACTTCTGCTTTCTGGCGTTCGAGAGCCTTCTGAGCCTCGAGGTGACAATCTCCTTGGGAACCATCTTCCCGTAAACGATGTCCTCATTCACGTTTGCCAGTGCATATCTGCATGCAACATCCCCGTAAGCGGTCTTCACTCCGCATACGCGGCCCTTGTCGAACAGGAACGATTCGGCCCTGCAGTTGAACCATATCTGCCCTCCGAGTTCCCTGAATTTGTCCTCAAGGGCAACGGACAGCTCATGTGATGTGAATGCGGGAATGTGGGCGCCTTCGGTCATGTAGCCGCTGACCATCATGGCATAGTGCAGGAACGACATGCGCCCCATGTCCACTCCCAGGTAGGACCAGTATGTCGAGAGGATGTCTATGCATTTCTGCGGGAGCCTCAGGGCCTTGAAAACGACCTTGCAGGAATGGGAGCCCACGATCAGCATGTTCGAGAAGTGCTTGAGAGCGTAACGCAGATTGTAGTTTTCTCCGGTGGAGAAGTACCCAAGGCCCTCGTTGATTTCGTCGAAAAGCCGGAAAAGCTTCTCCATCTTCTTCGTGGTCCCGGGAACCTCGCGTTCCATCACTGCTATCAGCTCATCCTTGCCGCTGGGGATGGTGATGTCCATCGGGCTTCCGTCGCTGTAGCGGCTCACTACCCTGAAGCAATCCTTCACGTCTACCCAGTTCACATTCAGGCCCAGATCGTCGAACATCCGCCTGATGGCTCCGGGCTTGGCAATGCTTCCAACCGCCGCAAGCTCGTGGAGCGACGGATCCAGTTCGAACCGTCCGCGGACATAGGAAGACGCACATCCTCCGGGGAGGTTGTGCTGCTCCACAATCAGGACTTTCTTCCCTGCTTTCTGAAGGTTTATTGCGGCCATCAGGCCTGCATTCCCCGCTCCGACCACAACTACATCGAACGCAGGTAATCCGGATTTGCTTTCTGACGGATATTCAGCCATACGTCAAGAATACTTCCGCGGATGTGGTCTGGAAAATAGTGAATCGTCACTATTTGATGTGGTACTTGCTCTCAAAAAGAATTAGAATGTCAGCATGTTCGACAATCAGGTAATCAAGACCGAAAACCTTACCAAATACTACGGAAAGGCACGCGGAATCATCGGACTCGACCTGGAAGTGAAACAAGGCGAGTGCTTCGGATTCATCGGACCCAACGGAGCCGGAAAGTCCACCACAATCAGAACCCTCCTGGGGCTGATCTCACCCACATCGGGCTCGGCAAAAGTCCTGGGAAAGGACATCGTCACGCAGAAGCAGGACATCCTGAGAGAAACCGGATACCTTCCTTCGGAAGCCGTTTTCTACAGCGGCATGAAGGTCAAAGACATCCTCAGACTCTCTGCAGACCTGCGCGGCAAGGACTGCTCCAAGGAAGCCGCAATCCTCTGCGAGCGCCTGGATCTGGACATTACCCGCAAGGCCGAAGACCTCTCGTTCGGAAACCGCAAGAAGGTGGCTATCGTCTGCGCTCTTCAGAGCAACCCCAGCCTTCTGATTCTGGATGAGCCCACCGGAGGCCTTGATCCGCTGATGCAGCACGAGTTCTTCGAGATTGTCCGCGAGCGCAACCAGAGCGGCACCACGGTCTTCATTTCGAGCCACATCCTTTCGGAGGTTCAGAACAACTGCACACGCGCAGCTGTCATCCGCGAAGGCAGAATAATCGCCTGCGACAATGTTGATGAGCTCGGCCGCAGCAACGCCAAGAGAGTTTCAATCTCCGGCGAAATCGACCTTGCAGGCCTTGAAGGAATCAAGGACCTGCAGACCGGCGAGAGGAACACTTCCTTCCTCTACAGCGGCGACATGAACACCCTGATCCAAAGGCTGTCGAAATGCAAGGTCAATGATCTCAGCATCTCGGAACCTGACCTCGAGGAAATCTTCCTTCACTATTATGAAAAAACCGAGAAAGAAGGAGGCGCCCTATGACCATCGTAAAACATGAACTCAGACTGGGCAGAAAGGCCTGGATCATCTGGTGCGCATCGGTTAGCTTCCTTCTGGTTGTCTGCATCTTCCTCTTCCCCGAAATGAAGGGCGAGATGGACAACATCAGCACCATGTTCTCCGACATGGGCTCGTTCACCGCGGCCTTCGGCATGGACAAGCTGAACTTCGGAACCTTGGTCGGCTACTATGCAATCGAATGCGGAAACGTCCTGGGCCTCGGAGGCGCCTTCTTCGCATCATTGTGCGCAGCCTCTATCCTCTGCCGTGAGGAAAAGGAAAGAACCGCCGAGTTCCTTCTCACCCACCCCGTCAGCAGGGTCCGCATCATCACGGAGAAACTGATTGCAGTATTCATTCAGGTACTGGCCATGAACGTGATTGTCTACGCCCTCTCCATTCTCTCAATGGCGGCAGTAGGCGAAAGCATCCCCTGGAAAGAGGTCACCCTGCTCCACCTTGCCTTCCTGATCATGCAGATCGAGCTCTGCGGAATCTGCTTCGGAATCTCGGCCTTCATGCGCAAGGGCAGCACCGGCGTTGGACTCGGAATCACCTTCATCCTCTATTTCATGAACCTGATTTCCAACATCTCCGAGAAAGCCGAAGGCCTGAAGTACATCACACCGTTTGCCTACTGTGACGGCGCCACGATTGTCTCCGACCTCAAGCTCGATGCCGCTAAGATTGCCATAGGAATGGTCATCTGCATAAACGGAATCGTAACTGCCTACGTAAACTACTCAAAAAAAGACATCCGCTGAATTCGTCTCAGCCCCTCTTCCTGCCTAATCTGGCCAAGGGCTCCGGTGAACGAAGCTCCATGATTGCATCCGACATAAACAGCTACCGGACTCGCTTGTGATCTATCCGGGCTTCTTCGACCGCTTCAGAGGCGTGACGCTGTCACGATGAGGTTCCTGAGCCAGCCTATCCTTTCCTCTGTGAACTCGGAGGCTTTCATCCTCCATGACCAGTTGGTGTCGTTGCAGGTGGAGGGATAGTTCATTCTGGCCCAACCGTCCAAACCCAAAATGTCCTGCATCTGGAT
>JAJBWA010000160.1:0-4387 GCA_031935845.1 bacterium | reverse complement strand
GAGGGCAACATCGCCTTCTACGGAAAGAGCGGATTCGATTATGCCTCCAAGTTCGGAATACGCTATCATGACCTGCCGGAAGGCGCGGATTCATCCTTCTTCCTGTGCCGCGAACTGATTCCCGGCTATCTTGATGATGTCACGGGAGTATACCAGACGCCGCAGGGGTATTACGTGAAGGATGAAGATGTAGAAGAGTTCGACAGGCAGTTTCCTCCAAAGGAAAAGCTCAGGCTGCCGGGACAGATATTCGGCTGATCAATAGAACACCGGTATGTCTTCGGTAATGCCGTACTGTCTGCGGAACTTCTCTTCATCGTCCTGGCCACGCAGGAGCATGATTTCAGTGAAAGCGCCCGTATCCCTGTTCCTGAAACCGGCAACCTTCTCCCCTGTGCAGATGCTGCTGCGGATGGCAGGCACCATGTGCTCTGAGTCGTAGTTCAGCTTTTGTTCCTTCTTGTGAAACAGCCCCATCATTTCTCCTCAAACGGATACACCAGATTCATCTGGCGGCGGCATTCGTCAAGGATGCGCATGCAGTCGTATGTCATCTTCGGCGGGATGAAGGAACTTTCCGTCTTTCCGCTTCTGATCTCGGCAGCCACGTTGTCGAACTCCACGATATAGCCTTTCTTTCCCTGCAGGATTTCAATGGAGTCACCTATCTTCACGAGAGCAGGCTCGGCATAGTGGAATCCAGTGTTGGCTATCATACCCTTTTCTGCCTCAATCAGCATCGCCTCGCCTTTGGTACCCACTATGGACACATCCATGCGCACATCGAAACCGTCGTAGGAAAGCACAATCTCCTCTCCGTAGTCTATTCCGTCACGCACATCACCGGTGCACCTTATCGATGAAGGGAATCCGAACAGCCTGTATGCATAGGCTATGGGATAAATGCCGATGTCAAGGACGGCGCCGCCGCCGAGAAGCGGATCGGACACCCTGGGGGCATAGCCGATGCTGTTCATGGCGGATGCCATGTAGACGCTACGGATCTTTCCCAGCCTTCCGGAACGGACGATGTCGCAGACCTTGATGGGGACTTCGCTGTACCATGTCCACATGGCTTCGGAAAGGTAAAGGCCCTTTTCTTTTGCAAACTTCTGAAGTTCTGCCGTCTGGGATGCACTGATTGTGAACGGCTTTTCAAGAAGGACATGCTTTCCGAGCTCCAGACATCTGCGGCAGATTCCATAATGACTCTCGTTGGTCACTGATATGTATACGGCATCGACATCGTCTCGGCAGACGGCATCCTCCACTGAGGTTGCGGCATATGTTCCGTATGGCGCGCAGAACGCCTCGAGCTTCTCCCTGTTGCGGCTGTAGGCGGACACCACCGCATGTCTTCCTGTCGGGGTTATCTCCCTGATGACCTTCCTTGCAAGTGTACCTGTTCCTATGAATGCCCATCTGAATGCTGTGTCCATTTCAGTCCTCCCGTATACAGGATAGCACCGTTGCCGAGTATTGACTATGTATCAGTAATGGATAGAATTCTAACGGGGACCGGAAATGAACGTTAAGGGAAATGTAGCTATATTCACAGTACTGATTGCCGTAATCATAACGGGCATCATGGTGCTTCATCTTCCCACATTCGTTCCTCTGATGATATGTACGGCTATAGTGTCCCTGTATGCCGCAATCGCCATCAAAAAACCGGTCAAAGAGATATTAAAGGCCATCGTTTCAGCCGCCTTGGATGCCCCATGGCTGCTTCTGCTCTCCATCGGGGCACTGATTGCATCATGGGTGCAGTGCGGTGCCGTACCGTTTCTGGTATCCTACGGACTCAGGCTGATAGAACCGCATCTGTTCCTTCCTCTGGTGCTTCTGGTATGCGCCGCCATGTCTACCGTCACCGGATCTTCCTGGACCACATGCGGAACGCTCGGAATTGCTTTCATAGGCATGTCCATGAGTCTAGGAATTCCGTCGGGGATGACGATAGGTGCCGTGCTCTGCGGGGCGTTCTTCGGTGACAAGATATCAAGGCTATCAGATTTCGCAGTATCCACCGTGTCCATAGCACGTGCGGACTTCTCCCGCCATGTACGTCTGATGCTCCGTACGGCGGTTCCTTCTCTTCTGATTTCCCTGGTGCTGTTCTTCATAATCGGTCGCTCATATGCCGGAAACGAAGCCGACTTCTCGTCCATAAACGGCATTCTTGAAGCCCTGGACAGGAACTTCAATCTGTCGCCCGTGACGCTGGTCCCGCTGGTGGTGCTGGTCACCACCCTTCTGCTGAAACTTCCGGCAACCATTCCCGTCCTGCTCAGCACGCTGTCTGCGGTGATCATTTCGCTGGCGGTGCAAAAAACAGGACTTGCGGATGCGCTTCTTCCGCTGGTCAGCGGATTCAGCATCGAAAGCGGCAACAGCCTTGTGGACTCCATCTGCAACAGGGGCGGCCTTGTCAGCATGCTTAAAATCGCGCTTCTGGTGATCTTTGCATTCACCATGGGTGCCGTGCTGAAGAAGACCCGGATAATGGACACGGTGGCAAGTCCGGTGAAGAAGATGGTAAGAGGAAGGCTCAGCCTGTATGTGGCCACGTATCTGATCGGAGCCGTCATGGCGTTCACCACAGGATCGGGGACCATAGGGGTCATCGTCTCCTACAACGTGCTGTCATCGTTCTATGACAGGTTCCGCCTTGACCACGGGCTCTACACAAGGACCATATGCGAGATGATCACCATACAGCAGCCAATGGTCATATGGGGAAGCTCCGGCGCATTCGTGGCGCAGTGCTTCGGAGTGTCGGCTTCCGTCTACGCCCCCTACTACTTCATGGCATACCTTCTGCCCCTGGCCGGCATCCTTCTTGCAGCCGTCGGAAGAAGGTCCGCAGCAATTGAAGAACAGCCTCAAAAGACGGTAGAATCTCAATCGGAGAAAGAAAATGAAAGCAGTATGCATTGAAAAGCCATGGTCTGTCGGAGTCAAGGAAGTCGAGCGCGTCGAGCCCAACTATGAGGAATCGGTCATCAAGGTCCACGCCGCGGGAATCTGCGGTAGCGACATCGGTGCGTTCAGGGGCACGAACAACATAGTCTCCTACCCCAGGATCATAGGTCACGAGATCGCCGGAGAGGTCATCTCCGTGGGGACCAAGAATCCGAACAACATCAAGGTCGGAGACCGCGTGGTAATCGATCCGTACACATACTGCGGCCATTGCTATCCCTGCTCGCTGGGAAAGACCAACTGCTGCAGGAACATCAAGGTCAGGGGCGTCCACATCGACGGCGGAATGTGCGAGTACTTCACGCACTACACCGACATGCTGGTGAAGATTCCCGACGGTCTGGACTGGGAAAAGGCTGCACTGGCAGAGCCTCTGACGATTGCCCTTCATGCCATCCACAGGCTCAACCTCAAGAAGGGAGAGCATATCGTGGTGTTCGGCGCCGGAACGATAGGTCTGCTTGTGGCCATGGCGTCACTGGCGTATGAGGCCGTTCCCATCATCGTTGACATAGTCGACGAGAGGCTGGAGCTTGCCAAGTCCATCGGAGTGAAATACACAATTAATCCCAAGCGCGACAATACCGAGCAGAAAGTCGCCGAAATCACGCATGATGCATACGCCGAGTGCGTCTGCGAGGCTTCCGGAGCCAGTGCCTCCATCAGGGTTGCGTTCGATGTGGTCTGCCACGCTGGTCGTGTCGCATTCACAGGCTACCCCAAGGGCGAGACCAGCCTTCCCACCGACATCATCACCAAGAAGGAACTGGATGTCCTGGGAACCAGAAACAGCCGCGGCGACTTCCAGGAAGCCCTTGAGCTGATTGCCTCCAAGAAGGTCGATGTCGAGAAGATCATCACAAACGTGGTCTCTGTCGACGAAGCCCCGGAGACTCTCAGGGACATCGAGAAGAACCCCGGAAACTATCTGAAGGTGGTCGTGAAATTCTGATGGATACTCCGCGCAAATCGATAAGGGTCGTTGCAGCAGTCATCCGCAGGGGTGACAGGATATTTGCAACCCAGAAGGGCTACGGCAACTACAAGGGCTGGTGGGAGTTTCCAGGCGGCAAGATTGAGCGCGGCGAGACTCCCCAATCTGCCCTAGTGCGTGAAATCAAAGAAGAGCTCGATACGGAAATCGAAGTCGGCGATCTGATTGCCAACGTAGAATACGACTACCCCGAATTCCATCTTGTCATGGACTGCTTCTGGTGCACTGTCAGAAGCGGAAAACTCACCCTCCTGGAGGCCGAGGACGCCCGCTGGCTTTCCAAGGAAGATCTGTTTTCCGTCAAATGGCTTCCGGCTGATCTGGAAGTGCTGGAGAAGGTGGCAAAGGGGCTAGTGTGATTTTTTTATCAAAAATTACATTATCCAGTGTAATTTTCGTTGTAAAAAT
>JAJBWA010000159.1:0-6921 GCA_031935845.1 bacterium | reverse complement strand
TTGTGGCGCACCACAACGACTCGCGCTGGCAGCTTTGGGAACCGGACCTCAAGCTCAGGAAGAAGGCTGCGCTGGCCAAGTGGACCAAACAGCTTTCCCATGAGATCGAGATCTTCAAGGTCCTCCAGTACTTCTTTTTCGAGCAGTGGAACGCGTTGCACAAGTTCGCCAACGACCTCGGAATCAGGATCATCGGAGACATCCCCATCTACGTGGCGGGCGACAGCGTCGATGCCTGGACCCACCCGGAACTTTTCAAAATCGACAAGGACGGCAACCAGACTGCACAGGCCGGCTGCCCGCCCGATCCGTTCGCACCGGAAGGTCAGAGATGGGGCAACCCCATCTACAAGTGGGACGTCCACGCCAAAGACGACTACGCATGGTGGCGCAAGCGCATCGAGATGACCCTGAAGATGGTGGACATCATCAGGATCGACCACTTCAGAGGCTTCGAGTCCTACTGGGAGATTCCGGCGGACGCCACGAACGCCGTGGTGGGACAGTGGGTACCCGGACCGGGCATGGACCTTCTCAAGCATTTCAAGAAGTACGACGTCATCGGCGAGGACCTCGGATTCATCACACCTGAGGTGGCAGAACTGAAGAGAAAGAGCGGCTTCCCGGGAATGAAGATCCTGCAGTTCGCATGGGACCTCTCAAGGGGATACTTCTACACCGACCATGCGTTCTTACCGCACAACTACGAGAACAACTGCGTGGCCTACACAGGAACGCACGACAACGAGACCACCAGAGGCTGGTACAACAGCCTTCCGGACAACTACAAGGATATCGTCAGGCGCTATCTGCAGAGCTCGGACGACGATGTGGTATGGCAGATGATCAGGGCGCTCCTGATGAGTCCGGCCAACACCGTGGTGATCCCCATGCAGGACATCATGGGGCTGGACAACAGCGCAAGGATGAACCTTCCCTCCACGGTGGGCGAGTCGAACTGGTCATGGCGGTACGATCCTTCCCTCATGCAGGGCTGGATGATGGACAGACTGCGTGAGATGATCACGCTGTACGGAAGGGCTCACAACTGAAGATGTTGCCGTTTGTTGCCCGTTTGCAGAAAGAAACGCTATTTGTTGCGTATGCAAATTGACACGGACGGCATAAAAAATCAAAACTAAGTCATGGACGAACTTAAGACGCGTATTCTTACGGAAGGAAAGATCCTTCCGGGCAACATCATCAAAGTCGGATCGTTTCTGAACCATCAGGTGGACACAGCCCTGATGGGCAGGATGGCAGACGAATTCGCAAAGCATTTCGACATTTCGAGAATCACGAAGATACTGACCATCGAGGCCAGCGGAATCGCTTTGGCAACAGTGTGCTCCTTCAAATGGGGCATCCCCCTGCTGTTTGCCAAGAAGGCAAAGAGCGACAACATCGAGAACGGCCTGTTCTGCAGCGAGATCTATTCATACACATACAAGAAGAACGTCACCGTAATGGTGGAGTCAGAACTTCTCAAGAGCACCGACCATGTACTGATCATGGACGATTTCCTTGCCAACGGCGAGGCCATCAGGGGTCTTACCGACCTTGTAAAGGAAGCCGGCGCCACCCTTGAGGGCATAGGAATTGCGGTGGAGAAAGGCTTCCAGGGCGGCGGAGACAGATTCCGCAAGATGGGAATCGACATCTACAGCCTCGCTGTGATCGACTCGGCGGAAGTCGGCAAGATAGTCTTCAGGAACTGAAAGGACCTGCGACGGCAATGGGAAAGAGGATACAGGACCACACCCTGATGAACCTCACGGGAAAAGTCAACGTACTGAAGACGTTTCCGTACGCACTTCAGCAGGTTCTTGCGATGTTCGTCACCAACCTGGTACCTCTGTGGGCCATTGTTGCGGTCTCTGCGGAAAAGATTCCCGCCGATCTGGCCCTGGCGCTTCAGCAGAACGGCATGATAATCGCCGGAATCGCCACACTGATCCAGTCCACGCCTATCTGGAGGATCGGATCCGGCCTTCCGATATACATGGGAGTCAGCTTCACGTTCCTCATCACGTTGTCGCAGATTTCCGGCACTTACGGATTTCCCACAGTCATGGGGGCCGTTATAGTCGGCGGCTTTCTGGAAGGGCTACTGGGCCTTACCGCGAAATACTGGAAACGGATTATTTCCCCGATAGTCTCCGCAACGGTGGTCATGGGAATAGGCCTGTCGCTGCTGGCCACCGCAACCCATGCGTTCGGAGGCGGAAACGTCGAGGACTTCGGTTCCATCCCCAATCTGGTGACGGGTACCGTGACGGTAGCCAGCTGCATCCTCTGGCAGGTGTTCACAAGAGGGGCAAAGAGACCGCTTTCCATCCTCATAGGACTGATTGCAGGATACATCACCGCATTGTGCTTCGGCATCGTGGACTTTTCCGAGATGTCGGGCATACAGATCATAGCCCTTCCTCGCTTTCTCCCGTTCAAGCCGGTTTTCCGCGTCGACTCCATACTCTCGGTGATCATAATCTATCTGGTCTCCGCAACCGAAACCATAGGAGATACAACAGCCTTGGCACACGGTGCCCTCCACAGGGACGCCACGTCAGAAGAGATTTCAGGCTCCCTTGCCATAGACGGATTCGGATCCATGCTCGGAGGCTTCTTCGGAGTACCGCCCGTGACATCGTACTCGGAGAACGTGGGACTCACCATCATGACCGGGGTCATCAACCGCAACGTTGCGAGAATCGGTGCCGGCCTGCTGATCTTCTGCGGTCTGTTCCCGCCGATCGGTTATTTCCTCCAGACTCTGCCTTCATCTGCAATCGGAGGAGTACTGCTGGTGGTGCTCGGCCAGATAACCATTTCAGGCTGCCAGATGATATCGGAAGCCGGATTCACCACCCGAAACAGACTGATTGCCTCCCTGTCCCTGGCAATTGGAATCGGATTCACGACATCGTCCGAAGCGGGAATCTGGAAAACATTCCCTGCCATCGTGCAGTCAATATTCGCACAGAACGTCGTCGCCGTGATATTCGTCATGGCACTTTTGCTGAACCTTGTCCTGCCCAAGGATATGGAGCAGGAAATACCCGGAGAGGAACATAAAAATGGAAAATGAGATTCACGAAGAGAAGATACTGATCCTGGATTTCGGCAGTCAGTACAATCAGCTGATAGCCAGACGGGTCAGGGAAATCGGGGTGTACTGCGAGATCAAGCCGTTCTCCCTGCCGTATGACGGAATCAGGGAATTCAACCCGATGGCAATCATCCTCTCAGGAGGTCCTTCCAGCGTCTATGACGAAAAATCCCCCAAGATCGATGCCAGGGTCTTCGAGCTGGGAATCCCCGTTTTAGGAATCTGCTACGGTGCACAGCTGATGGCATACACCCTGGGCGGAAAGGTGGTTCCTGCGGACAGCCTTGCAAACCGCGAATACGGCAGAACAGAGACGGAATTCGACACTGACTCTTCCCTTTTCGGCAATATAACTTCAAAGAGCATCACCTGGATGAGCCACGGAGACAGCGTGGAGAAACTGCCGGACGGATTCAGGGCCATAGCCCGTTCCTCCGGCTGCCCGTTCGCAGGCTTCGAGGACACAAAACGCCGCTTCTATGCTGTTCAGTTCCACCCCGAAGTCAGCCACACGGAGAAAGGCACCGACATCCTCAGGACATTCATCGTTGACATCGCAGGTGCAAAGGCGCAGTGGTCAATGGCCAACTACAAGCAGACGGCCATTGAGAGCATCCGCGCCAAGGTCGGCAACGGCAAGGCCCTGCTTGCTCTCTCAGGCGGAGTCGACAGCTCCGTTGCAGCCGCACTCATGTCTCAGGCAATCGGGCAGAATCTCACCTGTGTGTTCGTTGACCACGGTCTCATGCGCAAGGATGAAGGCGACCAGGTCGAGGAGATATTCTCCAAGTATCCCGTGAACTTCATCCGCGTGAACGCCAAGGACCTGTTCCTGGGCAAGCTCAAGGGGGTCACGGAGCCGGAGAGGAAGCGCAAGATCATCGGCGAGGAGTTCATCCGGGTCTTCGAGGCTGAATCCAAGAAGATAGGCAAAGTCGATTATCTGGTGCAGGGAACCATATATCCCGATGTGATCGAGTCCGGAATGGGCAGCAACGCCGCCGTGATCAAGAGCCACCACAACGTGGGAGGCCTTCCCGATTACGTGGACTTCAAGGAGATTATCGAGCCGTTGAGATATCTGTTCAAGGACGAGGTAAGACAGCTCGGCAGGGAGCTCGGGCTTCCCGAGTACCTTGTAAGCCGCCAGCCGTTCCCCGGCCCGGGACTCGCAATCAGGATCATTGGAGAAATCACGGAAGAGAAGCTTGCGATCCTGCGTGACGCCGACTGGATTTTCAGAAGTGAAGTCGAGGCCGCCCGCATCAAGGACGCCAGCCAGTACTTCGCCGTGCTTACCGACACCCGCAGTGTCGGCGTCATGGGTGACGGCAGGACATACGACTACACGCTTGCCCTGCGCTGCGTCAGCACCAGCGACTTCATGACGGCCACCTTCACCAGGATTCCCTACGAGGTGCTGGAAAAGGTATCCCACCGCATAGTCAACGAGGCTCCGCACATCAACCGCATAGTCTACGACATCACCGCCAAACCGCCCGCAACGGTGGAGTGGGAATGATTGCATATCAAAACACACATGGACGGATGGGAAGGAACAGATCGGGATTGATTCTTCTTCAGTTTTAATGATTTAGTCCTCTTGAAAACAGCGTGTTAACTAGACAAATTTGAAGAAATACAGAAAAAATCTAGTTAAAGAAGGTTTTTCAGACCTTGTCGACTTCTGTCTCAAACGCACGGAAAGCGTACGTTCACAGCTGGATAAATAATCGAACTACATGGCTGACAGCAGGACACATCCGAGTATTACCGATGCAAATCCAGCCAGATCAATCGGCATGAATGTCGTGTGAAGGAACAGGAAGGAAGTAAGGGTCGCAACCACCGGCTCTATACTTGAAATCATGCTGGCCTTCTTTGGCCCGCAAAGCCCCACGCCCGTGAGATAGAAGCCGAAACCCATTGCGGTTCCGACTATGACGATGAATGCTATGGCAAGCAAGGTGACAGGACGGGTATCGGTCAGGATGCGGGCATCTCCTGAAACAGCAAACAGAACAAGGCCGCCTATCAACATGGCATAGCCCAGAACAAGGCTGGTTCCGAATCTGCTCATGAGTTTTCCCGGAAGCAAGGTATATAACGCCACAGCCACTGCTGCAGCCGCGCCCCAGAAAAGGCCCTCCTTTGAAAGATACAGATGGGATGTGTCTCCATGGGTCGCAAGAAGGAAAACTCCTCCCATGACCAGTGCAAGGCACAGATACTCCAAACCCCTTGGGGCCTTGTGCTGCATGATGCTGGCAATGATGAAGACAAGGATTATTCCCGAGCTCTGAAGGACAGTCGCTGTTCCGGAATTCGTATAGCTTATTGCGCTGAGGTATGAAAGCTGGCACAACCCGACACCGAACACCCCGTAGATGATGAGGTGAACAACCGTTCTCCAGTCCTTGAAAATGTCGAGCATGCCCTGAGGATGCCTTATCAGGTTGAACAGAATGAGAAACAGACCCGAGAAGATCAGGCGGTATATGGTGACTGTAAGGGGTGCCGCATCGGAATAGCTGAAGAGAAACTGCCCGCATGTCCCGGACAGTCCCCATCCTGTTCCACCCAAAAGAGCAAATATAATTCCCTTCTTTTCCTTTGCAGTCATATCAGAAACCACTATAAGAAGTATTCATGCCGCCATCAAGCCATAGAGGTTTGAAAAGAAATCTTGGATGACATCCCTACGGTACAGAGAAACACATATACCATTTATACCATATACTGTTTACATAGTAAGATACCTGAACGTAGAAGAATCACTTGTCGACACAAGACAACAGCAATTGTAAATTATCGGAACACTTCATCATATTGTGTTTCCGACATATTGGGCCGATACTATCAAAGGGGGATCAGGTATGGCAAAAAAGGTTTCGGTTTCCATTCTCCTTGCTCTCTGCGTCTTTGCGACTGCTTTTGCTGCAGCTGATGTATCATTTGAGGAGATAACGGATGACCGGGTCATAGGTTTCGTAAAGGAGTACACGGAAGGAACACCTCTGGACGAGTACGTGGAGATGGTTGATATCGTTGACGGCATCTTCTTCGAGTACGATGACGAGAATGAATCCTACTCTGTCCGTATCCTTTACCCAGACGGCAACATGGCAATCATCGGGTTCCTGCCATATCAGGTGAACATGTATTACATTGATCAGATACGTATTCCGACAAAAATGAAGGCAAAAGCCCTTGAGATCATGAATGAATGCCAGAGCAGGGATTACGATTCGGCGCTCGGAACCGTCCTGCTGGATGACAACATAATAGGTGCGCGACACATCATACTGTCTGACGGAGTTTCGGATTACGGAGAATGGGCGTACTGGAACTTCATCTATTTCGAATCATATTCCAGAAACACCATAGACGAAGTCCTGATCCGCCTCGGCCTCAAGACAACCCGGATCTGGTAAAACCGCATACTTCATTCAAACTCCATTTGCCTTACGGACATATGTTGACGGCGGTCAATTACGGAAAATATACTTGGTGTCATGAAGAAAGCAGTCCTCACCCTTTTGCTCATTTCGGTAATCCTATCCACAGCTTTTTCGGTTACCTTCGGCGGGGGAAATGACAGATGGACCCTCGGCATTGCGGAAAACACCGACGACCAGATTACGGGCTCCGGTCATGTAAGACAGGAATTCGGAAATCTGGCCGTGTTCGCAGACTACCTCATGGTTACCAACCAGGGGACCAAATTATCTGACAGTACATTACGCAGTGTAAGGATATTTTTCCTGGTTTTTGTCTTTTCATTCTGTTGTCCGTATGTTTAGCTGTGGGAT
>JAJBWA010000158.1:0-9487 GCA_031935845.1 bacterium | reverse complement strand
ATGGAGAACCAGCAGCGCCGAAAGAAGCGGCAAGACATAGGATATCTTTCTTTTCTTCATGCCCGCATATACGAGAGAAGTGCGGGAAATATTTGAGTTTTTCAGAATAAAAATCAGGTTTTTTGTGTTGTTTTCAGGATTTCACGGTATTTGTCCCGGAAAGAACGCAGGACGGCCCTGACGGCATCGCTGCTGTAGTCGGCATATGACCATGGCAGAGCCTGGAAATCATGGTTCTGGTAGATCAATGTGGTTTCGGCATAGACTCCGTCCCTGAGCGGAATCCTGTGGGACCTGTCCTTGCAGGAAGCCAGGATCAGGCTGGCCAGGGACAGGATTCCCGGATCAAGATTCACGGTGCGGCCTCCGTTTTCGGAAACGAACTGCTTCTCCAGAGAGTTGGTCAGGATCTTGATTCCGGCAAGGTCCGACGGATCCACAAGGTTCCTGAACAGCAGGAGGTAGCGTACGGGCCGGCCGCCCATCTCGCCGTCATAGTAATCCGTGAAGGAAAAATCCATGACCGGGCTGAACATCTCCACCGGACCGAAATGCTCTTCCAGCAGCGATATGATTCCGTCATGCCTGTCCTCCGATGTGGACAGCACGCCCATGATGAGTGCGCATCTCTGGAATTCTCTTGCCTGTGCCATGGTTCCCCCGCTGGAATTGTCCCACCGGCGCCTTCTCTTGTCAACTTTCCTTGCTTAGTTCGGGCGTGGGCTTTATTATGGAACCATGCCGAAACTGATTGTCTTTCTAGGAAATCCGGGAATCCAGTACAGACGGACCAGACACAACGTCGGTTGGCTTCTCTGTGACCGCCTCTCGGAGCTTCCCGGATTCGACGGCAGCTGGCAGGGCAAATTCCACGGGCTGTTCCTGAAAAAAGGGAATACGGTCCTTCTGAAACCGCAGACATTCATGAACGAAAGCGGTATTTCCGTGCAGGAAGCATCAAGGTTCTTCGGCATAAAGCCGGAGGACATCCTGGTTGCGCATGACGACATCGAGCTTGATTTCGGCACCGTACGCAGACAGCTCGGCGGAGGCATGGCCGGTCACAACGGACTGCGGTCCGTAAAGCAGCATCTGGGTACCGACAGGTTCGGCAGGCTCCGCATAGGGGTGGGCAGGCCTCCTGCCGGAATGCAGGTTGCGGACTATGTTCTGGGGCGTTTTTCCGAGCTTGAGGAAAAACAGCTTGAATCTATACTGGATAATGCCGTGGAAACTGCTGTACAATATATGGACTGAGGATAGGAGATCATATGAAGAACAGGGACTTTAGAATATCTGAGATCTGCAGGGAGACCATGACTTATGAAAAGCCAATGTTCGAGACATCGGACAGGGCCGACATGATGTACCGTCAGGCCCAGGAGGTCTCGGTTGTCTACAACAACAGCCATGAGCATCCCATCACCGCCGGCAAGACATATACTTCGGCAGTGCTCCATATGGTCTATCAGGCCGTGATCTCGACATTCCTGAGAGGTTCCGACTCCGACCCGTTCTCAAGGATTTCAGTGCTGGCAGAGAAGAACAAGGACACGGCCGAGGTCCTGGACTTCTACGACAAGGCCTTCCCTTCAAGACTTAGCGGAAAAACCGACGTCCTTCATGGAGTCGAGACCGCAAGGGCGTTCTTCGTCCATCAGGTACTTCAGGCCAACCCTGCCCTGCTTGCAGCCACCGGTGAGATGCTGGACCAGAAGAAACTGAAGTTCCCCCAGGGAACACAGGCACTGACCGCCATGATGGGAAGCTACCTCAAGGGAACGGGGTTCTCGGAATCCACGGAAGATGACCTGTTCTCGTTCCTCACGCTCCCCGCAAGGCTCTATCCGGATTCACTTTCCAAGCAGATAGCATATATCCTCGAGCACTGGGAGGCCCTCCTTCCGGAGGAGTTCGCAACGCTCCTGCTCAGAAGCAAGGACTTCATGCAGGAAGAGGACAGGCCCCGCTTCCAGGGCGGCCCGGGCCCCATAGAGATCCCTGATTATTCGAATCTGGGAGACGATGACGTCGAATCATTCACTCCGGACCGGAACTGGATGCCAAACGTCATAATGATGGCAAAAAGCACGCTGGTCTGGCTGGATCAGCTTTCCAAGAAATACCACAGGGACATCCACACCCTGGACCAGATTCCAGACGAGGAGCTCGACTATCTGAGGGATGCAGGCTTCACCGCACTCTGGCTGATAGGCCTGTGGGAAAGAAGCCCGGCATCGAAGAAGATCAAGAACCTCTGCGGAAACCCGGATGCCGTGTCATCCGCATACTCTCTCAAGGGCTATGAGATTGCTTCCAGAATCGGCGGCTGGAACGCCTTGTTCAACCTAAAGAGCCGCTGCTGGGACAGAGGCATCAGGCTTGCCAGCGACATGGTTCCAAACCATACCGGCCTTGACAGCGACTGGATGAAATACCACAGCAACTACTTCATCCAGCAGTCTTATCCGCCGTTCCCGTCATACACATACAACGGCGAGAACCTGTCGGAGGATCCGGACCTGGACATCAGGATCGAGGACCACTACTACAACAGGACGGATGCCGCAGTCACCTTCAGGCGCATTGACCGCAGGACCGGCGAGACATCATATATCTTCCACGGCAATGACGGCACGACGATGCCCTGGAATGACACTGCACAGCTGGATTTCCTCAATCCTGAGACAAGAGAGGCCGTCATCCAGCAGATAATGGCCGTTGCCAGAAACTTCCCGGTAATCAGGTTCGATGCCGCCATGACTCTTGCAAAGAGGCACATCCAGAGACTCTGGTACCCCAAGCCGGGAACCGGCGGAGACATCGCCGGAAGGGCACAGTTCGGAATGACCACGGAGGAATTCAACAGAAGGATTCCGAACGAATTCTGGAGAGAGGTCGTGGACAGGATCCAGACCGAGCTTCCGGACACGCTGCTTCTGGCCGAGGCATTCTGGATGATGGAGAGCTACTTCGTAAGGACCCTCGGAATGCACAGGGTCTACAACAGCGCCTTCATGCACATGCTCAAGAACCAGGACAACAAGAAGTACCGTGACATGATCAAGGCCACGCTTGAATATGACCCGGACATCCTCAAGCGCTACGTCAACTTCATGAACAACCCGGACGAGGAGACCGCCATTGCCCAGTTCGGAGACGGAGACAAGTACTTCGGTGTCTGTACCCTGCTCTCCACGCTGCCCGGCCTGCCGATGTTCGGACACGGGCAGATAGAAGGCTTCAGGGAAAAGTACGGAATGGAATACCAGAGGGCATACTGGAACGAAAGTCCGAACGAAGGCCTGATCGAGGAGCACCGCAGGAGGATCTTCCCGCTGCTCAAGATGAGATGGCTGTTCTCGGAATCAAGATACTTCCAGCTGTTCGATGCCTACGACGGATACGGCAATGTGCTTGAGTCCGTATTCGCATACACCAACGGAGACGACAACCAGATGGCCATGGTGCTCTACAACAACCAGTACGAGCGCGTGGACGGATGGATCAACCTCTCGGCGCAGAAGCTGGTGAAGGACGGACATGATAGACGCATGGAAGTGGTGTCGGTGGCTCAGAGCCTCAGGCTCAGACGCGGCGTCAGACGCTATCTGGTCTACAGGAACTTCAGCAACGGAAAGACCTACCTGTACCCGTCCGAGAAACTGTTCGACGAAGGCATGAAGATATCCCTCAACGGCTACGAGACCAAGGTTTTCACCAATATCTATGAGGTCGAGGACATCGACGGCGTCTACGAGAGGCTTTACAACAAGTACAACGGACACGGCATACAGGACCTTGAGCACGAGATCAGGATCCTCTATCTCGAACCCTTCTTCGAGGCGGTTGAACCCATCAAGGGACAGAAGTTCTTCAAGGACCTCAGGACCATACTCCAGGGCAAGGGCACAAGCGTGAACAAGAGGAACGTCATGCAGACTCTGGGTTCCTGCTACACCTACATGGAGGAGTTCGATTCCCTCTTCAGCAAAATCGGACTCAACATGCACATCATGAAGCCGCAGACGATTCTTGCCATGCTAAACGACATGGAAGCCGCATGCAGGCATCAGCTCTTTGCAAACGGAAATGCAATCATGGACTACGATGCCGTGACGGTGTTTGCCGCAGGATTCCTTACTCTGCCGTTCCTGTCCTCACAACCGACCATGGAGGATGCCATGAGGACCGTCCAGCACCTGCAGCTCTCGCGCTTCTTCGAAGCCCCGGAGCCGATAGTGCTGCGCTGCGCTCTGATAATCGCACGCGGAACATCTGACATCAGCGGACTTCTCACGGAGAAACCGTTCCTTGACCTGATCGGCCGCAACGAATACCAGGGTGTCCGGTGGTTCAGGGGCGAGTCCTTCCAGGAATGCATGTACCTGGCATATCTGGCCGATGCCATCTGTGAAGGTAAACATCTGACGGAGAAGAAGTTGGACAAGTACAAGGCAGAGATTGACTCATGGCTCAGGAAATGCGGCGACGCCCAGTACAGGCTGGACAATCTCTTGCATTAGCCCTGTAATGCAAATATAATCTCAGTCTATGAAGACCTGGTTGACTTACCTTGTGGCCGCAGCCTTCGGGCTGGCGTTCGAAATGACATTCAAAGGCAGTGCGGGCTATATCTCATTCATCACTTTCGTGGCTGAAATCGTGATGAAGATGGGAATCTTCATTGTCTTCCCCCTGGCCTTCTTCACCATGACATCGGGAACGGCCTCCCTCTCGAGGAAGCCCGGACGTACGTCATATGTCTGGCTCACGACCATTCTCTGGGCCGCATTCACTACCGCTGCCCTTTCGATCATAACGGTCCTCCTGTTCAGGGTGTTCCCTGCGGCATTCCCGGCAACGTCGACAGTTCCGGAAAGCGCCGAGAAGGCCGCGGAAATCGAGGCGCTGCTGGCAAGTTCCACTGCTTCAAGACTGGCATCGGCCGATCCTCTTTCGGTAAACGCATTCGTCAACTTC
Source organism: bacterium (assembly GCA_031935845.1). Classification (GTDB taxonomy): domain Bacteria; phylum Spirochaetota; class Spirochaetia; order Sphaerochaetales; family Sphaerochaetaceae; genus UBA9732. Next base: position 4,504 of record JAJBWA010000158.1, on the reverse strand, counting down.
ATCAAGTCTTCGGACTGTCTGCTTCCGGTGATCCTTCTTGCTCTTGTATTCGGCTACGCAATCCGCCCGACATCGGAGATAATCAGGCCCGCATACATAACGCTGAACTCAATCAGCGAGGTGATGTTCAGGCTTGCAAGGAAAGTGGCAAGCCTGCTGTGGATAGGAATCTTCTTCCTCTCGGGAACCTGGTTCCATCAGCTGTGGTCCGACGCATCGGTCTTCTCCTCATGGAAGTTCATGGCCCTCTGCTTCATAATCGGGACATTGATGCTGCTCTGCTTCATCCCGCTGATCTATGCCGTCATGACCGGATTCAGAAGAAACCCGTACAGGCAGATCCTCCGTCTGCTGTCGGCAGGAGCGGCTTCGTTCTTCTCGGTCAACTATCTGTTCAGCCAGAGCACGCTGTACACCGACTGCAGGATCAACCTGGGAATCCAGAAGAACGTGGTGTCGACAGCCCTTCCTATACACAGCATACTGACCAAAGGCGGAAGCGCCCTTGTCTCATCAATGTGCACATGCTCCCTGGTATTCGCCATCAACGGGTCGCTCCCGACTGCCGTTCAGACAATCACCATAGCTCTGGCATGTACGCTGGCCAGCTTCATCAGCGCCATTCATGCAGGTTATGAGGTCGTATTCACCACTACATTCGCACTGGGACTTATCAGCGTAGACATCTCTGGAGCACAGTTCGCGATAATCGGAATGCTTCCGCTTCTGAACGGAATGGCCCTCATGCTCGACATCATGCTGGCCGGTCTCGGAACAAGCTTCACGGCCTGCCATCTCAACGCCGACTGCCGCATCACGGCAAAGGACAACATCTGATGAACAGCAAGCTCCTTAGGTTCCTTTCCCTGACGCTTCAGATCCTCGTCATAGGCATCTGCCTTGCTACATGCGTCTACGGCATGGTAATCAGCGAGGAAGCTTCCGAAAGCTATCCGTTCATCTCGACCACGGTCAGGGTCTCGATCCTGCTTCTGATCACCATCTCCTACTACAAGACCAGCGTTACTGCCTACAATCCGGGCAACATGTTCATGATTCTGGCCATGATGTACCTGGCTCTCACGGAACTCAGGATACTGTCCTACTTTACCGCTCTTACCGGCTGGAGTATCCTGCCTCCGCGCGTTGCGGTCAGGCTCCAGCTGTTCTCACAGTTCATGCTCTATTTCTCAATTGCCGGCTATGCGCTGTTCTATCAGAACAACGAACAGGGAATAACCACCAGATTCAACATACTGGGAACCATAGGGCTTCTGTTCCTTTCGGTCACCATTCCGGCCACACAGGACATCGAGGGAGTCTGGACCCTGCTGGCTCCTCTGTCGATACTGATTGTCCTTGCAGCCACGTCGCTGATATCGATACTGGTGATACTGTTCAATGAACAGACCAAGGCATCGGTAGTCCGGCTGACGGGAATAATACTGATGGCAATCGGAAACTTCCTTACGGTGGTTGCAGGATCATCCTTCATCTATTCGAACATAGGAACCGTGGTTTTCTTCCTCGGAGGATTCATGGTAATGGTGGTGACCCTCAGGACGTCGGTTATCCTCTGATCAGACAGACATCAGTTCTCCGGACATCCTTGCAATCTCTTTCACATCGACCTTGACCTGCTTCCTGTCGTATGAGAGCAGGCCGTTCACTTCCTGCTCCACATCGGAGACCTGAGTGTAGATCGATGCCGCAAGACCTTTCTTCCTGGCAGGAATGATCTGTTTTTCATACAGCCGTACTATGGCACGCGTCAGTTCGTCCTTTGTCCTGAAGCGCCTGTAGATGAAGGTCTTCTTTGAAGTCGTATTCGTATCCATGCCGTATCCGCCGAACTCCGTCAGGATCACGGCACGTCCCTTACTGTCCCGCCTGAACCTGTATGGGCGGAAATAGACGTGAAGACTTCTGAAATCACCGTATCCCTGATCCTGCCAGCCTGAGGCATGGTCAATGGTCCTGCTGTCGTCAATGCGGCGTATGTTCTCACAGATGCGCACGGAATCGAACTGTCCCCAGCCCTCGTTGAACGGAACCCACATGCACACACAGGTGCAGTTGTACAGAGTCCTGACCGTGTCGTAGGCCTCCTGCTCCCAGACCTTGCGCGCCTGCTCATCCTCCCTTGCGAACTTGTCATACCTGTCGTCCTTCAGGTGTGATCCGAACACAAGCGGAGCCGTTATCACGGACGGTCTGTAATGCCCTCCTCCGGAAACCATGTCCTGCCAGACAAGCATGCCCAAAGTGTCGCAGTGGTAGTACCACCGCAGCGGTTCAACCTTGATGTGCTTCCTGAGCGTGTTGAATCCCATGGCCTTCATGGTGCTTATGTCATTTACAAAGTCACTGTCATCGGAGGGAGTATAGAAGCCGCCCTTATAATAGCCCTGATCCAGCAGACCATGGTGATAATACGGCTTTCCGTTCAGAAGCAGGACTTTGTTTCCCTTCCCGTCCGGTCCTACACCGAACGTCCGGAGCCCCACATATGAATGAACCCTGTCTTCTCCGGCGGAGACGTCGAACTGATACAGGAACGGATCTTCCGGCGTCCAGAGCCTGGGATTGTCAAGTCTGATGTATTCTTCCTTTCCGGTCTGTATGGAGACTTCCTTTCCGCCGACGGAAAGCACGGCAGGAATACAGCTGCCGTCGTTCATGTTCACCGTAACGCGGAAGCCCTCGAGGTCAGGCAGGATCACGAGACCGCTGATGTAGGTCCTCGGAACCTTCTCCATCCACACGGTCTGCCAGATTCCGCTGGTCTTGGGGTACCAGATTCCGCCGGGATCCGAGCTCTGCTTGCCTCGTGAAATCTCCTGGGTGTCTCCGGGGTCCTGGACGCTGACGTCAAGATCGAATGAAGATCTGTCGACTTCAACGGAAAACGGCAGGTATCCGCCCACATGCTCGAACACCGGTTTCTTGTCGATGAACACCACGGCCCTGTAGTCGACGGCCCCGAAATGCAGGAGCAGCCTGCTGCGGGAGAAATCCACATCGGGGAAATCCACATGCCTGCTGTATATCATGGTCTCGAAGTCCTGAAGGGTCCTGTTCACGCCGCTGAATTCGGCTTCAGGAGAATACGGAACGACAACCGGTACCGTCCGGGGATTCTTCTCCGCATCGGAGAGGAACTTGAGCTCCCACACTCCGTTGAGGCACAGATAGCTGTCCCTTGCCATCTGGGGACGCGGATATTCCGCAAGCGGTATTCTCATGTAAGCCTCCTGTCCAGCTGCTTGTGATTGTTTTATTTTACAATATCTTCCATAATCTTTACATGCGGCTTTTCCTCATGCCTTCGGATTATGACGGAAGCCCTTCCCTGGAACTCACCGGCAAGGACTTCAACTATCTCATCCGCGCCCTCAGACTCAAGGAGGGCCAGAAGATCATGGGCAGGGACAGAAACGGAGGCCTCTGGAATCTTTGCATTACGCACATCGGAAAGACAGGCTGCACCCTCAGCGCAGACAGGGCTTACTCTGCGGAAAGCAGGACCGATGCCCTGCCGGAATCAAGGCCGCTCAGACCGATCATCCTCTACCAGTGCCTGCCCAAGGGACGCAAGGCCGATGACATCATAAAGAAAGCCACCGAGGCGGGCGTCAGGGACATCGTTCTTGTCAGGAGCGTAAACTGCGTGGCAAATCTGGAGGGCAAGGAAGAATCCAGGATCGGCCGCTATGATGCACTGGTGGCGGAAGCAATACAGCAGAGCGGATCACTGGTCCCGACAAAGGTACATGGCGTGATCGGAATAGCAGATATCCCTGCGGATCTGGAGTCAAGAAGCGGCGGACTGGAAACACTCGGCCTTGTACTCCACCAGACCAGGTTGTCAGAAGACCAGTCGGACCTGATGGAATGCGTCAGGGGATTCGGCGGATGTACCGCGATAGTGGTCGGTCCGGAAGGCGGACTGGAGGAGAGCGAGTGCCGTATTCTTCTGGATGCAGGCTTCAGGGCGGTACTGCTTAAAACCAATATCCTAAGATGTGAAACAGCCTCGATTTATGCCATCGGAGCAATTCAGACCATAGTGGAATCAAGTTGTCAGTAAACTGTGCATAACTGATTAAAAATTTAGTTTACGGGCTCGAAAACCACACTACAGAACAACAATAAAACCTATATAACTTTTTAACAGAAACGCGTTGTCTGTACAACAAATAATTCGTTATGTTGTAACAAATTACAATCTACTACTCACATGATTAGTACCAAGTTGGGAAGCTTACCTGGAGGCCCTCTGGCAGGGTATTTTGCAAACCCGTTCGAAGTGTTGTGCATAACTTGTGCAATAGTGTGTGTAAAAATAACTCATTAAACGGATTCAGCGGGATTATCTTCTTATAACGGAAGAACCTGCCCGGAGGCAGGTTCTTGCTTGGCCAGACACTTGGAAAGACTAGAAGTTCACTACTTTCTTGGTACTGTTGGAAGTGGTGTTTACGGTTGTCTTGACCTCGTAGTT
>JAJBWA010000157.1:0-4808 GCA_031935845.1 bacterium | reverse complement strand
TATCTCGTCTCCCTTGTCCGCCCTGATGTAGACTGTTCCGCCGTAATTCCTGTAATCCATACCTACCCTTCCCGATAATTCATTATGAAACAGATAGTTAAACAACGTTCTGAATACTATTTCACAACGGGATGGTTGTCAAGTTCATATAGTTTTTTGCCCACTCCATGCCCCAGGTAGATGGCATAATCCGTCTCTTTGGTGTATTATCTTCAGTCATGAAAAGAAGTAAGTCTTTCGACATCAATCAGGACGGAATCAACCGGGCGCTTGATTTCATCCGCGATTGCCTCAGCGAGAGCAAGGTGAACCAGAAGGATGCACTGAAGGGAACCCTTGTCTCCGAAGAAGCGATCGGAAGCCTCGTCACATACAGTGACGGAATTTCGGGTCTCACCGTCACGGTCCGCAGGATGATGGGAGAGGTCACGGTAGAGATGTCTGCCTCCGGTACGGAATATTCGCTGTCGGAGAACATGGCCGCTGCACAGCTGCCGGAGGAGGAAGACGTCGGTCCTTCGGCGCAGGAAACAATCAGGAACATCCTCTTGAGGTCACTGGCGCAGGACCTGAAGTACCGCCACAAAAACGGCACCAACTTCATAAGGGTGACGTTGATAAAGTCAAAGCAGACGTTCCTGTACAAGACGCTGGGTTGCCTGATTGCCGCGGTCTTCCTAGGTGCCATGCTGTCCATGTTCGCACCTGATTCGTTCAACAACGTGCTTGACGACTATATCCTGAGTCCGATCAAGACGGTCTACATCAACATCCTCAGGATGGTGGTGGCGCCGCTTGTGTTCTTCTCAATAGTGTCATGCATAGCAGGATTCACGAACCTTTCTGATCTGGGCAAGATCGGCGGCAGGACAATCAGCCTGTACCTGTTCACCACCATAATTGCCGTTGCAGTGGGAATCTTTGCGTTCTATCTCTTCAAGCCGGGAGAGGCCGCCCTTGCATCCACCGTCTCGGGTTCCGCATCGGCGTACTCGGGGACATCGTTCTCCATAAAGGAAATCCTGATAGGCATGGCGCCTTCCAATGTGGTGGCTCCTTTCCTGAACGACGACATGCCGCAGCTGATAATCCTGGCCGTCCTGTGCGGGATTGCCACGGGACTGATCGGACAGTATTCATCCATACTGCAGTCGCTGTTCAGCGCCTTCAACGAGCTTTTCATGAAGATAGCCGGAATCCTGATCAGCTTCATGCCCATAGCGGTCTTTTGCTCGGCGGCATCGATGATACTGGATCTGGGAATCGAGACCGTGATCTCGATCATGAGCATGTTCGGCACATTCATCTTCGGTCTGGCCTGCATGATGGTGATCTACTGCATCCTGATGATAGTTCTCGGAAGGCTGAACCCCATCCCGTTCATCAGGAAGTATGTTCCGGTGATGCTCCAGGTTTTCTCGATTTCATCCAGCAATGCGGCAATCCCGATCAACATGGCCTTCTGCGAGAAGAAGATCGGCGTAAGCAGCAAGATCTACAGCCTGTCCATCCCGCTGGGATCTACGCTGAACATGAACGGAACGTGCATACAGCTTGCGGTCTTTGCGCTGGCGCTGGCAAAGGTCTACGGAATCCAGGTGTCGAGCGAGAGCCTGGTCACCATGGTGATCCTGATCATCGTGCTCTCAATGGGAGCACCCGGAATGCCCGGAGCCGGAGTCATCTGCCTGTCTGTTCTTCTTGAGCAGCTGCATGTCCCCACCGAGGCCGTCACGCTGGTGATGGGAATAGGACCGATTCTGGGAATGTTCCTGTGCATGAGCAACTGTCTTGGCGACGTCGTGGTGGCTGCAATAGTTGCACGACAGACGAAAAAGATGGATATGGAAGTCTATAAGAGCTGATTCAGACAAATTTGAATTGCAAAAGCCGCTTTCAGCGGGTATCTTTTATATGGAGGGTAAAAAATGAAGTATTGTTCAAGAATCGTTCTGGTTGATAATGACAACGAGTTCTTCACCCCTGAAGCAGTTGAACTCATCAAGCTCATCGACACACAGAAGTCAATCAAGGCTGCTGCTGACGTAATGAAGATCAGCGACGGCAAGGCCAAGAAGTATATCAAAGCCATCGAGAAGTATCTCGGAGAGTCTGCAGTCGTCAAGACACGCGGAGCCGATGTAGACGGCTACAATGTCCACATCTCTCCTGCCTGCAGAAGTCTGCTCGAGAAGTATGAGAACTTCATCAAGCAGAGCGAAGCTGCAATCAAGAAGAATTTCGACCTGATTTTCTGATCAGAATAGATCAAGACTTGATCAAAAAAACCGGTAGTCCCCTACCGGTTTTTTATTTCTGCGCAATCATCTTTCTATACCGCACATTCTCAGCGGCTCGCTGCCCAGAACATTGCAGCCGATGCCCGCAAGATCAAGCTCCTGCAGGAAACACCCCAGGTATTCATCTGACGGGAACGGCTGCATGAAGGCCACGAAGAAGGTGTGGTTCAGGCATGTTACCTCGCACAACACATCCGTAATCCTGGACAACGACGTGCAGATGAAAAACTCCCTGATGTACGGATCCAGCGGCCCGAAGCTCCTGTCCGAGGGATAGGAGACGCAGATGCTCGCCTGCGGCTTGTCTGAAGGCGGTGCAGACGACAGCTCCTGCTGCTTGATATCCCAGATGGAGTTCTCGGGTTGGGCCTGCAGGATCAGCTGGCCGTGGGCCATAGTGAGAACCTTGCGGATATCATCCATATCCGTTTCCTTGGGGAAATCCAGTATTCCGGCTCCGATGGACAGATGGTAGTTGTCGTTGTTTCCCAGCATGGCCTTCTGGTTGATGGCAACAGAAACCGTGATTGTCTCCCTGCTTTCAGGGTCATGGCGCCTGGCCGCCTTGGCCATCATGACGGAGAAGAAGACATTCGGGCTTCCGCCGTTGTTCCTGCAGAACTGCATGACCTGCGCTTCACTGAGGCTGAGGAAGAACACCTTCTTATCAACCGGAGTCGTCCTGTTCACCAGTCTGAAGAAGCGCCGGATCGGATCCTTCCTGTACAGCGGTGACGTCACTCCGTCGAAGTCGACATGCATGAAAGGATCCCCGGTCTCCGATTCCGGGATTACATCCCCGGGGAGGCGGAAGCCGGACGGATCGAATGACACACCTATTGTCCTGGAGAGATACAGGTACATCGTGCTCTTGAGATACGGCATGACGCCGGCACTGTCAGTCATGGAGTGCGGAATCTCGAAACAGAGCCTCTTTCCTTCATATTTCCAGGCCGCCAGATGGTAGTTGGAGGCCTCGGAGTTCAGGTCAATGGGATCCCAGGTGTTCCTGACCGTCATGGGAAGCGGATTCGGCACGGCAGCCAGCCTGCCGTCTATGACGGCGGCTTTCACGTAGAAATACGGAAAGCGGACCCGGAGCCGTTCCACCACATCCTGCAGGACCTTTCCGTCAATATCCTTTTCAAGGGAAAGGATTATGCCCATCGTGTTGTGGTGCTTGGGAGAGGATAATTTCAGATCCGGTTCATAGACGGCGCCGATATGCCTGCCCCCCTCAGAGGTCGAATCCGAACTTGACGCCGAATCCGTAATACGGAACAAAGCGGGCTTTCCAGCCGAGGTCTTCCAGATACTTCGGGTCCACCGTCTCCCAGAACTTGTTGATATACCTGTAGAGCGAGATCTCCTGCGTAGTGCCTCCGCAGATTACGTTGACGCCTCCGAACACCTCAAGCTGCATGCTTGTGTCCTGGAACACCACGAGACTCTCCGGGAGTATGTCGATTCCGGCTTCGATACTGACCAATCCGAATATCTTGTCGAAAGGTTCGTCGTCATGATACAGAAATTCGGCGGACGGCACATATCCACCGATCATATCCTCCGGGTCCACAACCTGATTGTTCAGGATGTAGACTACGAATTTCTGCAGACCGAGCGCCACTTCCAGATACGGATTGACGTAGTCCGACAGGAACCCGTGGGCGTTGATCCTGACACCGAGGGTAAAGAAGGAATAATCCTGCTTCAGCCGGACATCCTTGTTCAGATCCGCCTGAGCCTCCTCCTTGGGACTGAGAGGCTCACCTCCCAGATAGGAATTCTTGATCATCACCTCAAGATGGTCGGAGATGGGGATTCCGACTGACAGAAGATTGTAGAAGTGGCCGTAGAAGCTGCTCTGGGTGAACCGCAGGTAGGCATCGGTCTCCTCCCAGCTTCTGGGAGCGAAGAAGCCCATGGCATCCACTCCGATGTATCCGTATCCGTAATGGGACTCCAGGTTCCCCGTGTATTTCAGGAAAATGAGGCCAGTGTCCACAGTGAAGCCCAGCCTCCAGCCCCTCAGGTATCTGAGGTAGAGATCCTGCGTGTAGGACGGAGTATCCGTGAGTGCCGATGCGAACATGTAGCCTAAATGGAAACCCACAAGGTCATGGGTCTCCGTGGAAATTGAAACTCTGCCGATGATATAGTTCTCCGACTGGAAACCCAGGATGTTCTTTGTTGAAGCTTCCGCCTCCACTATCAGGTTCGATCTTTCGAATCGGTACAGCTTGAATCCGGCGTTCACCCTGGTGCCGAGAATCATGCGCGCGGTCTTCTGTCCGGGATTGTCATAAGGGAGTTCCACGCAGTGGATTCCGCCGATCTTGTGGATCATGTTCTGCGCCCAAACCCAGCCGTAGTCACCGAGAAGGGACACTCCCACCTCGGGGTATATGTGCAGGTAGAACTTGTCCTCGATTGGTCTGAGCTTCAGTCCCACGACACCTTCAAGGGAATCATAGCGTCCCTTGTTGACATCCGCACCATCATCGAACT
>JAJBWA010000156.1:0-3028 GCA_031935845.1 bacterium | reverse complement strand
GGGATGGCGCTTCTTGGCCATACCGGGCATCATGATGTACTTGGCTATGTTCTTCTCATACGGCCTGTCCTTGATGTCCTCCCTTTCAGAAAGGGAAACCGAGCTCTGGCAATGGGCAATCCTGGTGCACATCCTGACGATGACAGGAGTATCGAACTTCTCGGAAAGCTCATAGGCCAGTTTGGTGAAGTCCAAAGCCTCCTGTGAATCCGAAGGATCCAGCATGGGGACCTTTGCCGCAATGGCGTAGTGCCTGGAGTCCTGCTCGTTCTGTGACGAGTGCATTCCCGGGTCATCCGCTACTGCAATGACCATGCCTGCGTTCACTCCGGTGTAGGAGATGGTGAACAGGGGGTCTGCAGCTACGTTGAGTCCTACATGCTTCATGCCGCAGAAGCTGCGCTTTCCGGCAAGTGATGCTCCGAATGCCGACTCCATGGCCACCTTCTCGTTCGGTGCCCACTCGGCATAGATCTCGGGGTACTTGGCCGCGAATTCCGTTATCTCGGTACTGGGTGTTCCGGGGTAACTGGATACAAAGCTGCAGCCTGCCTCGAACAGACCTCTTGCAAAGGCCTCGTTTCCCAACATCAGTTTTCTTTCCATATGATTCTCCATCAGCTTGTTATCTGCTGCTCGACAAGGTTCGCCGCCTTGTAGCGTTCACGAAGCACCGGCTTCTCGATCTTTCCTGTCGGGTTCCTGGGAACATCGGCAAAGATGATCTTCTTGGGCCTCTTGTAGCGCGGCAGGTCGTTGCAGAATTCGTTGATCTCGTCCTCCGTGCATGTCATGCCGTCCTTGATCGAAATAATCGCGGCGGCTATTTCTCCGAGCCTCTGGTCCGGGAGTCCTATGACCGCAACGTCCTTGATCTTGTCAAACTTGCGCAGGTAATCCTCGATCTGGACGGGGTAGAGGTTCTCTCCTCCGGTGATGATCACGTCCTTCTTCCTGTCCACCAGATAGATGAAGCCGTCCTTGTCCTTCTTGGCCATGTCGCCGGTAAGCAGCCACTCGCCCTTGAGTATCTCGTCGGTAGCCTCGGGATTCTTGTAGTAGCAGTCCATGACGCCCGGACCCTTGACTGCAAGTTCGCCGACTTCCTCGGGTCCGACTTCGGTCTTACCGTCTTCCCTTACGATCTTGGCTTCCCAGAGATATCCCGGAACTCCGATTGCTCCGACCTTCTCGACGTTCTCGACACCAAGGTGTACGCAGCCCGGTCCGATCGACTCGGAAAGGCCGTAGTTGGTGTCGTACTGGTGGTGCGGGAAGACCTTGAGCCAGCGCTTGATCAGACTTGGCGGAACCGGCTGAGCTCCGACATGCATCAGGCGCCACTGGCTGAGAAGGTAGTTGTCCAGATTGATCCTTCCGCTGTCTATGGAGTCAAGGATGTCCTGTACCCATGGTACCAGCAGCCAGACTATGGTGCATTTCTCTTCCGTGACGGTCCTGAGGATCCACTCGGGCTTGATGCCCCTGAGTATGACAGCCTTGCTTCCCGTCATCAGGCTTCCGAACCAGTGCATCTTGGCACCTGTGTGGTAAAGCGGCGGGATGCAGAGGAAGACATCGTCCTTTGTCTGGCCGTGGTGGTTCTGCTCCGTCAGGCATGAGCAGTAGAGGGCTCTGTGCTTGTGGAGTATGGCCTTGGGGAATCCCGTGGTTCCGGAAGAGAAGTAGATGGCTGCGTAGTCATCCTCGGTGAGTGCAATCGGAGGTGCTTCGTTGGATGTGAATCCGATGACCCTCATGCAGTTCTCTGTGTACGAGGGGCCGTTGTCTCCAACATAGAACATGGTCCTGACCTTGGGGATGTCGTTTGCAATTGCATCCATACGGGCCGTGAACTCGGGACCGAACACCAGGATCTCGACATCCGCCAGATCCAGGCAGTACTTGATCTCGTCACTTGAGTATCTGTAGTTCATCGGAACAACAATGCAGCCGGCCTTGAGGACTCCGAAGTAGATGGGCAGGTATTCAAGACAGTTCATCATCAGGATTCCTACCTTGGTTCCCCTCGGAACCTCCCTGCTCAGCAGAAGGTTTGCAAAGCGGTTTGCCATCTTGTCGAAGGCACTCCATGTCAGCTCCCTTCTGTACGGGGAATCCGTAGCACTCTCTATCAGGCTTGCCTCACGCCACGTGACGGCCTGGTCTCGCTTTTCGGAAGGGCTTACCACAACAAGTGCGGTGTCATGTCCGTATAGTCTTGCGTTCCTCTCCAGGAAATCGGTGATGACCATAGTTATGTCTCCATTATTTAATAAAGTGATGTATGTCCATTAAGGCATCAAAAACGGTTCAGGTCAATGCGGGTATGGGATGTTTTGTAATAATTTGTAACATTCTGTTATTATAATAACAAACAACTTGCTGTTTTGGGATTCCCGCCATGATGACAAAAATGTTCCTACGGATATACTACATAGCAAGAGGTCGGAGACTGATGATCTACAGGGAAGTCGAAATCGGCAATGCCGTGCTGAGGACATATGTCCTCTCCAATTATCCCAATATCGATATGGAGCGCAGGCGTGCGTTCATCCTGATATGCCCGGGCGGAGGATATCATTTCTGTTCCGAACGCGAGGCTGAAGCCGTAGCCATACGTTTCAACTCGCTCGGCTACAATGCGGCAATAATCTACTACACATGCAATCCAACCGGAGAAGGGCACCGTGAGGAGGGGATCTTCCCCGAGCCACAGGATGAACTTGCGCGTGCCGTGGCATGGATCAGATGCAATGCGGATGAACTGAACACGGATCCGCACAAGATCGCCGTCCTGGGTTTTTCGGCAGGCGGACACCTGGCGGCAAGCCTGGGAGTGTTCTGGCCTGAATACGGAATCATGTCCCGGCCGGATGCACTGGTTCTCTGCTACAGTGTCATCACGTCGGGAGAATATGCCCACAGGGGTTCCATCGACAACCTGATAGGAAACAGGACAGCTCTGCTAGAGAAGGTGTCGTTGGAAAAACAGGTGACAAAGCAGACGCCTCCGACCTTCCTATGG
>JAJBWA010000155.1:0-14865 GCA_031935845.1 bacterium | reverse complement strand
TTCAGCAGAACGCATGACTCGCGTGCGGCGCGCAGTGCCACCTCCAGATGCTCCCGGCTCTCAACCTCGGTAATCGGAATGGAATCGTATTCGCACGGACCCATGATTCCCAGCATGTATCTGGTAGTGAACAGCCTTACGGCGCTCTCGCGGATCACTGTCTCCGAGATAAGACCTTCTTCATAGGCCTTCATCACGAAATCATATGTACAGCCGCAGTTGAGGTCGCAGCCAGTGTTCAGTGCAAGCGCTGCACTCGCTTCCGGAGACGACGGGACCTTGTGGTTCTCATGGAAGTCCCTGACCGCCCAGCAGTCCGAAACATAGTGGCCTTTGAAGCCCCATTCTCCCCTGAGTTTTTCCTTCATCAGGTAGTCGTTGGCGCAGCAGGGCTGCCCGTTGGTGCGGTTGTAAGCACCCATGACGGCCTCCACCCCGGCATCGACCAGCGCCTTGAATGCCGGAAGGTACGTCTCCGCCAGGTCCTTCTCGTCAGCAACGGCGTTGAAGCTGTGCCTCAGGCTTTCCGGACCGCTGTGGACCGCAAAATGTTTGGCGCAGGCGGCGGCCTTAATCACCGGGCCGTCTCCCTGGAGTCCCTTGACGAACCGCACGCCGAGACGCGACGTGAGATATGGATCCTCTCCCAGGGTCTCATGTCCGCGGCCCCATCGGGGATCCCTGAATATGTTGATGTTGGGGCTCCAGAACGTCAGACCCTTGTATATGTCGCCGTCCCCGCTGGCCTTTGCAGCATTGTACTTGGCCCGGCCTTCAACGGCGCAGACTTCCGCCTCACGTTCCACGAGGTCCTCGTCGAATGTGGCGGCCATTGCGATGGCCTGGGGGAATACGGTGGCCGTTCCGGCCCTTGCTACTCCATGAAGAGTCTCATTCCACCAGTTGTAGGCCGGCACTCCCAGTCTCTCTATGGCCGGTGCATTGTAGATAAGTTGGCTTGCCGCCTCGGAGACGGTCATCCTGTCCACAAGCTCTCTGGCCCTTTTCCCAGCTTCAGATCTATCCATATAAACCTCTGTACGGACAAGTGTAAAACACATGAGGTCTCAGAGCAATAACGACAGGTCAAGGTTGTCTTCATGATACGACAATGTTGCGCATGGTCCCCTGGAGAAGACCTTCTGAACCACCGAAGGAACCATAGGTTTTTATTTTGTTCTCTTTGCCGGATATGTGGTGTATCATATAACCTATGAAGATTCTTATGATCACCAGTGAGGCCGTGCCGTTCTCCAAGTCAGGCGGACTTGCGGACGTGGCAGGCGCCCTCCCTCCCGCACTGATAGAGAAAGGTCATGATGCGAGGATAATCGTCCCGGCATACAACACGAAGCTGGAGGACTCGGGCAAGCTCGAGTGCGTGCTCCAGGTGGACATGCTCAAGGGCCCGGAGAAGGTGGAGATCCGCAGCCGCAATGTCGGAAAGACCATCTACTACTTCGTGTGCCACAGCGTGTTCAACGACAGGCTGGGAATCTACGGCGACACGAGCTTCACCCCGTACAGCGACAATTTCTTCCGCTTTGCTCTGCTGAGCAAGGCATCGCTCCAGGTCTGCGAGGCACTGGACTGGAAGCCGGACATCCTTCACTGCCATGACTGGTGCGCAGGCCTTGTCCCCTACTTCCTCAAGGTAAACAGAAGCCAGTTCTTCAGGGGAACCCAGACCGTGTTCACCATCCACAACCTGGCCTACCAGGGCACCTTTGCAAGGATGGACTTCCTCTATGCCAACGTGAAGCCGGACGAAAAGCTCTTCTCCAACGGCCAGGTCAACATGCTGGGGTCGGCATTGGTATACGCAGACTACATCACCACGGTGAGCCCCACATATGCCAAGGAAATCCAGAGTCCCGAACAGGGCTGCGGACTCGATCCCATTCTGGTCAAGCGCCAGAACAAGCTCAAGGGAATCGTCAACGGAATCGACATCGACGAGTGGAACCCGCAGAAGGACAAGCTGATAGACCATCACTTCAGCATCTCGCGCATGGCAGGCAAAGCTGCGCTCAAGAAAGAGCTGCAGGAGCAGCAGGGACTTCCGGTGCGCGCCGACGTACCGCTTTTTGCAATGATAAGCCGTCTTGCAGCCCAGAAGGGCTTTGACGCCGTGCTGACGTGCATGGAGCAGGTCCTGACGGAGATGGACGTGCAGTTCGTGATTGTGGGAACCGGCGACAAAGGCCTTGAGAACGGACTGAAGGCGCTTGCGGAAAAGCATGAGAACCTTGCGGTGAACATCCTGTTCTCCAACAAGCTGGCCCACCAGGTGGAGGCTGCCGCGGACTTCTTCCTCATGCCCAGCCGCTACGAACCCTGCGGACTCAACCAGCTGTACTCGCTGCGCTACGGCACCATTCCCGTGGCCACCAGGACAGGCGGACTTGCGGATACGATCATCGATGTGGACGAGAATCCGGGCAAGGGCACGGGACTTCTGATGGAACAGGCAAACCCGTTCGAGATAGTCAGACGCGTGCACCGCGCAACAGAGATATTCAACACAAAGCAGGGCCACGACAGCCTTGCAGAAATCAGGAAACGGGCCATGAGCCAGGATTTCTCCTGGTATTCATCGGCTGACGAATATATCGCACTTTATCAGAAACTAATTGGAAAACAGGAGAAATAACATGGCAGGACCAAAGGTAGTATCAATCATTCTCGGAGGCGGAAAAGGAACAAGACTCTTTCCGCTGACACAGGACAGAGCCAAGCCGGCAGTTCCGTTTGCAGGTAAGTACAGGCTTGTCGACATCCCCATCTCGAACTGCATCAACAGCGGATACA
Organism: bacterium; assembly: GCA_031935845.1. Classification (GTDB taxonomy): domain Bacteria; phylum Spirochaetota; class Spirochaetia; order Sphaerochaetales; family Sphaerochaetaceae; genus UBA9732. Next base: position 12,054 of record JAJBWA010000155.1, on the reverse strand, counting down.
ACATGATCTATCTCCTGACGCAGTTCAACAGCGCATCGCTTCACAACCATATCGCACGCACATACGTGTTCGATCAGTTCAACAGCGGTTTCGTACAGATCCTCTCGGCAGAGCAGACCTACAGCAGCGAGAGCTGGTATCAGGGCACAGCCGATGCCGTGCGCAAGAACCTCAAGCATTTCCGCGACCAGGAAGCAGACTACTATCTGATCCTCAGCGGTGACCAGCTGTACAGGATGGACTTCTCCAGGATGCTGAAGAGGCACATCGACTCCGGAGCAGAGCTCACCGTTGCTGCAAAGACCATCTCCCGCGCCGAGGCCACGGGTCTTGGAATCATGAAGACCAACTCCAAGGGAATGATCACCCAGTTCCTGGAGAAGCCGGCACCGGACCGCGACATCACGGACTACCGCGTCAACGCCAAGTACCTCAAGGCCCAGCTGGACGAGGATGTGAACGAGTCCAACGAGTACCTTGCATCCATGGGAATCTACATCTTCAGCGCAAAGACCATGGAGACAGCCCTGGACAACGACAAGACGGACTTCGGAAAGGAAATCATCCCCGAGCTGACCAAGAAGGTGCCCGTGGCATCGTTCCTGTTCAACGGATTCTGGGAGGACATCGGAACCATCAAGGCCTTCTACGACACCAACCTGGATCTGGCCAGCATCAACCCGAAGTTCAACTTCTACGACGAGAAGATGCCCATCTACACCCACAGAAGGCATCTGCCGGCAACCAAGGTCAACTTCAGCAACATCACCAGCTCACTGACGTCGGAAGGTTCCATCATCACCAACGCTTACATCGTGAACTCGATCATCGGCGTGCGCACCATCATCGAAAGCGGTGCATCGCTTGACGGCGTCTATTGCATGGGAGCCAAATACTACGAGACGGAAGCCCAGAAGGCCGAGAACGCCGCAAAGGGCATCCCCAACCTCGGTATCGGAAAGGGAACCATCATCAAGCGCGCGATCATCGACATGAACGCCCGCATCGGTGACGGCTGCAGGATCGGAATCGACGACATCCCCAGAAAGGAAGGCGATTACGGCGATTACTCCATCCATGACGGAATCATCGTCATCAACAAGGGTGTGACGATTCCCAACGGCACGGTGCTGTGAGATTGAATCAGATTATCACGATCCAGGGAAACAGGAAGTGGATCAATGCAACGCCCAAGGCAAAATAGCCGAGGGCGTTTCTTTTTCCGTTGTTGTAGTCCTCCACTCTCTCGGGCTTGCCTACCCTGCTCATCAGATAGAGATCCACCAGCACGATGGAAGCAGCCGGAAGCATGTCGCCCAGCACGATGGGTCCGGGAGAGATGGGGAAGAACACGATGGCCGCGGCAATTGCCAGGCCCACGGAAATCCACACTATGGGAATTGCCTTCTTGGAGGTATAGAACGTCTTGAGGTTTATCAGCAGCAGAAGCGATGCCCCGAACCTGTCCACCAGAAGCAGACCGGCGCTGAGAACCAGATAGACAACCGAAAGAAGGTAGAACTGAATCATACCTTTATCTTAATTATTTGTGTTAAACAACACAACCGTTTATGTTAATATGGACGCGTGGACACGATCAGCAGTTACAACAGGAAATACTCACTTGCAGGCTACATTCTTCTGATTGTACTGCTTCTGCCGCCGCTTGCACTTCTGGTTTACAGCGGGTACGGCTCTGTCCCTGCTCTGGTGACGGATGTGTCTTTCCTGAAACAGACGGGCCTTGCGCTGGCCCATGCCGCACTGAGCACGCTTGCGGCCCTGATCCTGGCACTTCCCGGAATAGTCATCTACGCAAAATGCAGGTCCGCCTTCAGAAAGCTCCTGAGGTTGATCCTGGCGTTTGCATTCTGCTTCCCGCCGCTTGTCATGAGCATGGGATTCGACTGCCTGTTTGCAGAAGGCGGTCTCATTGCGGAGCTTGAGCTTGATCCCGTGGTACGGTCCGCAATCATCAATGTAATGCTGAGTCTTCCCGTGTTCATAGTGATGGTAGGCGAGCACTGGAGGAATCTTGACCTCAGGACAGCCCAGACGGCAGCTTCAACGGGTGCCTCAAAACCCGATATCTTCTTCAGAATCACGCTTGCAAGGCTCAGACCGGCCATCATCGGCACATTTGCCCTGCTCTTTCTCAGGAACATTCCGGACATCGGAAACTCAGTCTTGTCCCTTGTGCCGGGCATTGTGCTCATTGCGGTCATTGCTGCAGCAGACAGAAGACGCATTGCCGCAGAGGCAGAGCCGGGAGAACCCAAGGTCCGCATGCGCATGTCGAACGCATTCACGGTCATCGTTTCATTCATCTACATGACCGCCGTTTCGGCAATGCTGATTGCACCGGCAGTTGCCCTGGTACTCAAATCAGTGCTCACGGAGGCTGGATTCTCGATTTCGGTCTACAGATCACTGTTCTCGGCTCTGAATCCTGATTTCCTTGTGGCTCTGGCATTCTGCCTGGCGGTTTCTCTTGCATCGGCATTGGCTTCATCGTTCATCGCCATTCACATAAGCGTGGGGATTGCAGAATCGGACTCAGGCAGGTTCGTTGCCATGCTCCCGCTTGCAGTCGGGCCGATGGCACTTGCGGCAGGCTTCGGTGTATTCTACATGTGGATTCCCCAGACCGTCGTGGCAAAGATGATCCTTGCGCTGCTTTGCTACATACTCATGTTCATCCCCATACAGACCATGATCATCATGCCTTCGGCAAAGTCGGTCCCGCAGACACTCAGGGCGACATCGGTATCCCTGGGTTATTCCGACGGCGCCAGCTTCAGGCACATGGAGCTGAAGATGCTCGGACCGGTTGTCCGGGCGGGAATCTTCACGGCATTCGCCCTGGGTATCGGAAGCCACGGGGCGGCCGAATCGCTTGGGCTGAACACGGTCTTTGCACAGATGATCAGGGCATCGGAAAGCGGCAATGAAGTTACCGCAAGGGCAATTGCTTCCGTGATTCTGGTTCTCTGCTTCATCTTCTTTGCCTTCGGAATAGGCCATACCAGGGAGGTCAAACACAATGTCTGAAAACGCACTTGTCTGCACTCAACTCAAGAAGAAATACGGCAAACTCAATCTGGAACTGGACTTCTCCGTGGCCAAGGGCGAGCTTGTCTCCATCATAGGACCTTCCGGAAGCGGCAAGAGCTCAGTCCTCAGGCTGGTAAGCGGTCTGGACACCCCGGACTCCGGCACGGTTTCCATAGACGGCAGGGATGTCTCTTCCCTGGGTGCGAACCTCCGCAAGGCAGCCATCATATTCCCCGACTACTCCATCTTCACCAACATGAGCGTGGAGCAGAACATAGCCTACTCCCTCAAGAGCCGCAAACTTGGAAAGGAAGAATCGGTGGCCGAAATCAGGCGTCTTCTGGAACTGGTGAACCTCCGCGGTGCCGAGAAGAAGAAGGCCTCCGAGCTTTCCGCCGAGGAGAAGTTCAGACTTGCCCTTGCAAGGGCCATTGCATCCGAGCCTTCGCTTCTGCTTCTTGACGAGACTCTATCCGCGCTGGATACCAAGACAAGACTTGCCCTGCGCAACGACATCCGCACCATCCAGCAGAGCTGCGGCATAACCATGCTGTTTGTCACCAACTTCCAGGAAGAAGCCATGAGCATCTCAGACAAGGTAATCGTCATGCGGGATGGCAAGATAGAGCAGATGGGCACCCCTGAGGATGTCTACAGACGCCCCATATCGGAGTTCAGCGCCAGATTCACCGGCGAGTGCAACATCCTGCCTTATGATGTGATTCTCAAGACATTGCGCGTTCCGGAGACGGAAAGATCCAAGATCATCTACCAGTGCTACGGCCCGGACCACAGGCTTGTATTCAGGCCCGAGGACATGGTTGTCAACGACATGCCCGGCCTGCCCTTCCCCGAGTTCTTCCCTCACCTGCGCTTTGAGAACGCAAAGATCATCAGGACGGAGTACCTGGGAAAGGAATACCTTGTCACTGCCCAGTATGACGACATGACCATTAAGGTCTACACCGCCTTCAGGCCTGCCTCAGAGTACATCACCGCCGGCATCCGCATGACCAAGATCCTTGAGTTCAACGACGGCCGCCTGATAAGACACTGAAGCAATTGATTCAATCTCACGGTGAGCACCGTGTGCGTCGTGCGCGCCGTGAACACCATGAACGATGTCATTACGCAAAAAAAGACTGCCGGGGGTTCCGGCAGTCTGTGTAATTCAATTATCAGGCTATCAGGCTTTCTTCTTGGGAGCCCTTCTGGCGTTCTTGTCTGCCCAGAGACTGTTGAGGACCTCAAGCTCCATTTCCTCGGTAAGGGGAATGAACGGATTGATTCTCTCGGTCTTCCTGACATCGAGTTCCTTGCCTGTAAGCAGGGTGTAGATGTCGCAGTAGCCGTCACATGCGCGCTCGAAGGCCACGGCCTTGCTGGCGTTGGTATCACGCTCGAGCTCGAGCTGCTTCTTCTGGGCCCTGAGGGCCTTTCTCTTGTCGTTGAACTCGGCCCTGACTTCGTCGCTTGCGTCCTTGGGAGTCTTGGCGGCCTTGATCTGTGCATCGATCTCGGCGATCTTCTCGTCAAAGGTGTGCTGGATGTTGAGGCACTCGTCGCAGCTCTGACCAGCGGTCTTTCCGACTCTCTTGACGAAGTTGGGACTTATGCGCTTCTTGGCGTTCTTCTTGGAGATGGCCTGTGTGAGATCATCTTCTTCACCGTCGTCCTCGATCTCCTCATCGTCGTCATCGTCATCATCCACGGGTGCGGGTTTGACGGGCTCGGGCTTCTTTGCCGGTGCCGGCTTGGGCTCTTCTTTCTTGGGTTCTTCCTTGACAGGCTCTTCCTTCACGGGAGCCGGAGCGGGTTTTTCTTCCTTCTTCGGCTCTTCCTTGACGGGTGCCGGAGCGGGCTTCTCGACCTTCACGGGTTCAGCCTTCTTGGGCTCTTCCTTCTTCTCGGGAGCCTTGTACTCGACTGACTTGAGATCCGGAGCTACGGTCTGTTTCTTCTTGGGGTGCAGCAGGTTGAACAGCTTGCTGTGGCTGGGCTCTGCAATCTTGGTGCCCTTCTTTGCCTTCTTTCCGGAAGGTGCCGGCTCGGGTGCGGCCTTTGCCTGTGCAGCCCTGATCAGAGCCTCACGCTCGGCACGGGTCATCTCGACGCCGTTGTAGGTGACATAAAAGCTTTTGCCTCTATCCCTGTTCTTTGATGCAAGCTTAATGACTTTGTTCTTTTTCGACATACTCGCTCCAATTTAGTGTGTGTTATATATTATTGCACCAAATGGAAGAATTTCAAACTAAATTTGTGTACTAAAAGTTCATTTCCCTGATGTTCTTGATCTCGTCCCTCAACACAGCGGCACGCTCGAACTCAAGGTCCTTGGCTGCCTGCAGCATCTCGGCCTCGAGCTCCTTGATGTACTTCTTGCGCTGTGAGGAATCCAGCAGGTTGTAGCCGGCCTTGCGGATCTGGATGTCCTGACGCTCGTCCTGCGCAGCTTCCTCGCGCTCGCGCTCCAGGATGTCCTCCACCGCCTTGACTATGGACTTGGGAGTGATGCCGTGCTCCTTGTTGTATGCCATCTGGATGGCGCGGCGCTCCTGAGTCTCGCTTATGGCCTCCTGCATGGCATCGCTCATGCGGTCTGCGTACATGATGACGCGGCCGTCGACGTTACGTGCGGCACGTCCGATTGTCTGGATCAGGGATGTGGTGCTTCTGAGAAATCCGATCTTGTCGGCATCGAGTATCGCCACAAGGGCGACCTCAGGCAGGTCCAGGCCTTCACGCAGGAGGTTGATTCCGACAAGAACATCGAACTGGCCGGCGCGAAGGTCACGCAGGATCTCAACACGCTCGATGGTCTCGATTTCGGAGTGAAGATAGCGCACACGCACGCCCTTTGAGGCAAAGAAATCGGAGATGTCCTCGGCCATCTTCTTGGTAAGCGTGGTCACCAGCACCCTCTGGTTTTTTGCAGTACACTTGCGGATTTCGCCGAACAGGTCTTCTATCTGCCCTTCCGTAGGCCTGACGGTGATCTCGGGATCAAGAAGTCCGGTGGGCCTGATGACCTGCGGAACAACCTGGGAGGAAAGGCTCTTCTCAAGCTTGCCCGGCGTGGCGGATACGAATATGCGCTGGCCGGTGACCTGGTCGAACTCATCGAACTTCAGCGGCCTGTTGTCCAGGGCAGAAGGCAGCCTGAAGCCGTACTGGACCAGGTTGCTCTTTCTTGAGTGGTCGCCCTCGTACATGGCTCCTATCTGCGGCAGCGTCACGTGGGACTCGTCTATGAAGGTCAGGAAATCGGGCTGGAAGTAGTCCAGCAGCACGGCGGGTCTTTCTCCGGGAGCCCTGTTGGAAAGCGGACGGCTGTAGTTCTCAATGCCCGGGCAGTAGCCTATCTCCTGAAGCATCTCGAGATCATATTCAACGCGGGTCTTGATGCGCTCGGCCTCAAGCGGACGGCCGGTGGCCATGAAGTGCTCGTACTGCTCCTCCATCTCGCTGCGGATGCGTCCGATTGCGGCAACCACCTGCTCCTTGGGCATGACGAACTGCTTGGCAGGATACAGGGTAAAGCTCTCCTGCGTGTTCTGCTTCTCGCCGGTAAGCGGGTCGAACCACTGGATGCTTTCTATGGTGTCCCAGTCCAGCGTGATGCGCACGGCATTATCCAGATACGGCGGGCAGATTTCAATGATGTCGCCGTGTGCCCGGAAGCAGCCGCGGGTGAGGATGACGTCGTTGCGCTCGTACTGCATGCGCGTAAGCTGCTCCAGCTCCGCCTTGTGGTCGAAGACCTGCCCCACACGGAAAACATGCGTCATGTCCCGCAGAGATACCGGGTTTGCAAGGCTGAAGATGCAGGATACGGTGGCAACGACTATGACATCGCGGCGCTCCATAAGCGAGAACGATGCGGAAAGCCTCATCCTGTCTATCTCTGCGTTGACGTCGGCGTCCTTCTCTATGTAGAGGTCCTTGCCGGGCACGTAGGCCTCGGGCTGATAGTAATCGTATGTCGAGACGAAGTACTCCACCCTGTTTTCCGGGAAGAACGACTTGAACTCGCGGAAAAGCTGGGCGGCAAGGGTCTTGTTGTGCGACAGAACAAGGGTCGGACGCTGCACCTTCTCTATGATTTTCGCCATGGTGAACGTCTTTCCGGACCCCGTTACGCCCTTGAGCGTCTGGAAGCGGTCTCCGTTGAGTACGCCCTCTGAAAGCTTGTCTATGGCCTGCTGCTGGTCGCCGGAGACATCGTACGGGGAATGAACCACAAAGGGCTTGTCCTGCCACTGCACGGAGCCGTGGACATTGTAGACCATGTCCCCGCCCCATGAGGAATCGACCTCGCCCGTGCCCGGGCCGTCCTTGCCGGCATGGAACTTCAGCACGTCCTCCTTGGACGGAAGTTCGAACCTGAAGGCTTCATTGGGGTATCTGTTCTCGGCCATACTGTTTCCTATGTTTTCTAATTGTTTGTCTGCTGACGGATCATGTCCTGGACAGCCTGTTGATCCAGCCCAGGTACTCCTCGGTACGCTCCACAAGCACGATGTTCAGCCTGATGTAGCTGCCGTTCCTGTAGACCATCACCGGGACGGTATCGCCCGGCCTGGTGTTGGACAGGGCCGTGAAGAGGTCGTTGTAGTCGCTGATGGAGACACCGTTGATCTCGGTGATTATGTCTCCGCCAAGGTATATGACGGAACTTCCGTAGCTGGCAGCCTGTGTTCCTGCCTTGAGGCCCGCCTGGTCCGCAAGACCGCCGGGGACCACCTGGCTGACGAGAAGACCCTTGCTGACCTTCAGGCCTGCGTAGTCGACTATGTTCTGAGAAAGCTGCACCGGAACGATGTCCAGCCAGCCCCTGGATACCTTGCCGTAGTTCACTATGTCGTTCACGGATGCCGCAGCAGTGTTGGATGCAACGGCGAAGTTCATGCCCTGGCTTGTTCCGCTGGTGCTGTAGATGGATGTGTTGATTCCTATCACCTGCCCCTTTGTGTTCAGAAGCGGTCCTCCGGAGTTTCCGGGGTTTATGGGAGCGCTGGTCTGGATCATGCCCAGCAGGACCTTTCCGCTTTCATCCCTGATGGGGCGGCTGAGGCCGGAGATGATTCCCGTGACCATGGTGCGGTCATAGCCGAACGGGTTTCCTATGGCTATGACCTTCTGGCCAACCAGAAGGGAATCGGAATCGCCGAAGCTCAGCGTGCTTATCTTGGCATCGGCGGTAGGAGTGATCTTGATCACGGCAATGTCGTTCTCGTCATCCGATCCCATCAGCTGGGCCTCGTAGACCGATCCGTCGTAAAGCGAGACTGTGATTATGGAAGCGTCCTTGATGACGTGGTAGTTGGTCACTATCAGGCCGTCGGCCGAGATGAAGAAACCCGAACCCGTGTCGCTTTCCGGCACGGCATCGAAGTATGAGGAATCGTCCGTGACCTGCGTCTGTATGTGCACCACGGCCATGTTGGCCTGTTCGAAAATGCTGATGTTCTGGAGCTCGTCGCTGCTGTACTGCCATGCGGCCTCGTCGCCCAGGAAGAGGGAGACTCCGGAATCGCCGTAGTAGATGTCGTCCACGGGCACGCCGGCCATCTCCAGAAGCCCCTTCTCCCCGTATGTGCCGATCACATCGGTGAGGGCAGTCCTGAGTTCCTTGACGCGTTGCTTGGACTCGATGGCATTGGTCCAGCGCACGAGCACTATGCCCGCAAGCGTGGCCGCCACCAGGGAAGCGATGATTATCAGGACTATGACGAACCGGTTCTTTATCTTCATTGCGTGCTTATGTTACTCCAAATCATCGGCATTGCCAACTCGCCTCGGGGGCTCGCAGCCCTCGAACAGGCAGTTGAGACCGGCCGCCTTGGATGCATAGTCCATCATCTTCTGCACATCCTGCTTCGTCAGGCTGGCAATGCTGTTGATCAGTCCGTTGCGCTCCAGCCATGCAATCACGGCGCCGTCGAACGTATCGCCGCAGCCTATGGTGTCCACTATCTTTCCTGCGTTGAAGCACGGGGTATCCACGTTGAAGCCCTTGGAATACCAGGTGGAGCCGTATGCTCCCCTTGTGACGATGAGGCAGCCGCGGCAGGCTTTGCGCATCTTCAGTTCGGCCTCAGCAGTAGAGATTCCCGGAAGCAGATAGGCAAGGTCCTCGTCGCTGACGCGCACGAGTTCGCATTCCCCGGCAAGGTCCATGATCATCTTCCTGTAGGCAGCCGGGTCCTTTATCAGGGACGGCCTGACATTGGGGTCCAGGAACAGCACGGGGCGTCTCTTCATCTTGCGTATGGCGGGCATGATGGCCTTGCAGCCGGGTTCCATCACAAGCGAGATGGATCCGATGAGAAGCATATCGATGTCCGATTCAGTACATAACGATGTATAAAGTTCTTCTTTGGTGAAGCTGCAGGCCGCCGTTCCCTCGTAATCGAATACATAGGAGGCCTTGCCTTCCTTGTCAAGGACAGCCCTGCTGCAGAGCGTGGGCTCCGGAGCGTTGCACATCTGCGGATCAAAGAGGACTCCGTTGTCGATCATGCGCTCGAGCAGCCTCCGGCCGCGCTCATCGGCGGATATCTTGCCGAAGAACGTAACAGGTGCGCCCAGCCTCGAGGCGGCCAGGGCTACATTGTACGGGCTTCCCCCGATGCGCTCCTTTCCGTTAACGATATCTACAAGTGATTCACCTACGGTTCCGATCATGAAAATCCTCCCTATCCGGCAGTCATTCATTGCCGCGCGTCCTAATATTATACCATATATGTCAGTTCCATATAGAGCATTCGTCACTATTGTGCTATCATCAGTCAGAAATCTAATAGCTCCTTTGGAAGAGCAGGAGGATCACACATGGAAAACGAAACCAGAACCCCGGAAGAGGAGAAGTCCCTCAACTTCATCGAGAAGATCATCGAGGACGACCTTGCCAACGGCAGGGTGCCGAACAACACCATCGTCACCCGCTTCCCGCCAGAGCCCAACGGCTACCTGCACGTGGGCCACATCAAGAGCATCTGCCTGAACTTCGGCCTTGCCCAGAAATACGGCGGAATCTGTCACCTCAGGCTTGACGACACCAACCCCGCAAAGGAAGACATGGAGTACATCGATTCCATCAAGAGCGACATCAGGTGGCTCGGATTCGACTGGGGCAAGCACGAATACTATGCATCGGACTACTACGACCAGCTTCATGAGATTGCAATCAACCTGATCAAGCAGGGCCTGGCCTATGTCGACAGCCAGACACCCGAGGAAGTCAGGGAGAACAGAGGCACGCTCACCACGCCGGGCAAGAACAGCCCCGACCGCGACAGGAGCATAGAGGAGAACCTCAGGCTCTTCAAGGAGATGGGCGAAGGCAAATACCCGGAGGGCAAGTACCTGCTGAGGGCAAAGCTCGACATGGCCAGCCCCAACATCAACATGCGCGACCCTGCCCTCTACCGCATCAAGTTCGCAGAGCATCCCCGCACGGGCAACAAGTGGTGCGTCTACCCCATGTATGACTTCACCCACCCCATCTCGGACGCCATAGAAGGCATCACGCACTCCATCTGCACGCTTGAGTTCGAGGACCACAGACCCGCCTACGACTGGGCCTGCTCCATCGACGGCATCGAGCACACACCGCATCAGTACGAGTTCGCCCGCCTGAACATCAACTATTTCGTGATGTCCAAGCGCAAGCTCCTGAACCTTGTGAACCTGGGCATAGTCAGCGGCTGGGACGATCCCCGCATGCCCACCATCAGCGGCATCAGACGCCGCGGCTACTCGCCCGAGTCCATGAAGGACTTCGTCTCCCGCGTCGGCGTAGCAAAGGTCGAGTCCGTGGTGGACTACTCGCTCATGGAATTCTGCGTCCGCGAGGACCTCAACAAGCGCGCAAAGCGTGTCATGGCCGTCCTGGACCCTATCAAGCTCGTCATCGACAACTACCCCGAGGACAAGACCGAGTACTTCGAGATCGAGAACAACCCCGAGGATCCCACGGCCGGCACCAGGACGATGCCGTTCACGCGTGAGCTCTACATCGAGCGCGAGGACTTCATGGAGGTTCCGCCCAAGGGCTACCACCGCCTGTACATCGGCAACGAAATCCGCCTGAAGACCGCCTACTACGTCACGGCCACCAGCTGCGAGAAGGACGATCAGGGCAACGTCACTGTTGTCCACTGCACATACGATCCCGAAAGCCGCGGCGGCGAGACTCCCGACGGACGCAAGGTCAAGGGAACCAGCCACTGGGTCAGCGCAAAGTATGCCATCAGCGGCGAAGTCAGGCTCTACGACAAGCTGTTCAACACGGAGTATCCCGGTGGCGAGACAGGCAACTACCTGGATGACCTGAATCCCGAGTCTTTGATTGTGGTCAACGATGCCAAGCTGGAGCCGTCCCTTGCGGATGCAAAGCCGGGCGATTACCTGCAGTTCATCAGAAGCGGCTACTTCACGCCTGACTATGACAGCACTGCAGAGCATATGGTGTTCAACAGGACTGTTACTTTGAAGGATTCATGGGCCAAGCAGAAGGCCAAGATGGGTCTGTAAGAAAGAATAGAACCGCCATTTCTGTGGCTCGTTTCGAAGCCTACCAAAAAGGTATGTCTCCTCAACTTGCCGCAGCCTGGCGGTCTCTTTTTTCTTACACTATTTCTTAAGTGTTATCTCAGTCTTTGTCGTCTCTCTTCTTGGGGTCAAGATCCTCTGCATTCCAGAAGAAATCGTTGCTGTCCTCGCGTGAGCGGGCAGGCTTGAATGAATCATAGCCGTAAGGCTTGCTGCTGCTCTTCCTGCGGGAATCGGAACGTCTTTCGCCGTCAAACGGCTTTCTGTCAAAAGGTTTCTTCTCGAAAGGCTTTCTGTCGAAGCTCTTTCTCTCAAAACCCTTTCTGTCTTCAGAGTCCCTTCTCTCCCTGAACGGCCTGCGCTCTGAATCATCATGCTGGAAAGACCTCTTCTCATCAAAGGATCTTCTTGAGGGTCTGTCTTCCCTGTCATAGGAGCGCTCGT
>JAJBWA010000154.1:0-14109 GCA_031935845.1 bacterium | reverse complement strand
GTGCGCAGCTTCGTCGAGCAGTTCAACGAAGACTCCGCGTCGCTGTTGTCCAACGGAATGGTCTATTCCACCCTCATTGCATTGATTCCATGTCTTGCCGTGATCTATGCTGTACTCGGCATGCTCGGCATTCTGGCACCAGTGGTGAAGCTTCTGGAAGAGTCCATCATGAGTACGTTCGGATCAGGCGTCGGGGACACCCTGGTCGGATATCTCAGGATATTCACCACTAACGCCATGGGCATGGGAATCGTCAGCATCCTGTCGTTCGTGGTGACGTTCGTACTGCTGATCGACAAGGTTTTCGCCATTGTCAACAAGATCTTCCATACACCGCCCAAGGGCAAGCTGGTGATAAGGTACCTGAAATATCTGGGAATAATCCTGGTGGGGATTGTTGCGATAGCCGTTGCCGTCTATCTCGTCGGATATTTCAACGCGGTGTCCATCAGGATGAGGAAGGTCGACCTCAGCACGTTCCAGAAGGTCTTTTCGTACATCGCTCCGCATGCGGGGATATTCGGACTGCTGCTGCTCATGATCTGCCTGATCCCCAACTGCAAGGTTAGGTTTCTGTCCGGAGTGATCGGCGCCGGCTTCGGTACAATCGGAATCGGTCTTTTGAGTTCTCTCTTCAAATTTGTCGTCAGGTTCTCCGTCAGGAATTCGCTCATATACGGATCGCTGGCTACGCTGCTGTTCTTCTTCATGTACCTTTCATATCTATGGAAGATTGTTTTTGCCTCAGTGGTGGTGTCCTATGTCCATCAGGCCCAGACCACGGGAGTGGAGTTCGAAATATGAGTGACATCCTCAGAATCAGACCGGTCATAAAGAATTACCCATGGGGTAATGACTATTTCATTGCAGACATTCTCGGCCTCGCCAAGGACGGCCCACGGGCCGAACTCTGGATGGGCGCCCACAGACAGGGCAGCGCCGTCGTTGAAGAGACGGGGGAGGCCCTGTGCGACTTCATCGATTCTCATCCCGGTTTCTGCGGAACAGGAGCTGACGGATTCCCGTTCCTCTTCAAGATCCTTGCCATAGCGGGAAGTCTGAGCATCCAGTGCCACCCGGATTCGGATCAGGCCAGGGCCGGATTCGAAGGCGAGTCTTCCAAGCACGGTACCGTGGACAGGAAGGACTGGAATTACCAGGATTCAAACCAGAAGGCTGAGATGCTCTATGCCCTGACTCCCGTTACCGCCATGTGCGGATTCAGGGAACTCGGGCAGGTGAGGGAGCTTCTGCAGACTGCAGTTCCCACTTTCTATCAGGACCATCTGGCAGATGCCGGTGACATAGTAACCCTTTTTGACCGGATCTACCGCACTGATGCCGAGCAGCTGGCATTCGGAGAGGCGGAGCTTCTCAGAAACTGTGACCAGCTGCCTGAGGATGTATGCTCGATAGTGAGGGAGCTCGGGGACAAGTACTTCGGGGATCCGGGGGTCTTCTCTCCGCTTCTGCTCAACATCGTTCATCTGAAGCCCGGCGAGGCCGTCTACCTCAAGCCCAGGGTCCTTCACGCATATGTCAGCGGAAACGGTGTGGAGCTCATGAACAACTCCGACAATGTCCTGCGCGCCGGACTTACAAAGAAGCACATGGATCTGGACGAGCTGGAGAAGGTTATGATCTCCGATACATACATCCCGCATCCGATGAAGTCCACCGTGGACAAGGGCGGCCGTCATTTCCCATGCGAGGGAGGCTTCACCCTCACCGCAATGATTGACGGAACGTTCGTCAACAAGGGCAGGGGACCGAGAATCCTGCTGTGCACTGACGGCGAGGCTTCCGTAAACGGAATGAGCCTCAGCAAAGGCCAGTGCTGCATCGTTGGATCGGCAGTCGGCGAGATAACCGTCAAATGTCCCGAGTCCTCCGTGTTCATGGCTGAGTGATGTTATTATAATAACAATTTGTTAAAAAATATAACACAACTCATTGACTCTCTAACATTATTTCTGCTACTCCATAACTATCTTACGGAGGTAGGGAAAAATGTTCATCAAGATTCTTCTTATTCTGGTTTTCTTCGGAATAATGATCGGTGTGGGTATCTTCTGCCGCAAGCAGGCAAGAGATGTCAGAGGATTTGTGCTTGGCGGCAGGAATGTCGGACCGTGGCTCAGCGCGTTTGCATTCGGAACCAGCTATTTCTCCGCTGTCATCTTTGTCGGTTACGCAGGACAGTTCGGATGGAAATTCGGCCTGGCATCCACATGGATAGGTCTTGGCAACGCATTCATCGGTTCCCTTCTGGCCTGGACGATTCTCGGAAGACGTACGAGAATCATGACCCAGCATCTCCATTCCGCAACCATGCCGCAGTTCTTCGAGAACCGCTTTGACAGCAAGACCCTGAAGCTCGTCTCTTCTATTATTATATTTGTGTTCCTGATTCCGTACACGGCATCGCTGTACAACGGACTCTCAAGACTGTTCGGAATGGGCTTCAATGTAGACTACACCGTGTGTATAGCCGTCATGGCCGTGCTGACAGCAATCTACGTCATTGCCGGAGGCTACATGGCCACTGCGGTCAACGACTTCATTCAGGGAATCATCATGCTGATAGGTATCGTGGCCATCATCGGATCCGTGCTTAAGATCAACGGTGGTTTCCTCGGTTCAATCGATGCCCTTGCAAAGGTTTCGGATGCATCGGTTTCCACGACTCCCGGTGTGTTCGCATCATTCTTCGGTCCTGACCCGTTCAGCCTCCTGTGCGTCGTGATTCTTACATCCCTCGGAACCTGGGGACTGCCGCAGATGGTCCAGAAATTCTACGCAATCAAGAGCGAGAACGATATCCACAAGGGAACGGTGATCTCCACGGTGTTCGCAATCGTAGTTGCCGGCGGATGTTACTTCCTCGGTGGCTTCGGACGCCTCTTCAACGTGAACATCGCTTCCGAAGGCTACGACGCCATCATTCCGGAGATGCTGGCTCACCTTTCTCCTGCAATCTTCGGAGTTGCGCTGGTACTGGTGCTCTCGGCATCCATGTCCACGCTTTCCTCCCTGGTCCTGGCCTCAAGTTCAACGCTTACACTTGACTTCATCGATCCGGTCTTCATGGGTAACAAGAAGGATGAGAAGAAGACCCTGCCGATCATCAGGATATTCATTGCGGTCTTCATCCTGATTTCAGCCGTGATAGCCATCATCCAGTACAAGATGAACGTCACGTTCATCGCCCAGCTCATGGGTCTCTCATGGGGAGCTCTTGCAGGTTCGTTCCTTGCGCCGTTCCTCTACAGCCTGTACTGGAAGAAGACCACCAAGGCAAGCTGCATTGCATGCTTCATCTGGGGCTCCGTGCTCATGCTGGCCAACATGTTCTTCAAATCCAGCTTCCCTGCAGTGCTGCAGAGTCCAATCAACTGCGGAGCCTTTGCAATGCTCGGTGGCATGGTGATTGTCCCTGTCGTCAGCGCCTTCACCAAAAAGCCCTCCAAGGAGCAGATCGATTCCATCTTCTCCTGCTACGACAAGAAGGTCATGGTTCCTGTCAAGGAAGCACTTAGCGCAGAAGAGGTATGAATTCCCGGTTGCACTGCAAAGCTTAACCCTGAACTGCTGAATTGTAGTCGAGTCCATGCAAACTTTTTCTCAAATATCGAATCAGAGTTTGGAAAATCCAAACTCTGATTCGAAAATAGCAAAAAAGTTTGGATGAGTACTGGTGGAAGCCGGGAAGAAAGGCAAGGATCTGCTTGCTCTTTGGGTGATAATCAAATGATACCATTGCAGTCGAGGACAAACTGGACAAAGGCCTTGCAGCCTATGGAAAGGGCATCCTCGTCAATAAGAAAGTTGTTGGAATGGAGAGCCTGGGTGCAACCCTTCTGCTCGTTGCGGGTACCGAGGCGGAAGTAACACGATGGTCTGATTCTTGCAAAATAAGCATAATCTTCGCTTGTGATGTCCAATCCGGCCACTATTGAATTCTTCTCTCCGACAACCTTTGCATGGGCAGAATGCATCTTGGCACAGATTTCATCATCGTTGAAGTTGGCAGGATAGTTGATTCTGGCATCGACCTTTGCCGTGCCTCCGAACTGCTGTGCACAGCTGTCTGCCAGCAGGCGGATCAGATTCTC
This sequence comes from bacterium, assembly GCA_031935845.1. GTDB lineage: Bacteria > Spirochaetota > Spirochaetia > Sphaerochaetales > Sphaerochaetaceae > UBA9732. Next base: position 9,994 of record JAJBWA010000154.1, on the reverse strand, counting down.
GATGCGGTCGTTCGTATCATCCGAGAATGTCCTCAACGTCATCTTGATTCTGGCATAGTCGGAGATGACGTTGTAGCTGTCGGTTCCGGTATGCAGTGAGCATACCGATGATGCCACGACCTCATCCGGAGCCACATGCCTTGTAAGCAGGTACTGGTAGTCGTTGACAAAGCGCACGGCCATGGCCAGAGCATCGGCACCCTGCTCCGGATGGGTGGCATGGCAGGATTTTCCGAAGAACTCAACCGTTATGGGATTGCTGTTCGATGAGCATGGCCCCGGATGGATGCCCAGTACGCCACATGGATAATTGTTGTCCACATGGCAGCCGACTATCACATCTACATCATCAAGGACTCCGTCATCACACATGAGTTTGGCACCGCTGCGTTTGTCGAAGGCACTTTCCTCCGACGCCTGGAAGATAAGTTTCACACGGCAGGTCAGCTGTTTTTCCATTCTCTTCAGAACCCTGGCAACTCCGAGCAGAACAGCAGTATGTCCGTCGTGACCGCAGGCATGCATGTAGCCCTCACGTTCCGAAGCGAATACAAGGCCGCTCTTCTCTGTAACCGGAAGAGCATCCATGTCGGCACGGATTGCCACGGTGTAAGGACGCCCGCCCTCAGAAGACAGACCATAGTTGATGTATCCCACGATGCTTGAGATGCCGTATCTGTCTGTATGCTCCACACCCATCTTGTCAAGCTGGGATTCCACAAAGGCAACGGTGCGCGGAAGATCGAAACCTCCCTCCGGCCATCTGTGGATGGTGCGGCGGCAGTCGACGATGAACGCCTTGTCCTCTTCGGTGAATATGTCGTTTGCAAGAATTTCCGGTCTGCTCATGCTAGAAAATGTAAGATTATGCAGAAATAAAATCAAGTAGGATGCAATGATTTTCCTATAAATATAGAAAAATATTCTACATCTTACCTGTTTTGTCATAAAAATGCATTTTTATTCTTGACACAATCCAATTAAAAGCATATTAATACATCCATGATTCCCGCACCTGTTGCGGAATCGGAGGAAAAAATGGACAAAAGCGCAATTGACAAGAAGTATCACGGAAAGAGTTTCCTGAAGCTTCTGGATTTCTCTCCGGAGGACATCCAGTACTTCCTTGACCTGTCTGCAAAGCTGAAGGCAGAGAAGAAGGCAGGAATCACCCACAGGATGCATGAGGGCAAGAACATCGCCCTTCTGTTCGAGAAGACCAGCACCCGTACCCGTTGCGCTTTTGAGGTTGCGGCCGCAGATCTGGGAATGAGCGCCGTCTACCTTGATCCGTCCGGGTCACAGATGGGCAAGAAGGAGAGTATCGAGGACACTGCAAAGGTTCTGGGAAGGATGTTCGACGGAATCGAATACAGGGGATTCGGACAGGATCTGGTCCAGACACTGGCAGAGTACGCCGGAGTTCCGGTCTGGAACGGACTGACCAACGAGTTCCATCCCACACAGGTTCTTGCAGACCTGCTTACCGTCAAGGAGCATTTCGGAACCCTCAAGGGAAAGAAACTCGTCTACATGGGCGACGCAAGATTCAACATGGGCAATTCGCTTATGGTCGGATGCGCCAAGATGGGAATGGACTTCGTGGCGTGCGCACCGGGGAAATACTTCCCGTCAGAGAGCCTGATTGCCCAGTGCAAGGATATTGCATCCAAGACCGGAGCAACGCTGGCATTCGAAACCGATCCGGTCAAGGCATCAAAAGGTGCCGACGTGATCTACACGGATGTCTGGGTATCCATGGGCGAGCCCGCCGAAGTCTGGGAGCAGAGGATAAATGACCTTCTTCCGTACCGCGTGACCAGCGACGTTATGAAGAACGCAGGACCGCAGTGCATCTTCATGCATTGCCTGCCGTCCTTCCACGATCTGAACACTACGATCGGAAAAGATATCTACGACAGGTTCGGCCTTGACTGCATGGAAGTCACGGACGAGGTATTCAACAGCAGTCAGAGCGTCGTCTTCGACGAAGCCGAAAACAGGATGCACACGATCAAGGCCGTCATGGCGGCAACTTTGTAAGGAGAGACAACATGAGCAAGAAAGAGATAAAGAAAGTAGTTCTGGCATATTCCGGAGGTCTTGATACCTCCATCATCATCCCCTGGCTCAAGGAGAACTACAACAACCCGGAGATCATCGCGGTTGCCGGAAACGTCGGTCAGGCCGACGAGCTTGAAGGGCTGGAGCAGAAAGCCCTGAAGACAGGAGCTTCAAAGCTCATCGTCGCGGACCTTGTGGACGAGATGGTGGACGACATCATCATCCCGGCACTCAAGATGGATGCCAAGTACGAGACATACCTTCTGGGAACTGCATTCGCAAGACCGGTCATCGGCAAGAAGCTTGCACAGATTGCCTTGGCAGAAGGTGCCGATGCCATAGCGCACGGCTGCACCGGAAAGGGAAACGACCAGGTCAGGTTCGAGCTTGCAATCAAGCGCTTTGCTCCCGGAATGAAGATCATCGCCCCGTGGAGGGAATGGTCCATCAAGTCAAGGGAAGAAGAGATCGATTTCGCCGAGGCCCACAACGTTCCCCTCAAGATCTCAAGGGAAACGAACTATTCCAAGGACAAGAACCTCTGGCACCTCAGCCATGAAGGCCTGGATCTCGAGGATCCTTCCAACGAGCCCAACTATGACAAGCCGGGCTTCCTTGAGATGGGCGTCTCTCCGGCAATGGCACCTGACAAGCCCACCTACGTGACCATCAGTTTCGAGGCCGGTGCTCCTGTGGCCATAGACGGAGTCAAGATGAAGGCCTCCAAGATCATCGAGAAACTCAACAAGATCGGCGGAGAGAACGGTATCGGAATCATCGACATTGTCGAGAACAGACTCATCGGCATGAAGGACAGGGGCGTCTACGAGACTCCCGGCGGAACCATCCTCTACAAGGCCCACGAGCAGCTTGAGATGATCACGGTGGACAAGGACACCCTGCACCTCAAGCAGAAGCTTGCAGTGGATTATGCAGACCTGATCTACAACGGAAAGTGGTACTCGCCGCTGCAGGAGGCCCTGACTGCCTTTGCCAACGAGTCCAACAAGTTCGTCACAGGCGATGTGAAGATGAAACTCTACAAGGGCAACATCATCCCGGCGGGAATGACATCTCCCTACTCACTGTACTCCGAGAACCTGGTCACGTTCGGCGAGAGCGACTATGACCAGAAGCAGTCCGAAGGCTTCATCAACCTCTGGGGTCTGCCCACACTGGTCCAGGCACTCAGGGAGAAAGGCCAGCTCTGATCGGAAGGGAAAGAAAAATGGCAAAGATGTGGGCAGGAAGGACAAGCGGAGAAATCAACTCCCTTGCGGACAGTTTCAACTCCTCGATTGGCTTCGACAGCAGGCTCTACAGGCAGGACATCCAGGGAAGCATCGCTCATGCGTCAATGCTCTCCAAACAGGGAATAATATCCTTTGACGAGGCCGATTCCATCATTTCTGCGTTGCAGCAGATATTATGGGACATCGAATCCGGCAAACTACAGATAGATCCCAAGGCCGAGGACATACATATGTTCGTTGAGGAAGTGCTGACCGAGCGCATAGGCGCCACCGGCAAGAAACTGCACACCGCCAGAAGCCGCAATGACCAGATTGCCCTGGACATGAGGCTCTATCTGAGGGACTGCTGCGACAGCATCACCGTGCTTCTGAAGGATCTGATCAAGGCAATCCTTGACAAGGCCAAGTCAAACAAGGAAGTCATCATGCCCGGGTACACGCACCTCCAGCATGCCCAGCCTGTCCTGTTCAGCCACTACATCCTGGCCTACGCCATGATGTTCACAAGGGACATCAGGCGCATTGATGACTGCCGCAAGCGCATCAACGTCAGCCCCATAGGAAGCTGTGCCCTTGCGGGAACCACATTCAGCACCGACAGACAGTTCGAGGCCGAACAGCTGGATTTCGACTCTGTCTGTCTGAACAGCATGGATGCCGTCTCAGACAGGGATTTCTGTGTCGAATTCCTCAGTGCGCTGTCCATCATAATGATGCACCTGAGCAGACTGTCCGAGGAGCTGATTCTCTGGTCCAGCCAGGAGTTCGGATTCGTGGAGATGAGCAACGATTTCTCCACGGGATCGTCGATCATGCCGCAGAAGAAGAATCCCGACATGGCCGAGCTGTGCAGAGGTAAGACCGGCAGGGTCTACGGTGACCTGATGGGGCTCCTGACAACGCTCAAGGGTCTTCCGCTTGCCTACAACAAGGACATGCAGGAAGACAAGGAAGGCGTGTTCGACGCCTGCGATACCGCCCGGATGTGCCTGAAGATCTGTGCTCCCATGATTTCCACCATGAAGGTGAATGCAGATGCCATGACGGAGGCTGCGAAAAAAGGGTTCATGAATGCCACAGACCTTGCCGACTACCTGGTCCTGAAAGGCATTCCGTTCAGGGATGCATACAAGATCTCCGGCAACATAGTGGCCTACTGCATCAAGACCGGCCACATTCTGGAGGATCTGCCGCTGGAGGATTATCTGACATTCAGCAAGATGATCGGATCCGATGTCTACGATGCTGTGGATCTTGCCAACTGCGTCAGCAGGAGGACATCGCAGGGCGGGACATCGGTCAAGTCCGTTGAGAAACAGATTGCTTATCTGGAGGGACTTCTATGAAGAAAGTATTCATTGACGGAAGCGCCGGTACGACAGGCCTGAGGATTGTCCAGAGGCTGGCCGAGCGCAAGGATATAGAACTCCTCACCATATCGGAGGAACTCAGAAAGGATCCGGCGGCACGCAAGGGCATGCTGAACAAGGCCGATATCGTTTTCCTCTGTCTGCCGGATGCGGCAGCCGAGGAGGCGGTCTCCATGATCGAGAATCCGGATGTCTGCGTTATAGACACCTCCACCGCCCACAGGACTGCGGACGGCTGGACCTACGGCTTTCCGGAAATCGGAGGACGGGCTGCCGAAATCAAGGATTCGAAACGCATCGCCAATCCGGGCTGCCATGCAAGCGGATTCATCTCGCTGGTGGCACCTCTGGTGGAATACGGAATACTGAAGAAGAACGTGCAGCTCTCCGCTTATTCGCTTACCGGCTATTCCGGAGGCGGAAAGAAGATGATAGCCCAGTATGAAGACCCGGCCAGGGACATCCTGCTGCAGGCACCGCGCATGTACGGCCTCACGCAGAAGCACAAGCATCTGCCGGAGATGGCAGCAGTGTGCGGACTTGAGGAGTCCCCTGTCTTCTGTCCCGTCGTTGCACCTTACTACGCAGGCATGCAGGTGACTGTTCCTCTTTTCAAGGAAATGGCATCCGTTGATCCTGAGGAAATAAAGAAAGCCTATAAAGCCTATTACAAAGGTCCGCTCGTGAAGTTCGATGAAAGCCCTGACGATGGTGGATTCCTCTCTGCAGGTCTTTTCGCCGGCCGCGACGACATGATCATAAGCGTATTCGGAAACGAGGACAGGATTCTTCTGGTGTCATCCTTTGACAATCTGGGCAAAGGCGCATCAGGAGCGGCCATCCAGAACATGAACCTTGTGCTGGGTGTCGATGAAACCACAGGCCTGGTAACGGGAGGTCAGGCATGACAGGAGCTGAAATGAAAGTGATTGAAGGCGGCGTCTGTGCCGCAAAAGGCTTCACGGCAAGCGGAATACACTGCGGAATCAGGAAAACCCGCAAGAAAAGGGATCTCAGCCTGATCTTCTCGGAAGTTCCGGCATCCTGTGCTGCGGTCTACACCACCAATCTTGTCAAAGGTGCACCCATTGCGGTGACCAAGGCCAACATTGCCGACGGTAAGGCGCAGGCTGCCATCTGCAACAGCGGCAATGCCAACACCTGCAATGCCGACGGAATCGAAGTTGCCCGGCAGATGTGTGCTCTTCTTGCCGACGAGCTGAAGATAAGCAAAGAAGACGTCGTGGTTGCATCCACAGGAGTCATCGGCCAGAAGCTGGACATAACACCTATTAAGAAGGGCATCCCCAAGCTTGTATCAGGGCTTTCGAAGTACGGCAACGACAACGCCGTAGAGGGAATAATGACCACCGATACGGTGAAGAAGGAGATTGCAGTCAGCTTCGAAATCGGCGGAAAGACATGTACCATCGGCGGCATGGCAAAGGGCAGCGGAATGATTCATCCCAACATGGCCACCATGCTGGTATTCATCACCACGGATGTTGCCATAACGCCGCAGATGCTGCAGAAAGCGCTGTCAAGCGACATTGCCGACACCTTCAACATGGTCAGTGTGGACGGCGACACCTCCACCAACGACATGGTCACCGTCATGGCCAACGGAATGGCAGACAATAGCCTGATTTGTGAAGACAATGAAGATTTCAAGACATTCATGGCTGCTCTGAACACCGTTACCGTATATCTCTGCAGGAAGATCGCCGGAGACGGAGAAGGAGCCACAAAGCTTCTGGAGTGCATCGTCACCGGAGCAAAGGACAAGCAGACTGCAAAGACAGTGGCCAAGAGCGTCATCTGCTCAAGCCTGCTCAAGGCAGCCATGTTCGGCGCAGATGCCAACTGGGGACGCGTACTGTGCGCCATCGGATACAGCAAGGCGGATGTTGACGTGAACAAGATAGATGTCTCGTTCAGAAGTTCGCAGGGAACCGTCACGGTGTGCAGGAACGGAGCCGGCGTGGACTTCTCCGAGGAGAAGGCAAAGGACATCCTCCTTCAGAAGGGAATAGAGATACTCATAGAGCTGAACAGCGGAAAGGAAACAGCTACCGCCTGGGGCTGCGACCTTACCTATGACTACGTGAAGATCAACGGAGACTACAGAACATGAAAAGCTTTTCCAACGCAGAGAGAGCCGAAGTCCTCACCCAGGCTCTTCCATACATCAAGAGATATGTAGGCAAGACCGTAGTGGTCATATACGGTGGCAACGCCATGATCAACCCAGACCTCAAGCAGCAGGTCATGGACGACATAGTGCTTCTGTGGCTTATCGGCGTAAAGGTCGTGCTGGTACATGGAGGCGGACCGGAGATTTCCAGCATGATGGACAAGCTGGGAAAGAAGCCTGAATTCGTCGACGGCCTGCGCGTGACCGACAAGGAAACCGTGGACATCGTCCAAATGGTGCTTGCCGGAAAGGTGAACAAGACCCTGGTCACGCTGCTTGAGAAGCGCGGCGGCAAGGCCATAGGACTGTGCGGCATGGACGGCAACCTGATTGAGGCCAAAATGAAGAACGAGAAGCTCGGTTTTGTGGGCGAAGTCACCAAGATCAACATCAGCCCGGTCACCGACATTCTCGAGAAAGGATATATCCCCGTCATATCGACCCTTGGCTGTGATGCCGACGGAAACGCCTACAACATCAACGCCGACACCGCAGCGGCACATATCGCCGGAGCCCTTGGTGCTGAGAGATTCATCCTGATGACCGACATTGCAGGCATCCTCAGGGACAAGGACGATGCATCGACGCTTATTCCTGAGATTTCCATCCCGGAGGCAAGAAAGCTCAAGGATGAAGGAATCATCTCATCCGGAATGATTCCCAAGGTACAGTGCTGCGTGACGGCCATAGAATCCGGAGTAAAGAATGTCGTAATCATGGACGGCAGGGTTCCTCACTCGATCCTGATGGAGCTGCTGACCAACGAAGGTGCCGGAACATTGGTTAAAGGTGAATAAGGAGAAGAGCATGGACATCAAGGAACTGGACAAGCAGTACGTTGCAGGAACATACAAGAGATTCCCCGTGGAGATTTCCAGCGGAAAAGGTTCGATAGTAAGGGATCCTTCCGGCAAGGAATACATCGATATGGGAAGCGGAATCGGAGTCACGGCTTTCGGAATCGCCGACGATGCCTGGCAGAAAGCAGTGACGGACCAGCTGTCCAAGGTCCAGCACATGTCCAACCTCTACTATACAGAACCATGTGCAAAGCTTGCCCGGCTTCTGTGCAACAGGACAGGCATGAGCAAGGTCTTCTTCTGCAACTCCGGCGCCGAAGCCAACGAATGTGCCATCAAGGTGGCCAGAAAGTATGCTGCCGACAAATACGGTGCAGGACGCCACACGATAATCACTTTGGAGAACAGCTTCCACGGCCGCACTCTGACAACTCTGGCAGCCACCGGTCAGGATCATTACCATGAGCTTTTCCAGCCGCTGACTCCCGGCTTTGTAAGCGTTCCTGCCAATGACGCTGCTGCCATGGAGAGTGCAGTAAAGAAGTACAACCCCGCCGGAATCATGATTGAATGCATCCAGGGAGAAGGCGGAGTGGTGCCCCTTGATGCCGGTTACATAAAGTTTATCCGCGATATCACCGAAAAACAGGACATCGTCATGATTGTCGACGAAGTGCAGACAGGAAACGGAAGAACCGGAAAGCTCTACAGCTACATGAACTTCGGTATTGTTCCGGATGTAGTCTCCACTGCAAAAGGCCTTGGCGGCGGACTTCCGCTGGGAGCAACACTGATTTCGGAAAAGTGCAAGGATGTCCTTGGTTTCGGAGACCATGGTTCTACATTCGGCGGAAACCCCGTCTGCTGTGCAGGAGCAATCAGCATACTGAGCAGGATTGATGAAGCTCTGCTTGAATCCGTCAGGGAAAAGAGTGACTGGCTGTTCAGGACATTCTCAGGCGCACCCGGCATAGAGAGCGTCAGCGGCATGGGATTCATGATCGGCCTCAAGACTGCAAAGCCTGCATCCGATGTCGTGGCCAAGTGCCTGGAGAACGGTGTCCTCTGCCTTACCGCAAAGGACAAGGTCCGTCTGCTGCCGGCACTGAACATTCCCATGGATGTGCTGAAAAAAGCAGCTTCCGTAATCATTGAATCTGCGAAGTAGATTTCTCTGGAGATTGCATCGAATAATCCCAAAAACAGTTTTTTTCGACTCATGACGGCAAATTAGGGGTCGTGCACTTTTACCGAGTGGATTGCGGACATATGCACAGTAAGCTAAAATATCCATATGTTTGACAAAAATAAGATCAAGGTGATTACTCTGGATTTTGACGGGACTGTCCTTCAGAAGGACAAGATCTGGCTCAGCCCCAGGAACCATCATGCATTGAAGGAATGCCAGAAGAGGGGAATCCATTGCGTGCCGTGCACAGGCAGGACTGCCGACATGTTTCCTCCTCAGTTCGAGGACGGCTCATTCCGCTACTGGTTCTCCTGCTTCGGAGCCAGGATACTGGATACGCTTACCGGGGAAGTAATACACAAGCATTCCTTCACTCCCGAGCAGAGTGCCGAAATCTGCAGGATGTTCGAGGGCAAGGGAATCTACTGCGAGGTTGCCGCTGAAGGCAAGCTCTTCTTCGAGAAGGAGATAATGGACAACCTCTGGAAATATCCGGTACCTCCGCACCATGTATGGTACATGTATACATCCGGAAGGCCTGTCACCGTCTACGGAAAGCTTTCCGATTTCTTCCTCTCCCAGAACATCGGTGCAGAGAAATTCAACCTCTACGGTATTCCGGAGAAAGAATTCCAGCCAATGCTTGAGAAGGCGAAATCGTTTGATTTTGCAGGAATCTCGCTATCCGATCCCGTGGGAATCCAGATATCCGATGACCCGAAGCTCAGGGTTCCTTCAATGGAAATCCTTCTTGATAGGCTGGGATGTACCTGGGAGAACGTAATGAGCATCGGAGACGGAATGGCGCTGGACAGCCTGATGATCAGGAAGGCGGCATTCGGAGTTACCCTGGAGAATGCTCCCGATGAACTCAAGCAGATTGCCGACTATGTCACGGACCGCTATGACGAGGACGGCTTTGCCAAGGTGGTGGAGAAGTTCATTCTTTAGACATAGATGGAAAAACGGCGTCTATACGATTTCTATTCCCATGAACTCAAGGAGAACATCCTGCGCTTCTGGCTGCAGAGGTGCGAGGACAGGGAATTCGGCGGCTATCTGAACTGCTTTGACAACAGAGGAAAAACCCTGGTCAGCCATGACAAATACTCATGGAGCCAGGG
>JAJBWA010000153.1:0-13170 GCA_031935845.1 bacterium | reverse complement strand
GCGGGAAGGTGCAGGGTGCCGTCCTTGAGGGACACTGCATCCGCATCCGACACGCACAGCGTTCCTGTAAGCTCAAATTCACCGTCAAGCCTTATGTCATGATCCCATTCGCGGTCGAGGTTCACGGCTATGGTCACCGTGCTGCCTTCCCACGTGCGCCTCATTACGCAGACATACTTTGACTGATCGTAATACTCTTGCAGGACCTCAAGCTTTCCGCGTGCGATCTCGGGATTTGCATTCCTGAGTTCGAGCGACTTCCTGTAATAGCTTAGGATGCTGGACGGATCGGCAAGCTGGGTTTCCACCGACGGATAGTAGTAGTTGTCCTTGGTCACGGCAATGCCCTGAGGTGTAGTGTATGTCCAGCCTTCGTAGACGGATTTGTCGCTCCACTTCATGGCTATGCGCTTGTAGGGGTCCGAACCGTCGGAGGTGCTGATCATTCCGATCTCCTCGCCGTAGTAGACGAAGATGCTTCCGCTCATCAGCGAGAGAAGGCCCTGTGACATCTTGATCTTGTCACTCTGGCTGCGACCGGTGAAGGACGCGATGCGCGCCGTGTCGTGGTTGCTCAAAAACGGTGCCAGGATTCCGATGTCATAGACTTCCTCAAGCTCCGTCATCAGGTTGCCCAGGATGACTCCGGGGTTGCTCCTGATGTCCTTCAGTGCATCGGCAACCTTTCCTGTTCCCATGGCCAGCGGGAAGCAGAAGAAGCTGTCTATGCCGCTTGAGTAGTATTCGCGTACGGCGGCATTGTTTGTAAGCCATGCTTCTCCGACAATGTAGCAGTCCGGCTTTATTGCCTTGGCCTCGCTGTTGAGGAAGGACAGGAACTCGATGCTCTTCTGCGTGCTGTTGGTGTAGAAGCTCGTGACTGCATCAAGGCGGAAACCGTCCACTCCGATGTCCTCAAGCCAGAACTTCATGATGTTTTTCACTTCTTCCCTGACCTTGGGGCTATCGAGATTCAGATCCGGCATGGTTCCGGTAAACTGGCATTCGTAATACCAGGCAGAGCCGGGAACGCGCTGATAGCCCTGTTTCTGTGTCTGGGAGAAGTTGTAGTACTCTCCGTACTCGCCGCCCGGTTCGCCGTGCGCCGCAAGGTATTCGCAGGCGCTCTTGAACCAGGGATGGCTGCTGGAGCTGTGGTTGACCACAAGGTCTATTATGATGTCGATCCCCATTGAATGTGCCTCGGTGACAAGTGCCTTCATGTCATCCAGAGTGCCGAACTGGGGATCGACGTCATAGTAATTCTCGACATCGTATTTGTGATAGCTGGTTCCGACGGTTATGGGCATGAGCCAGATTCCGTTGAAGCCAAGGTCCTTTATGTAGGAAAGCTTCCGGCGGACTCCGTTCAGGTCTCCGATTCCGTCGTTGTCCGTGTCGTAGAACGACCAGACGAATATCTCGTAGTAGTTGCGGTATGAATCATCCAGCGGCTCCACGGCTTTTGCAGAGCCTATTGAGCCGGATCCCGTTGCGCAGGAAGCCAGACAGATACATGCAAGAACGGCAAGAAGCAATACACATATACGATGTCTTTTCATAATCAATCAGCCTTTGACGGCTCCTCCTGTAATACCTTCCACATAGTACTTCTGCAGCCAGATGAACAACGCCGTGATGGGTATGGCCACTATGGTTGCGGCAGCGCAGAACGTGGTGAAGTACTGCTGGATCTGTTCACGCTCGAGCCATTTGTACATTCCCAGGGACACCGTGTACATTCCGACATCGGGCACGCCGGACATGATGAATGACACGAATATGAAGTCACACCACGGGGCGATGAACGACACCAGGATGGTGTAGATGACTATGGGTTTGCTGAGCGGAATGGTGATCTTCCAGAATATCTGGGCCCTTGTGGCACCGTCTATGAATGCCGCCTCGTCAAGCGATTTGGGCACGGTGTCGAAGAATCCCTTGGCCACGTAGTAGGAAAGGGCGGCTCCGGCGCTGTAGACGATGATAAGGCTCAGAAGCGACTGGAAGTTGTTCGGAAGCAGGATCTTCAGCAGGAAGTACACGGCCGTCATGGACATGAAGCCGGGGAACATTCCAAGCACCAGCATGACGTTCATCATGGGTCTTCTCATCCTGAAACGTATTCTGCTGAATGCATAGCTGACTGCCAGAACGAACGCTGTGGTGATTGCGCAGGAGATAACGGCCACGAAGAACGTGTTGCCGTACCAGCGCAGGAACGGGGTTTCCGTGAAGAGTCTCTTGTAGTTTGCCAACGTCCAGGTCTTGGGGAAGAACGAGCTGCTCCAGGCTCCGGCTTCGGCGCGGAAGGACTGGCCCACAAGGTATACCAGCGGGGTCAGCGCTATGATGTTCAGCACTATCAGTACAAAGTAGGTGACGCCGTTGGAAATCCTGTTGCGTACCTTCATGCTGCCGGTTATGACGCCGGTCTGATAGTTGCGGAACTGGTCTCTTCTTCTTTTGGGTTTTTTCTCGTCGTTGTAGATCACTGGAACTGGTCCTCCTTCTTGACCGCAGAGGATTTGTTGTACACCAGAAGCGAGAATGTCGCGGAGATGATGAACACCAGGATACCGATGACGGATGCAAGCTTGTAGTTGCGGTCGATTCCGAGCGACAGCTTGTAGAGCCACGTGATCAGCAGGTCAGTTCCTTTTGCTCCCGACGTGTACTTGAGGAGGTCTCCAGGTCCTCCGCCTGACAGCAGGTAGATGACGTTGAAGTTGTTGATGTTTCCTATGAATGTGGTGATCAGGTAAGGCCCTGTCACGAACAGCATGTACGGCAGCGTGATCTTGACGAATGTCTTCACGGGGCCGGCTCCGTCGATCCTTGCGCTCTCATACAGATCCGCAGGAATGTTCATGAGGATTCCGGAGCAGATGAGCATGGAGTAGGGGATTCCGATCCACATGTTCACCAGAATGATGGCCACCCTTGTGTGCGTGATGTTGATTCCGAACTTGAGCTGGAAGCCGAAGAGCTTGTAGAGGATCTGCGTGATTATTCCGCTCATCTCCATGCTGTCGCCTGCTGCGAGCATCTTGGAGACAATCATCAGCGACACGAACTGCGGCACCGCGATTGTCATGACGAAGATTGTCCTGAACAGCTTCTTGCACTTGATTCCCTTCTTGTTGATCAGAAGGGCCACGATCATGCCTCCGAAATAGTTGGAGAACGTGGCAAAGAATGCCCAGACCAGCGTCCATCCCAGGACCCTGAGGAATGTTCCGCTGAGAGCGGAGTTTCCGCCGAAGATATCCCTGAAGTTCTCGAATCCCACCCATCTGAACAGATGCTGCGGGACTTCGGTCGATGCATCATAGTTGGTGAATGCTATGACGATCATGGTCACCAACGGCACGACGGTGAAGACAAACAGTCCCAGCATCGGAAGCGAGAGGAGGGGTATGTGGAACTTCTCGTTCATCAGTTCCCCGGCTTCCTTTCTGAATGAAACGGCCTTCTTTCCATCCTTCACGATATCTTCAAGTTCCCTGCTTTCCTTCAGGCTCCTGTGGTATATGGCCAGGAAGAAGATGATCATGAAGATCGTCAGGATTCCGTAGAGGATGATCTTGAAGCTGTTGTCTCCGACCACCTTCTCGTAGATTCCCAGATCATCGTTCCAGAAGTCCGCAGTCTCCGTGATTCCGACGGTTCCCTTGTTGAAGAATCCGTAGAAGAACTTGCCCAGATACGGTGCCCCGAAGAACACCATGTAGAGCACGAACAGGACTTCTATCAGCAGGTAGATGACGCCTTTGGCTGCCTGGCCGCGCCCCATGTGACCCAGTCCCATGATGGCGTAGGAGCCCTTTGTCAGGGCATTTCCCTTGGCAAAACCTACGAAATAGTCCTTAATTGCCCTTCCGATGCCCTTGAAGAGATTTACAATCCCCCTGCCGAGCATGCAGAAGAATCTCCCCAACGCCGAGGGGAAGCCGGTTATGGCCTTGCCGACCTTGTAGAAGAACTTCTGGAAAGGGTTCATCAAAAAGTAATTGTTCTTATCCATAAGCTATCCTTATCCTGAATAGATAAAGAAAACCGGCAGGCCGCATGACCTGCCGGATGTCAGGCGCTTACTTTCTGACCTGAGCGCAGAGTGAGTCGAGCAGGGCCTGGAGGTCTGCATCCGACAGCGTCATCGGATCGACGTCGACGAACTGCTTGGTCAGGCTTGCCATCGGTGTCCAGTATGCTCCCGGTACTCCCTTCTGTGTGCGGAAGTACTCGGACTGCTTGAGGACAACGCTGATGACTGCGTCGTTCTGGATTTCCTTGCTGGCCTTGACTACCGTGTTGGTGGGTCCGAATCCTCTGACCTGGAACCTCTTGAGCTGGTTCTGCTCGTTGGTGAGCCACTGTGCCAGCTTGAGGGCCTCGGCCTTGTTCTGTGAGTATCCGTTGACTCCGATGAGCTTGTAGCCGAAGTATCCGTTCAGCAGGACCTGTTTGCCGCCGATCGTGGCTGTGGGCAGGACTGCAACGGCCATGTTGTCTCCCCAGACGTCCTGGATGGCTGTTTTGTTCCATGTTCCGGACACGGCAGCGATGATTGTGCCGCTCTGGATTCCGGCGATGATCTTGGAGTCATCGACGTTTGCAGACAGGGCGGAGTTGGCAAAGTAGCCTCTGAGGGCCTTCATGACGTCAAGACCCTTGGCGCTGTCGTAGTTGATGGAGACTGCCGACTCGGTGAGGTCGTCGGAGTAGGTGACCTTGTAGTAGAGGTCTGAATCTGCGAAGAAGAATGATGAGAGGTACCATCCGTCATCGTAGAGCTTGAATGCAATCTGCTTGCCCTTTGCGGCTGCAACCGAGAGCATCTTGTCCAGGCTCTTGACGTCTTCTGCAGAGAGCTCCCTGCTGTCATAGTACAGGAAATAGGTGTTGTCACCGGTCATCGGGAAAGCATATGTCCTTTCCTCGCCGCTGATGGTAACTGTTGCTGCATCGATGCTCTCGGGGCTGTTGGAAGCCTTGATGTCCTCGAGGATGGATCCTCCGACTCTGGCCAGTGCACCGGCCTGGATGAGTTTGTTGATCTGGTCGCTTGCAAAGGCAAAGACATCCGGACCGGACTCGGGGTCGTTCAGGACCTTGTCGGCAGCGTCAGACTCCGACTGGACGCCGTAGAGGAATTTGTAGCTCTTGTCGGGATTGGCTGCGGCGTAGGCGTTGCACATTTCCTTGAGCATGGCCTGGTCTTCCTGTGATCCCCAGACCGTAAGGGTGATCTTCTCTCCCGAAGAAGCGGGAGTCGAGCTCTTCTCTTCGTCTCCGCCTGCGAAAACCATGAAGCAGGCAAGTGCCAGAAGAGCCAGAATGGCGATAGTTTTCTTCATTTTCATACTTCCTTCTGTTGTTTGGATGAATCAGAGAGGGGAGTGCCCCCGTAAGAGAGCATTCCCCTCCGATGACTGCGTCACTTTGCGGTGACGACTCCGTCCTTGAGCGTGATGGTGTATGTTCCTACCTTCGGAATCATGACGTTGTTTCCGTCAGCTGCGCCGTACCATGTCACGTTGCCTTCTGCATCGACATAGATAATCTTGATGGCAGCGATATCGCTTCCGAGCCATGATGCGGGATCCTGGGCCGTCCAGGTGCATGTGATAGGTCTGGGCTCCTTTCCGATGTAGTACTTGCTTTCGGCTCTCCAGGTGTCTCCGTCGCCGATTGTTCCGACGAGGAAGTAGCCCTCGAGCTTCTCTGCCGTGATGTAGCCGCCGTCCAGATGGAGCTTAATCTCATACAGTCCGTAGGAGTCGACCATCAGGTTGTCCTGGGTGTCCTTGGTTCCGAACCACTCGTCGGCGCTGTTTCCGCTGAAGCCATAGGTGACCTTGACGGCACCCTTCTTTCCGGCGTCACGGATCCAGGATGCCGTGTCGGCTTCCGTGAATGTGTAGTAGACGACCATGGTCTTGTCATCAAGCTGCTCCAGCTGATGGTTGACAGCCGTGCAGTCCCAGTGGTCTGCGCCGTCGACGACGCCTGCCAGGAAGTAACCCTTCTCGGAGAGGGTGACTGTGGCGATGTCTGCGACTGCGTTGTATGCTACGTTGTACTGACCGGCCTTGAGGAGCAGGTTGTCCTGTCCTGCGGCAGAAAGCACCCAGCTGGTTGCATCGGCGCTCTGGTCGGAGACTCCGTACCATGTTCCGTTGATGTCGTTCAGGACCTTGACTGCTGCGCAGGTGGTTCCGTAGACTGCGTTGCCGTCCGTCCAGTCTGCATAGTCTTCCTCGGTCACGTTGATGGTGAGTGAGAAGTCCTCCCTGATGGCATCGGTCTGCATCTGGCCTTCTTCGGTTGCTGCCCAGTCGAAGACTGTTCCGACGACATACATGTCATGGGTGATTTCGATTGTCTGTGCATCGCCCTTTCTGTCGAGCCACATCCTGTCGTAGTCGTTTGAACCCGGGTTTGTCTCGATGAAGATGTCATAGACACCGCTCTTTGCGACGTTGACGTTCCATCCCTTGGGGGACTCTCCGAAACCGCCGTTTGCATAGAACCAGCGCTCTCCGTCCTCGCGGACTTCACCGACGATGTCTCCGTCAGCCTCTGCGAGCTCCGTGTAGCCGTCCAGATATCCGACACCGTGCTGGCCTGTCCATGTTCCCATGACCCTGACCTGGAACTGGTCGCCTTCGTAGAGAACGACATCACTGATTACGAAGATGTTTGCGTTCGGATCGATCTTGGTGAGCTTGAAGTTCTCCTCGACAGCTGCGCTCTCGTTCCAGTTGCTGCCCTTGAGGGTTCCTGCACCGGAACCGATGAGGCACCATGTGTTCTCATCGGGAACAAATGCGCCCTTGTAGCCTGCAAAGAGGTCGATGTCCTCGGTGACCGGCTGGTCGAAGTCATAGAGCTGTGTCTTTGATGCTTCGGCGTACCATGCCATGAATGTGGCACCGTCCTTCTCGGGCGTCCATGACTTGATCTTCGATCCTTCCGCGACGGAGTCTTCCCTGAGAAGCTTTGATCCGTCATACCAGGATACCGTCACTTTCTTTCCGGATCCTGTGGCGCAGCTTACAAGCAGTGCGGCAACAAGCAGGACCGCGGTAACGATGATGCTGAGTTTTTTCATACTACCTCCAAAATGATACTCTCTCTTATGGGGACGACGAATCCGCCTGTTAAGGCGGATCCGCTACCCTTTAATTTCGATTTTAACTCTCAATTTTTCATCTGTAAACAAGGTAAACCGATTTAGCGGCAACCTGCACGTCATGAGGTGAAACCGGCTTGTCTGCGGCAGTGTCCACGGGGTATCCGTCGGCACCTATGGCCACGTACCAGTCGCCTGAGGGCAGGGTGTATCCGAATGGTGAATCCAGGGGATTTACTATCGCCATGGCCTTGATGTTGCCGTGGACGCGGTATGTCACCTCAAGGGCGCAGCCGTCCATGATTCTGCATGTAACGTCGCAGTCCCCGAAGAATCCCAGGTTCTCCCTCATGGCAATCAGATCCCGGTAGAACCTTGCCATGGCATACTCGTCGCTGTCAGGCGTCAGGGCTTCCCAATCGATGTTGTTGATGGCATCCGGCGACATGTAGCTGTTGCCGTCACCGTGCTTGGTCCTGAGCATCTCTTCTCCGGCCAGCATGAACGGGGTACCCCTGGAGATCATCATGATGGATGCTCCCAGGCGCTGCATGGCAAGCAGCTGTTCACGCGTGGCACCCTTGCAGGAAGCCTCGAGCTTGTCCCAGAGGGTGTAGTTGTCATGGGCCGACATGTAGTTGACCACCATGCCGTTCTTCACGCTCCATGACGTGCCGCTTGTCTTGACTCCGCCCTTGATTCCGAAGGCAACCTTGTTTGCTGTCTCCGTAGATGCGGATCCGTTTATGTATCCCTTTGTGATCAGGCTGAAGACGCTTCCCTTGAGTCCGTCGCGGATGGAGTCGTTGAACACGGATATGCTTCCGGCCGCACCGTTTGTGGCCGATATCCTGCTGATGTTGCCCTGTGTGGCCTGCTCGGAACCCGGTATGGCCACCGTGCCGCCTGCCCAGCCTTCGCCGTAGATGATGGCACTGGGGTTGATCTCATGCAGGGCCTTTTCTATCTGAGCCATGGTCTCGATGTCATGGATGGCCATCAGGTCGAACCTGAATCCGTCCACATGGTACTCGGTCATCCAGTACTTCAGGCTGTCTACCATGTACCTGCGGAACATGATGCGCTCCGAAGCCGTCTCGTTTCCGCATCCGCTTCCGTTTGAAGGAACACCGGATGTGGTGTAGCGGTAATAGTAGTAGGGGACAACCTTGTTGAGGTTGGAGTTGATGTCGTAGGTATGGTTGTAGACGACATCCATGACAACGCCGAGGCCTGCATCGTGCAGTGCCTGCACCATCTGCTTGAACTCGTTGACCCTGACTTCTCCGTGGTAGGGGTCGGTGCTGTAGCTGCCCTCCGGGGTGTTGTAGTTCTTGGGATCGTAGCCCCAGTTGAACTGCGGCTCGTCAAGTCTGGTCTCGTCCACCGTGGCATAGTCATAGACAGGCTGAAGATGGACATGGGTGATTCCCAGTTCCTTCAGGTAGTCTGTTCCGACGGAAATGCCGCTTGAATTCTTGAGTCCCGTCTCCGTGAATGCAAGATATTTGCCCTTGTACTTCGAGCTTTCTATCTGGTTGGAGAAATCCCTTACGTGGATTTCCCAGATTACGGCATCGGAGTATGACTTCAGACTGACGTATCCGTCCTTGTCAAAACCCTTGGGATCAGTGCTGTCCAGGTCAATGACCATGGCGCGGTTTCCGTTAACTCCTGTGGTCTTGGCATAAGGATCTGCAGCTTCCTGGGTTCCTGCGGCCGTTGTCACGCTGTACGTGTAGTAGGTTCCGTGACCGCACGGATATGTCAGGCTCCACACGCCCTTGGACTGTTTTTCCATGGCAAGCTGCTCGAAAGCCTCGCCGCCGTCTCCGGCTTTGAACAGGTTCAGGACCACGCGGCTTGCCGTGGGTGCCCAGACCTTGAACTGCGTGTACTGCTTTCCATCCTTATTGATTATGGTGGAACCGAGGTCATCGCCGTCATAAGTGTAGCTGGCTATGAAAGACTCGGAATCGAATATCTCGGTCGGGATTGCAGTCCTGGCTCCGTAGCCTTCGATGCTGACCTCATATTCCGTGGCGATGTCCAGTTCCTCGGCGAGATTGATCACGCCGCTGGTTCCGTTGAGCCACATGTCCGTGATTCCGGTTACTTCCAGGCTCCTGGTTCCGTCGGACACGCGTATGGTGCCGGCGATTTCGGTGTTGCCCGGTGCGATGAAATACCTGATCTGTGTCGGGGATATTATTCCGGCCAGATTGAAGAACCTGATCTGCTGCAGTGTCACGCCTCCGTCATCGCTTCTGTACTGCGCTCCGTTTCCGGTGATGAGATAGATCTCGGTGTCACCGTCGATGACCGCAGTCCTGTCCTCGGCCCAGTCCTTGTTGGCGCTGCCCCAGAAGTTCTGGCACGGATCCGAACAGTCCGTCCTTACGATGAAGCCGACTTCCTTTATGTAGGAAGGGACATTCACCGTGCACTTTCCGCCGTATTCACACGGAACAAGAGGATAGCCGCTTCCGTCCTTTCCTTCCCACCAGATCCAGACGTCGCTTGTTTCAAGGTCCGCCGTTCCCTTCCAGTAGAACGTGAGAAGATTGCATCCTTCCTCTCTTTCAACGGTCTGAGGCTGAACTTTGTCATCAACATTGCCTGTGGCACAACCTGCGATAAGCATGCACAATGCTCCTATAAGTAGTAGTCTGTAAGCCTTTTTCATAACTTCCCCCGTGCTATGATTTATTCATTTTACAGTGTGATCCTGCAGGGAACAAGTTTATTCTGAAGGCTTTCTCACTCCTGGATGTAGGAGGCCAGGTTCTCCGCGTAGGCGTCGATCTCATCTCCCAGCTGGGCCGACGGGCGCACAAGGCTCTCGTCTCCCTCAAGATGGGCGATTCCCTGAACTGGCTGATGGCAGGTGGGCATTTCCTTGTGGATTCCGAACGGGATGTGGATCATGCCGTTGCCCTGTGCCCAGAAGATCATGGAATCAAGGGCTCTGGAACCCTCGCAGAGGGAGTACTTGCAGGACGTGAAGCATGCGAAGAACTTGTCTTCCAGTGCGTGGTCCTCGCACATGTCCACAGTGCTGTCGATGAATACCTTCATCTCCGCGGACATGTTGCCGAAGCGGGTTGGGCAGCCGAAAATGATCATGTCGCTCTTGAGAAGCTTCTCGGGGGTGACCACGGGAAGTTCCATGATGTCCTCGTAGTAATCGTTGGCGGTCTCTTCCTTGTTTGCCCAGATATGGAGATCCGGGTCCTCGACCCTGTAGAACCTGACGTCGACATTTCTCTTCTCAAGTGCTTCCTTGAGGTAGGAACCGATTATGAAGCAGTTTCCACTTACGCTGTGGATGACGATGCTGCATCTTTTCATTGGGAACCTCCCTGAATGCGTATTGCGGCCCCGTGGGCCTTAGATTAAATATACTACGAAATGGCTCCGTCCGTACAAACTTCTGCCAATTATTTTGATATATAGTCATAATTGTTTACAAAATATCAATATGAGTGTATCTTTGAACAAAGGCTTTGGAGTAAGAATGAGGAAGTTTCCGCTGATAATGATGCTTGTTCTGGTTCTCTGCATGGGATCCGCGTTTGCGGATTCGTCCACCGTGACCATCGCCAGCATCGTCGACGGCAACCCTCAGGTCAATCCTTCCATAGTCATCGGGCTCAGCTCGGCCCAGCTGACCTATTTCGTCAGCCCGGAGCAGGAGACCACCGTGATTTCAGGTCTGGACCTTACCGAGGACGGATCCTTCACTTTTGCCATGATGACCAGCGATGAGGTCTTCATCTACAACGAGGCCCAGAAATACGGGTTGACTATAGAGATCGTTGCCGACGGATTCCATCTGTACGACTACGAAGGGGAGACTTCCTCCGACAACCTCACGCTCAAGCAGAAATATGCCGTTCCGCTGCTGACCTCAAGTCCTGAGGTGGAAATCCCCGAGTTCCAGGGTGCCAACGAGAACGTCTCCGTGTACCACTCCGGCGGAGCAAACAGGATAGAGGTCCAGTTCAACAAGGGAATGACCAAGGCAGACCTGATCCTGGGAACCTTCAGCATCAGCTGGAAGGGCAAGAGCCCCCTGGACGAAGGCGTCTACAAGGCCAGGGTCTCGGTCGTCTACAGTACTCCCTGACATGAACATCCCGAACCGATTCGACTGGAAGTCATTCATCCTCAGGGTTGCAGCCATAGCCATTCCCGTGGCTCTGCAGAACCTGCTGTCCACCACGGGCAGCATGGTGGATACCATGATGATCGCCCGTCTGGGAGAGACAGCAGTGGGTGCGGTAGGGCTGTGCGCCCAGTACTCGACCCTCATGCTTGCCGGATACTGGGGTTTTGTCGGAGGCGGAATGCTCTTCATCTCCCAGTACTGGGGTGCCCAGGATGAGGAGGGTATCTGCCGCAGCTACGGCCTGATCTGGACATGCATCATGACGGTCGGAGTCGTGTTCTCCAGCCTTGCCCTTCTTGCCCCGGATCTGATAATGAGGCTCTATACCGACAAGGTCCCGATACAGGAAGTCGGAATCTCGTATCTGAAGATTGCAGGATTCGCCTATCCGCTCCAGCTGTTCTCGATTGCCGCAAGTACCCTGCTGAGGGCCACCGAGAAGGTCAGGATCCCGCTTTATGCCGCAGTGGCCAGCGTGTTCACAAACATCTTCCTCAACTGGGTGTTCATCTACGGAAACCTCGGCTGTCCGGCAATGGGCGTGCGGGGTGCTGCAATCGCCACCGTCTGCGCCGCCGCAGTGAACCTTGCGGTCATCTTCATCTCCTGTGCCGTAATCAGGTATCCGTACATCTTCAGGTTCCGGGATCATTTCAGATGGGCTGGCCCCAAGATCAGGGAATTCTTTACAAGATGCTATCCCATCATCATCAACGAGGTGTTCCTGGGAATAGGCAACATGACGGTGAATGTGGTTCTGGGCCGGCAGAGCGAGCAGACCATCGCGGCCCTGGCGGTGTTCAGGACCCTTGAGGGCCTGATAATCGGATTCTTCGCAGGCTTTTCCAGCGCATCGTCCGTGCTCGTGGGCAAGGCCACGGGTGCCGGAGAACTGGACGATGCATATGAGAAAGCCAGACGTCTCATACCTCTGTGTGTCTTCACCATTGCGATAGCTGCAGTGCCTATAAACCTGCTGAAGCCGGGTTTTCTGCGCATAATGAGCCTTTCCGGGCAATCGTTTGAGATTGCAAGCTACATGATACTCGTGTTCACAATGGTGGCCGTGATACGTATGGGAAACTGGTGCATGAACGACACCTTCAGGGCTTCCGGCGATGCCGTCACGGGAACGGTGCTGGAGATCGTGTTCATGTACCTGATGGTCATTCCCGTGGTCTGCGTGGCTGGTCTCAAGTTCAGGGTTTCCATCTACGTGCTGTTCCCGCTGGTCTACTGCGACGAGATCATCAGGTTCGTGATAATGCTCATCCATCTGCACAGCGGCAGGTGGGTCAGACCCGTTACTGAACACGGCAAGGCAGTGCTGCCTGAGTTCCGGGAAAAGCACTCCCGCAGGCATTAAAGTAAACTTGAAAAAAAACGCCTTTGGGCTATCATTAGAACTATGTCGGACATGAAGCTTTCACAACCGAAATCAGCAAGATTGATCAACACGGCCAGGGTGCTGGGATGCCTGCGCACCCATGATGATCTCTCCAAGGCAGAGATCGCCAGGGTCCTGGATCTAAACAAGGTCTCTACGGGAGAAATCGTAGATGACCTGATTGCCCAGGGTCTTGTAGAGGAAACCGGCAAGATGGAGAGCTCCAACGGCAGAAGACCCACATGTCTCTCCATTGTAGCGGATTCCCGCTATGTTCTGAGCGTGGATATCGGCAGCAGGTATACTACGGTAGCCCTGTGCAACATGCTGTCCGTGCCGCTGCACCTGGAGCGCATCCCTACCGTCACGGAAGGCAAAACCGTGGAGGAGTTCTGCGTCGACATCATAAAGAGCTGCATCCGCGTCATCAGGCTGGTGGACAAGGAGAAGATAATCGGAGCCGGAATATCCGTG
>JAJBWA010000152.1:0-9578 GCA_031935845.1 bacterium | reverse complement strand
GAACAAGAAGTGCTTTTTTCATAACAATATCGCTTTTTGAAAATTATAGACTATGAACTTATCCGACTTCAATACGCTGTCTTTCCGGAAAAGAAGTGAAGGTTACAACCTCCAGCCATCCTAAGGAATCCGCAATTTGGAAGGTTTTGGCAGGCTTGATAGGTTTGATAGGCTTGATAGGTTTGGTAGGCTTGATGAAGCTGCTGGGTTTACTGAGCCTCATAAGCTTCATAAGTCTCGTTTCCCTGACAACCAGGATCCGCACGATTAGCAAAACCTTGTAAATCTTGCACACTTTGCAAATCTTGCAAATCTTGCAAAACCTTGCAAATCGAGGAAAACTCTCCAAATATGCTTAATATGCTTTGAAATAAGGGTGCCGACCGGATTACTAGTGTAGCAGGTGCCGACCGGATTTGCCCTCCGGCGCTTTCAAGGAAAGGCGCGCCTTCGGGCCGGCCTGGCTTCAGCCAGTCCACCGGACTGTCTTCCTACCGCCAGGCTTCAAATCCGGTGATAGGCGGATAAATTGAAAGCGGAGGCCTTTCGACCTCCGCTTCAATTTAGGTGCCGACCGGATTTGAACCGGTGAACAACGGTTTTGCAGACCGCCCCCTTAGACCACTTGGGTACAGCACCACTTGCACCTTCTCAGTGCATGACTAATGTAACAAAAAACCATCCACAATGCAAGTACCACGCCATTGTCACTTGTCATCGCCCGAAATATAAAGGACAATGGTAGGCGAGCGAAAACCGGAGGATCAGATGACAAAAGCCACAGACAGCAGCGGAATCATCAGGCTTGACAGCCGCAGGACCTCGTACATCATACGCGTCGGCGAGACCGGACACCTGGAGAACCTGTACTATGGAAGAAAGCTCAGAGCCGATTCGGATCTGAATGCCCTTGCACAGAAACGTGTGATCGGCATAGGAACAGGCGTGGCCTACTCGGAAAGAAAGCCTCTGGTTTTCATGGACACCATGTGCCTTGAGACAAGCACTCCGGGAAAGGGCGATTTCCGCACGCCTGCCGTGCAGGTGGAGTATGCCAACGGCATGACAACGCTGGATTTCACCTACAGGTCGCACAGGTTCATCGAGGGCAAGCCCAATTTCCCCGGCCTGATTGCCCAGTCCTACGCCAAGAAGCCATCCGAGGCCACTACCCTCCAGATTCAGCTTCTGGACAAGACTCTCCCGATCGTACTCACGCTGAACTACACCATGTTCACCGAGTGCGATGTCCTTGTCAGGTCCTGCATCCTGACCAACGGAACAAAGGAGAAGATAGTCATCCGCAATCTGGCAAGCCTGCAGCTTGACCTTCCGGACGCAGACTGGAACGTGGTTTCCTTCGACGGTGCCTGGGCACGCGAACGCAGCGTGACGCGCAGGCATCTTGAGGAGGGAATCATCGAGCTGGGCTCCACCTGCGGCGTCTCCAGTGCTTTCCACAATCCTGCGGTGTTCCTTGAGCGCCCGGACTGCACGACCAGCCGCGGCGAGTGCTACGCATTCAACCTGGTCTATTCCGGCAACCACAGGGAGATCATAGAGAAAAGCCCGTTCGGACTTGCAAGATTCCAGAGCGGAATCAATCCGCAGGACTTTGCATGGACGCTGGAGAGCGGCAAGGAGTTCACCTCTCCCGAGGCAGTGGTCACCTACTCCGCAACCGGCAGCAACGGTGCAAGCACCAACATGCACGCCTTTGTCAATGCACACATCGTGCGTGGCACATGGCAGTACCGCGAGCGCCCCGTGCTTTGCAACAACTGGGAAGCTACATACTTCAACTTCTCGGAAAACAGGATCCTGGAACTTGCCAGGGCCGCCAAGGACGTGGGCGTGGAGCTCTTTGTGCTTGACGACGGCTGGTTCGGCCAGCGCAACGACGACACCACCAGCTTAGGTGACTGGTATGTGAACACGAAGAAGCTGACAAGCGGAATCACTCACCTTTCCAACCAGATCCACGCCATGGGGCTGATGTTCGGCATCTGGGTGGAGCCCGAGATGATCAGCCGCAGGAGCCTCCTCTTCGACAGCCATCCCGATTGGGCCGTCATGATCCCCGGAAGGGATCCGTCCGTGGGAAGAAACCAGTTCATACTTGACTTCACGCGAAAGGATGTAAGGGACTACATCGTCAAGGTCATGACCGAGGTATTCAGGCTTTCCAAGGCCGATTACGTCAAATGGGACATGAACAGGATATTCAGCGACTTCTACAGCGCCTCCGGCATACGCATGGGAGAGTTCTTCCACAGATATGTCATGGGTCTGTACGATGTGTTCTCAAGGCTGGTCTCGGCATTCCCCGAGATCCTCTTCGAGGGCTGCGCGTCAGGCGGCAACCGCTTTGACCTGGGCATCCTGTGCTTCATGCCGCAGATCTGGACCAGCGACAACTCCGATGCCTTCAGCAGGACCGTCATCCAGGGCGGAACATCATATGCCTACCCGGTAAGCACCATGGGAGCACACGTATCGGCATCGCCCAACCACCAGACGCTGCGCAAGACGGACAACGAGTCCCGCTTCAACGTTGCCGCGTTCGGAGTGCTGGGCTACGAGATGGACCTCAGTGCCCTGAACATGCAGCAGAAGCAGGCGGTCAAGGAGCAGATAGCCTTCTACAAGAAATACCGCGGACTGCTGCAGTTCGGACGCTTCTACAGGCTCTCCGAGGAAGGTTCAAACCGCACCAGATGGATGGTGGCAAACACCGATTTCAGCGAGATGCTGGTGCTTGACTTCCAGACGCTCAACCGCCCGAACATCGGCCCGGAGGTGCTGAGGATTCCGTTTGCAAGGCCTGATTTCGACTATGAGTTCACATCAAGGATCCAGAAGGTTCCCATCCGCGATTTCGGCAGCCTGATCAACATGGTCAGCCCCGTTACCATCAAGTCCGGCGGAAAGCTCCGGAAAGTGATTGACGATAACGTCATGCTTACCAGCAGCGACGAGCACTGCATAGTATCGGGCGATGTCCTGGCCTACGGCGGCATCAGGCTGAACCCGCAGTTCTGCGGAACCGGTTTCACTCAGGACGTCAGGGTCCTTGGCGACTTCGGTTCGAGACTGTATCACATCATAAGGATAAAGAAGGAAGTCAGAAAGTAATTCCCCGTCTTCTCATTTCCCTGAGGAAGAACGGGATGGACTGGATTGCGGCACCGTTTGTAAGGCCGCCTTCCCCTATGTTCTCAAGCACATGAGAAACAGGCACGGTAAGGATGTCTATCTGCTCGTTCTCGTCGAGCAGACGGTCCTTTATGTCTGTTACAACTGTCAGGCCTTCTGCGAGAAAGAATACCGAAGGACACTTCATATATGCAGAATTCTGACATACTGTGCCGAGATAGGATATCGTTTCTGCCTTGAGGCCGGTTTCTTCCAGAAGCTCTCTTGCAGCTGCATCCGCAGGATCCTCGCCCTTTTCCACAAGCCCCGCGGGGAACTCAAGCGTCACGCTTTCCGAACCATGGCGGTATTGGCGCTCCATGACAAAGCGCGGTATTCCGTCGGAGCCCATGAAGTACGGGATGATCGTTATGCCTCCGCGGATGAAGTCCAGCTCGACGAAATCGCCCTCGCGTCCGTCGGGCCCTTTCCTGTGCACTGAGTTTACGTCAAAGAGAACTGTCCTTGCAGTATTGCACCGCCCCTCCGTGGTCCAGAGAAGTCGTTCCGGATCCGGAGAGTCTTCGAGCGTACGGAATGTGGTTTCGTCCAGCTTCTTCATGTCCGGCTCTCAGCCTTTCTTGGATGAGCAGTTTGCAGTGCATGAGGCACATGCCGACGGCGAGCAGGACTCGAAGTTGGGCACATACGGAGTATGCTTGAACTTGACCGTCCTGTGGATGTGCTCCGCAATGGACTTGAAAGCCTTTGCGCTCTCGCTGTCCGGGTTGCTCTCGATCCAGTTCACGCCCAGATCCTCACCCTGCTGCAGTCCAAGCTCCATGGGAATTCCGCCCAGGAACGGAATCTTCTGCTCCATGCTCAGGTTCTTTCCGCCGTCCTTGCCGAATATCTGGATGTGCTTCCCGCAGTCCGGGCAGATGAGGTAGCTCATGTTCTCGATGAGGCCGATGATTTCCACATCAAGCTGATGAGCAAAGCTGATGCTCTTTCTTGCATCCAGCACGGCCACCTGCTGCGGCGTTGTCACAAGGATGGTACCGGTAAGGTCCGGAACGCTCTGGCAGACGGCAAGCTGCTCGTCGCCTGTTCCGGGAGGAGAGTCGATCAGAAGGTAATCAAGCGTGCCCCACTCCACATCGGCCAGGAACTGCTTGATCACGCTGAGCTTCAGCGGTCCGCGGAAGACTATGGCCTGATCCGGGTCGCTTACGGCAAAACTCAGGCTCACAACCTTGAGCCCTTCCCTGGGACATACAGGAAGGATGCTTGTTCCCTCCTCGTTGGACTGGAGTATTGCTCCCTCGCAGCCGAACATCTTGGGGATGTTGGGTCCGTGGATATCGGTATCAAGGACACCTACCGTGTGTCCCATTGCAAGCAGTGCATTGGCAAGGTTCACCGTGACGGTGCTCTTTCCGACTCCGCCCTTTCCGCTCATGATGAGTATCTTGCGGTCTATCTTTTCCATTCTGTTGTGGATGTTGATTTCCTGAATTTCAGTCTCGTTGGGCATATCGCTCTCCTATGAATCAATTGAAAGATATCTTTTATGCGCATGTTCGGCAATAGCTGAAGATGGCTGAAGTAGCCCCCGTAGCTGAAGTAGCTGAAGTAGCCGAAGCAGCCCCGCCGCCCGCCGTATTTACAATTTCCCCTCATGCCTGTAGAATCCACATCTGATATGGACAGCATGGTAAACGGCAAGTACATCGGTTATTCAGGACTCAAGGATCAGACTGTGGTTCTGATCAGACGCCTCAGGAGCATAATGTATCCGGAAATCTTCGAGGAATGTCCGTGCACCGCCGCAACCGTAATCGAAAGCAGCGTGGAGGCAGAGAAAATACTCAACGAGCTGATCCCGTGGGTCAAGCCTGATGCAGATTCACAGGCACTCACGCAGGCCATACTGGAAGGACTTGACGGCATCAGGGACATCCTTGAGACCGACATCCAGGCAGCCTACGACGGAGACCCCGCAGCAAGGGACAAGACCGAAATCATGCTCGCTTATCCCGGATTCGAGGCCGTAAGCATCTTCCGCATCGCACATCTCCTCTTCAGTCTGGGAATCCCCTACATCCCCAGGATCATGACGGAGCATGCGCACAACCATACGGGAATCGACATCCACCCCGGCGCAACCATCGGACCCTATTTCTTCATAGACCACGGGACGGGAGTGGTAATCGGAGAGACAACCGTAATCGGTGAGCATGTAAAGATTTACCAGGGCGTGACGCTCGGAGCCAAGAGCTTCCCGCTGGGAGAAGACGGCAACCCCGTCAAGGGCGTGGACAGACATCCCAAGATCGGCAACGGCGTGGTCATCTACTCCGGAGCAACCATACTGGGCGGAGACACGCACATAGGCGACAACAGCGTCATAGGCGGAAACGTCTGGCTTACGCACAGCGTACCTGCAAACTCCACCATACTCAGAAACTGACTCCAGATCTGGCATCATTCTGTAAGCGGAAAAACAAATCTCTTACGTAAACGTTTACAACTACCGGGGAAGTATTGCCCTTGACTTCTCATTACAAGTAATATATCAGAAGCGAAGAACGGGCTCAGGCCTGTGACCCGCCATGGTTCCGCATCCCTGCGGCGCCGGAAACAAAAACTTTTAAGGAAGTGACTATGTACGCACTAGCACAGTTACCTGCAGAGCAGTTGTCCAGCCAGATCAGCAACGGTCTTATCCTGCTTGTCCTAGGAATGGCGATTGTCTTTGTGTTCCTGACGATCCTTGTGTTCACCACAAAAGGCGTCTCCAAAGTGGTCAGGAAATTCGAGAAGAAGGCACCTGCGGCCCAGCCGGCTGCTCAGGTGGCGGCACCCGCTGCTGCCCCGTCAGTCGCGGCGGCGTCAAACGATGCCGAAGTCGCCGTGGCCATCGCAGCCGCAATGGCAAAATCCAGGAGTTGAGGTAGGAATATGAAGAAAGTTGATTTCATGTGTACCGCTTTCAGAGACGGCTTCCAGTCCGTCTACGGAGCAAGAGTATTCACAAAGGACTTCATGCCCGCAGTCGATGCGGCACGCAAGGCCGGCATCACCCACTTTGAGGCAGGCGGCGGAGCACGTTTCCAGGCCCTCTACTTCTACAGCAACGAGGATGCCTTCGAGATGATGGATGAGTTCCGCAGAGTCGCAGGACCCGATGCAAACCTCCAGACCCTTTCCAGAGGCGTCAACGTCGTCGGACTTGACTCACAGCCCAGGGACATCATCGACCTGCACGCCAAGATGTTCAAGAAGCACGGAATGACAACAATCAGGAACTTCGACGCCCTCAACGACGTGGACAACCTGATCGACAGCGGAAACTCCATCCACAATGCAGGTCTGAAGCACGAGGTCACGGTCACGATGATGAGCCTTCCCCCGCAGACCACAGGCGCACACGATCCCGCATTCTACGAGAAGACACTGCGCAACATCCTGGATGCAGGAATCCCGTTCGACAGCATCTGCTTCAAGGATGCTTCCGGAACATCCACACCCAAGACGGTCTACGAGACCATCAAGAGAGCCCGCAAGCTCGTCGGCGACAAGGTCAGGATCGTCATGCACAGCCACGATACCGCAGGCTGCTGCGTTGCACAGTACATGGCAGCCCTCGATGCAGGCGCAACCCAGCTGGATCTTTCCATGCAGCCCGTTTCAGGCGGAACATGCCAGGTGGACATCGTCACCATGTGGCACGCACTGCGCGGCACCGACTATGACCTGGGAGTGGACATCCACGCCATCCAGAAGGCAGAGAGTGTCTTCCAGGAGTGCATGAAGGATTACTTCCTGCCGCCCGAGGCAACAACGGTCAACCCGAACATCCCGTTCTTCCCGCTTCCCGGCGGAGCACTCACGGCCAACACCCAGATGCTCAGGGACAACGGCCTCATGGACAAGTACCCCGAGATCGTCGCAGCCATGGGCGAGACAGTCGCAAAGGGCGGATTCGGAACATCGGTCACACCCGTTTCACAGTTCTACTTCCAGCAGGCATTCAACAACGTCATCTACGGACCCTGGAAGAAGATTGCCGAAGGTTACGGAAAGATGGTCCTCGGCTATTTCGGAAAGACTCCCGTTGCTCCGGATCCCGAGGTCGTGAAGATTGCAGCCGAGCAGCTCAAGAAGGAGCCCACCACCAAGAAGGTCGTCGACATCAACGATGCCGATCCTGCAAAGGGACGCGAGGCATCCATCAAGATGCTCAAGGACAACAACATCGAGGTCACCGAGGAGAACATCTTCATCGCAGCATCCTGCAAGGAGAAGGGAATCCTCTTCCTCACCGGAAAGTCCAAGGTCAACGGCGTCCGCAAGGCTGATCCCGCAGAGGAAGCCGCAAAGAAGGCCGGCGAGTACACCGTCACCGTCAACGGAAAGGCCTACGGCGTCAAGCTGGGCAAGACGAGCGCAACGGTCAACGGTGTCGATTATCCGCTTTCAGTTGCAGCCGGAATCAACCACCAGGCAATTGCAGCAACACAGAGCGCAGCTCCTGCAGCCGCTTCTGCAGCACCCGCAGCAGTCACTTCATCACAGAATGTCACAGCTCCCATGCCGGGCCTGATCCTCAGACTCGAGTGCAAGGAAGGCCAGGCGGTCAAGAAGAACCAGCTGATCATGGTAATGGAAGCCATGAAGATGGAGAACGAGATCTATGCTCCGTGTGACGGCGTCATCGGAAAGATCGCAGTCACCCAGGGGCAGCAGGTAGTTGCAGGCGATGTCCTTGCCACAATCGGTTCAACCGCAGCAGCCGCTCCGGCTCCGGCAGCAGCTCCGGCTCCGCAGGCAGCTCCCGCAGCAGCACCCGCAGGCGGACAGGTTGTCGCAGCTCCCATGCCGGGCCTGATCCTCAGGCTTGAGTGCAAGGAAGGCCAGAGCGTCAAGAAGAACCAGCTCGTCATGGTCATGGAGGCCATGAAGATGGAGAACGAGATCTACGCCCCGTGCGACGGAACAGTTACCAAGATTTCCGTTTCCCAGGGACAGCAGGTAGTTGCAGGCGACGCCCTGCTGACGATTGCCTGAGGAGTAGCAGATGGGACAGTATTTTCTTGAACTGTGGCACACCACAGGCCTTTACGGTTTTCTGGGATTAGGGGAATCAGCCGCAGCCGGATTCGGCTGGGGAAACTTCGTCATGATCCTCGTGGGTTTCCTGCTCTTCTATCTTGCAATCAAGAAAGGCTTCGAGCCTCTCCTGCTCATCCCCATCGGAATGGGCTGCGTGCTCTCCAACATCCCGTTTGCATACATCGCCGGAGCAGATCCGTCGCTTGCAGAGGGTGCACAGGGAGCCGTAGGATTCATCAAGATCCTGTTTGATGCCGGTATCCAGAGCGGACTCTTCCCGGTCCTGATCTTCATGGGCGTAGGCGCCATGACCGATTTCGGTCCGCTTATCGCCAACCCGAAGACACTGCTTCTGGGAGCAGCCGCACAGTTCGGCATCTTTGCCGCTCTGCTGGGTGCACTGCTTCTCTCCTACATCCCGGGAATCAACTTCGACCTGCATGCTGCAGCATCGATCGGTATCATAGGAGGTGCGGACGGACCTACGGCAATATACGTCACCACGCGTCTGGCACAGGACCTTCTTGGACCGATTGCGGTGGCGGCATATTCCTACATGGCTCTTGTTCCGGTCATCCAGCCGCCTATCATGAAGGCCCTGACCACGGATGCAGAGAGAAAGATCAGGATGCAGCAGCTCAGACCCGTCTCCAAGACTGAGAAGATCATCTTCCCCATCTCGGTACTCATGGTCTGTGCATTCCTGCTTCCCAGCGCAACACCGCTCATCGGAGCCCTGATGTTCGGCAACCTCATCAAGGAGTGCGGAGTCACGGCAAGACTTGCAGACACTGCATCCAACGCCATGATGAACATCGTCACCATCTGTCTGGGTCTTTCAGTCGGATCCAAGATGGAGGCCAGCCACTTCCTGCAGCTCAACACTCTGGGAATCCTGGTACTCGGTGCAGTTGCATTCTCACTGGGAACAGCAATGGGTGTCCTGATTGCAAAGCTGATGAACAAGATCGACAAGAAGCACCCGGTGAACCCGCTTATCGGAGCCGCCGGTGTCTCCGCCGTCCCCATGGCAGCACGTGTTGCCAGCAAGGTCGGTCAGGAAGCAGACCCGCAGAACTTCCTTCTCATGCATGCCATGGGACCGAACGTCTCCGGCGTCATCGGTTCTGCAGTTGCAGCCGGTGTGCTGATGGCCTGCGTGCCCGTCATGGAGCCGCTGATCAACGGCATGAGACCCGTTCTTGCTCTTCTGGGCGGCTGATTTACTATCTGATTCAGCATATAAGGGGATTGCCTGGTGCAGTCCCCTTTTTGTTTGGGTTTCTGTTAGAGACATTGGAGGGATTGGAGGCATTTGAGTCATT
>JAJBWA010000151.1:0-16970 GCA_031935845.1 bacterium | reverse complement strand
ATGACCTTCTGAAGCCTTTCGTTCTTTACCTTCTTGGCCACGATGTAGATGGCTATGGCGGCTCCCACCTGGCCTGCTCCAGCTGTGGCGAGGACGGGGAACAGCGATACTCCGCCCATCATCTCAAGCTGGATTGCATAGATGGGAATCAGGCCGTGATGAAGTCCCAGAAGAACCATGGGCAGGAACAAGGCGGCAAGTATGAAACCGCTGATGATGCTCACGATGCGGTACGGCGAATTGATGATTATGCTCAGCACGCTGACAAGACCGTCTGATGCAAAACCGGCAAGCGGCATGATCAGGAACACGAATATGATTGTGGAAATCAGCAGCGTCAGGAACGGAGTAACCACCAGGTCCAGTACATCGGGGATCTTCTTGCGTATGTACTTCTCGATCTTTGAAAGGACCCAGACGCCCAGGATAACGCCTATCAGGCCGCCCTTTCCCGTGGTCAGGATCGAGTTCAGCGGCTCGTTGGAATCGAAAAGACCCATCATGGTGGACATCTCGATAATGTTCGCACCGACCGACACGGCACCGATCATTCCTCCCAGTGCCTCAGTGGCTCCGAACTGTTTTGCGGCGTTGATACCGGCGAAAATAGCGAA
This sequence comes from bacterium, assembly GCA_031935845.1. GTDB lineage: Bacteria > Spirochaetota > Spirochaetia > Sphaerochaetales > Sphaerochaetaceae > UBA9732. The sequence continues at coordinate 16,356 of JAJBWA010000151.1, read as the reverse complement.
ATAAGACAGGAAGGCTCCGCCGATAAGCGTGAACAGCAGTCTGAGCATCTCCCAGAAACCTTTTGAGGCAAGGACTCCCTGCTCCTGCAGAGTGCTGATCAGGCTTCCGAAACCGTTGAACAGACCTGCGGCGATGATTGCGGGAATCAAGGGGATGAAGATTTCGGCAATGACCCTGATGGCCTTCTTGAAGCGGCTCTGCTTCTGGCCCGCCTTGATGGCATCCTTGTTCTTCTGCCAGTCTTCGGAGACACCGGATTCCTGGGAACCTTCTTCCTCTTCAGCCATCGGACCTACTATGGCCTTGACCTCGTCGGTCACCTTCTTGGCCTTGCCCGGTCCCAGTATGATCTGGACGGCATTGCCGTCTGCAACATAGCCCAGCACGCCTTCCGTACTCTTGAGCTCCTCGACCTTTACCTTGTCCACGCTTCTGAGCGTCATCCTGCATCTGGTCATGCAGTTGACCGCCTTGACGATGTTTTCCTTACCACCTGTCAGCGAGACTATCTTTTCTGCAAATTCCTTGTCTGTCATACAATTACCTTCCTGATATGACCGCCGGCCTTCTCAAGTTCTTCAAGTGCCTTCTTCTCATCGCACTTGAGCAGGATCATGACTATTGCTGTCTTGACCGAGCAGTGTGCGCTGTCCAGGGTCTTTCTGGCCTCCGCCCTGTCACAGCCGGTTGCCGAAATGATGATGTTCTCCGCCCTGACGGCCAGCTTCTCGTTGGTCTGCTTCACGTCCACCATCAGGTTCTGGTAGACCTTTCCGATGCCTATCATGCTTCCGGTGGAAATCATATTGAGAATCATCTTCTGTGCGGTGCCGGATTTAAGCCTTGTGGAACCGGTCAGAACCTCGGGTCCCACCACGGCCTCTATGGCCAAATCAGCTTCCTTACCTATGAGGGAATCCCTGTTGGTGGAGATTGCCACGGTCCTGCACCCGATTGATTTGGCATACCTGATTGCATGGATGACATAGGGCGTGCGTCCGCTGGCGGCGATTCCTATGACGACATCCTTGCTGCATGCCTTGATACCTTCAAGATCCTCCTGTCCCAGAGTGGGGCTGTCTTCAGCACCTTCTACGGCGCGGACAAAGGCCTTGTCTCCACCGGCGATGATTCCCACTACGGTCTCCGGTGAGACACCGAAGGTAGGAACGCATTCCACGGCATCCAGGACTCCCAGACGTCCGCTGGTACCGGCACCCATGTAGATGATCCTGCCGCCCTTCTCCAGAGCCTGCGTGCACCATTCGATGGCTGTTGCGATCTGCGGCAGCACCTCATGTACGGCGCTGACCACATTCGAGTCTTCCCTGTTCATTGCCTGGGCAATCTGAAGCGGAGTCATGGTGTCCAAAGACATCGTGTCCGCATTGCGTGTTTCTGTAGTCAGTTTTGATAAATCGATCATGCATCCATTCTGACCCCGTTTCACACGGTTTTCAAGACAAATGAGATTGTAAGTACTATTTGAGAATATTGAGGACCATCTGAGGAGCGTCCCCGTAGTAGTCCGAGGCATCAAGGCACTGGGCAACTTCATCACTGCCCATGTACTTCAGGATCGACTTGTCTGCGGCAAGCAATTCCTTCAGCGGGTTTGACTTGCCTTCCTGGACTTCGGCCCATGCCTTCAGGCTCTGCTCCCTTATGACCTCGTGCATCTGCTGGCGGTCGGCTCCCCTGCGCCCGAGTTCCATCAGAAGACGCTCGGTTGCGGCAAACACTCCGTAGGACTCGAGATTGCGCCTGATTGCGGCAATGTGCACGTTCATTCCGGACACGACCTTCTGGGCCGTCATCAGGACCTCATCCAGTGCAAGGAATGCCTGCGGCAGGAACAGCCTGCGGTTTGCGCTGTCGTCCAGGGTCCTCTCAAGGATTGAAAGCGATGCATTGTCCCATGCGTTGGGAACAAGCGAATGCACATAGCGGCAGAGGCTGTCCATCTTCTCGCAGTTTATGGGATTGCGCTTGAACGGCATGGCGGATGAACCCACCTGGGACTTTCCGAACGGCTCGCTCCACTCACCTATTGCCGTGCTCTGAAGCATGCGGAAGTCAAGCGCGAACTTGGCAAGCGTGCAGCTCAGGCTGTCCAGGACATGCATGATCCTCAGGTCCTGTGAGCGCGGATAGACCTGGGTGGCACCGTCAAAGGCCACAAGACCCAGCTCATCCATGACGGCCTTGTCCATCTGCTCAGATGTCATGCCGGAGCCTTCCAGAAGGCACCTGTAGCTTGCCCGCGTTCCCACGGCGCCCTTCATGCCCTTGCCTCTGATTTGCAGGCCTTCAAGTTCCCTTATGTCTGCATCGAGGTCCTGGACAACAAGAGCAAGCCTGTAGCCCACGGTAGTGACTTCGGCACTCTGGATGTGGGTGAACGCCATGCAGGGCTCATCCTTGTATTTCATTGCCTGATCGGCAAATGTATTCCTGAGTGCCTTGGTCTTTCCAAGAATCATGGCAACGGCCTCCCTGAGGCGCAGGGCATCGGCGTTGTCCAGGACATCCATGCTGGTGGCACCAAGATGGATGATTCCGCCGCCCACGTTGCACTGCTCGGCATAAGTCTTGATTTCGGCCATGAGGTCGTGCTTGATCTCCGCCTCGATCTCAAGTGCACGTTGGATGTCCACATCCTGAGCATGAGCCCGGAGGTCGGCAAGCTGGGCGTCCGACACGAGTCCGGCTTTGTTCTGGGCCGAAGCCAGAGCAACCCAGACGCGCCTGAGCAAGAGGCGCTTGTTGCGCTCGGACCAGATTTCCTTCATTTCCGAAGAACCGTATCTCCAAGTCAGCGGAGAGATGAACGTGTCAAACCCGAAATCCATGGCCGTCTTCCTATCTTGTTACAGAATGATGATTTGTTCTCTCTCAGGGCCGACAGAGACATAGGAAACCCTGCAATGAGCATACTCTCCGATTGCCCTGACATAATCCTGAGCCTCACGCGGGAGGTCTTCCCAGCGGCGGCACTTTGTGGTGTCGCGCTTCCAGCCCTTGAAGGTCCTGAAGATTGGCTTTGCCCTCTCCTGTCCTTCCGTGTCAGGCAGATATCTGGTGATCTCTCCGTCCAGCTCGTAGGCCTCGCAGACCTTGATGGTGTCAAAGGTATCAAGGACATCAAGCTTGGTCACTGCAATTGAGGTGAAGCCGTTGATGTATGAGGAATAGTCCAGTGCAACGGCATCCAGCCATCCGCAGCGTCTGGGACGTCCGGTTGTGGCGCCGTACTCGGCTCCGATGTCGCGGAGCTTCTTTCCGTCTTCGTCAAAGAGTTCGGCGGTGAACGGGCCGCCGCCTACACTTGTAGAATAAGCCTTGGTGACTCCGATGACTTCATCGATTCCGCGCGGCGAGATTCCCGAGACATTTGCAGCTCCGCCGCTTGTGGGGTTGCTTGATGTCGTGTAGGGATAGATACCCCAGTCAAGGTCACGCATGATGCCCAGCTGACCTTCCAGGACGATCTTGCGCTTTGCATCAACTGCCTGGCGGACGATGGGGATGGTATCCACGATGCGTGAACCGAAGGTCTCCCTCCACTTCAGGCACTTGTCCAGAAGCTCGTCCACGGTGAACTGCTGCAGTCCGTAATACTCAAGCTCGCGGTTCTTGAGAGGAAGAACCTTCTCAAGGTGTGCCTTGAGTGAATCAGGATTCAGAAGCTCTCCGGCACGGATGCCGATTCTGGCGGCCTTATCGCTGTAGCAAGGGCCGATTCCACGTTTTGTCGTACCTATCTTGTCATGCTCGGAACGTTTGCTCTCCTCTGCACCATCAAGAAGACAGTGGTATGGCATGATCAGATGGGCCCTGACATCAATGCGCAGATTCTTGTGGAGTTCCTCCGGAATGCTCTTGAGCTCCTGCTCCATGGTGTCGAAATTCACCACGGCGCCGACTCCCACGATGCTGATTGCCTTTGGGTTGAAGATTCCCGAAGGAATGATGTGAAGCGCGAACTTGCCGTAGTCGTTGACCACAGTGTGACCCGCGTTGTCGCCGCCCTGATACCTGATGACAACATCGGCATCAGTTGCAAGATAGTCCACTATCCTGCCCTTGCCTTCATCGCCCCACTGGGCTCCGATGATTGAAATAACTGACATTTATGGCCTCATTTCTTAGGTATCTTCATCTCTGCAATATAGGGCAGCGTCCTATGTTGCTCCGCATAATCCAAGCCATAGCCGACGACCCATACGTCGGGGATGACGAAACCGACATACTTGAGATCCACATGCACCACGTGGCGGTCCGGCTTCTCCAGAAGCACGGTGGTGTTGACGGATTTCGTTCCGCGTGCGGTGAAGTTCCTTACAAGGTAGTCAAGCGTGTAGCCCGTATCCAGGATATCCTCGACGATCAGCACATGATGGCCCTCGAGGTTCTCTCTGGTATCCATCAGAAGCCTGACGTTTCCGGATGACTCCGAGCCCTTGCCGTAGCTTGAGACAGCAATGAAATCGATCACGTGCGGGACAGTGAGCTTCCTGCACAGGTCTGCAAGATAGATGAACGAACCCTTGAGCACTCCAACGAGAATCAGGGGTTTGTCGATGCCTGCATAGTCTTTGTTTATCTGGTCTGCCAGTTCGGTAACACGTCTCTGAATTGTATCTGCATCAATCAGGACTCTCTCAAGATCCGGCGTAAGAGGCGGGATCGCAATTGAACGAATAGATTCCATCTGGTCCTCCGTTACAAGCATATATGAATAAGGGACCCGTGACAACCTCATGGGAGGAAATCAGGGGTCCCCTATCAACGGAAAACCGTATCCGATCATACGAAGATTGAAATGATCAGAACCTCTATCAGGGAAGCGATTCCAATCACCAGGGTTCCAAGCGTCTGAGTCTTGTAGCCCTGTGACGTCTCCATCTCTCCGAAGTTGGTGACAACCCAGAAGTAGGAGTCGTTTGCGTGTGACACGGTCATTGCACCTGCACCGATTGCAATTACAACCAGAGCTGCCTGGATGGGAGTGACGAAACCTACGCTCTGCATGATGGGAGCGATGATTCCTGCACTTGTGGTGATGGCGACTGTGGATGATCCCTGTGCTGTCTTGAGGATTGCAGCAAGCAGGAACGGGAACACGTAGCCGAGTGCCTTAAGAACCTCTGCGTTGTTCTTGATGAAGTCGATCAGGTTGCTGGAAGAGATGACCTTTCCCAGGACTCCGCCGGCAGCGGTGACGAAGAGGATCGGTCCGACTGTCTTGAGGGTCTCGTTGGTAAGTGCATAGAAGTCCTTGATCTTGCCGGATGTGGCCAGCAGGATGACTCCAAGGATGACACCGACTGCAAGAGCGATGATCGGGGTTCCGAGGAACGTGAAGAACGGAATGCTCTTTCCGGCCATGCTGAGTGCCGACGAAAGACCCATCAGGATGATGGGAACGACGATCGGGGCAAATGATGCCAGTCCGCTGGGAAGCTTGCCGTAGGAAGCTACGAGCTCTTCATAAGTCTTGACCGTAGTGGCATTGTCGGTGGGTTCGTCCTTTGCCTTGACCTTCTTGCCGATGTAGAGGGCGAAGAAGTATGCGGCAATCATCGGGAAAATCGAGCAGAGTGCACCGATTCCCATGACCTGGATCAGGTTGGGCTCCATGCCGAGTCCCTGTCCGTACAGTGTGTTGGCTGCTGCAATCGGGCCCGGTGTGGGCGGAATGAAGCAGTGCGCGATGTAAAGACCCATGGCAAGGGCAACCGTGCTGGCTACTGAACTCTTTCTTGTGCGCTGCACAAGTGATTTCCTTATGGGATTGAGAATTACGAATCCGCTGTCACAGAAGACCGGAATGGAGACAATCCATCCCATGATCAGCATGGCAAGCTCGGGTCTCTTCTTACCCACAAGTCTTACGACGCAGTCGGCCATCTTGAGTGCAGCACCTGTCTTCTCAAGCAGGATACCGACGAGTGCGCCCAGGATGATGACGATTCCTATGGATGTGAAGGTTCCTGAGAAACCTTGTCCGACAACCGTAGGAATTGTGGCAATCGGGATTCCTGCAACAAGAGCAAGCAGGACCGACACACACATGATTGAAAGGAACGGATGAATATGCCACTTGGAAATGGCAACAATCATCAGAGCAATCGCAATTACGAATGCGATTATCAACGGGATACCAGTCATTTTCCCTCCCCTTTTTATGGCACAGCCCTCACAGGACCTTGAAGTGCCTTTCGTTTTCATCAGCCTCAGTCACCGCAATATCGGTTGTCTCGATATGGATGTGGGGCTGGCTTTTGAGCTTTATCAGGAACCTTCGCAGGCAGGAAGGATTTCCCTGGACTTCCATCTCCACCCTTCCGTCCTTCAGGTTCCTGACCCAGCCTGTCAGATAAAGACTACGTGCAATGTACAGCGACGTGTACCTGAAGCCCACATGCTGCACCCTGCCCGAGAAAACGACGTGCCATCTCTGCACGTCACTCCACCTGCTCGTCGCTCATCAGCGTGTGCAGGATCTTGTCCCTCACCTTGGCGACGTTTGTCTCACGGATCTTCTGCCTGAGCGGCAGCACTGCACGCGGCGAGACGCTGAGCTCATCTATTCCGATGGACAGGAACGTCTCCGTCAGCGTCAGGTCGGCTCCGAGCTCTCCGCAGATTCCGACCCAGATGCCGTTTCTGTGTGCGTTGTCGCAGACCATCTTCAGAAGCCTCAGGACCGCAGTATGATGCGGGTTGAAGAACCTTCCGAGATCGGCATTCTGTCTGTCACAAGCAAGCGTATACTGCGTCAGATCGTTGGTTCCGCATGAGAAGAAGTCGACTTCCTTTGCAAGTCTGTCGCTTATGACTGCGGCCGCAGGAGTCTCGATCATGATACCGACCTTGACGTCGTCACTGAACGATATTCCTTCCTTGCGCAGTTCCTTCTTTACACGCTCACACATCTTCTTGGACTCACGGACCTCCCAGACACTGGTGACCATGGGGAACATGATGCTGAGCTTTCCGAATGCGGATGCCCTGTACAGAGCCCTCAGCTGCGTATGGAAGATCTCCGGTCTGTTGAGGCAGATGCGCAAGGCACGGTTGCCCATGGCAGGGTTCTCTTCCTGCGGAAGATTGAAGTACCCTATCTGCTTGTCTGCACCGATATCCAGCGTCCTGATGACTACCTCGCGGCCGCCCATGTCGGACAGAACCTTCTTGTAGGCCTCGAACTGGTAGTCCTCCGACGGATAGTCGTCGCAGTTCAGATACAGGAACTCGGACCTGAACAGGCCGATTCCTCCGGCATCGTTGGACAGTACCGGCGGTACGTCATCCGGACTTCCGATGTTGCAGAAGACCTTCATGTTCACGCCGTCCTTGGTCTGGTTCGGCAGTCCCTTGAGCCTCTCCAGAAGCTCGCGGGCCTTCTTCTGCTCCTCCATCTTGGACACCATCATCTTGCGCATGGCGCTGTCGGCATCGATCAGCACATTGCCGTTGGATCCGTCGATGATGACTTCACGTCCGGCAAATTCGGCCTTGATCTGCTTGCCTACTCCGATGATTGCGGGGATTCCCATGGTGCGGGCAAGGATTGCCGTATGGCTTGATCCGCTGCCGCCCTCGGTTATGAATCCCAGGATCTTGGACTTGTCCAGCTGGACTGTTTCCGACGGAGCAAGGTCATCTGCCGCAAGAATCACCGGAACCGGTGATTCTATGCCGCCCTGGGCTGCGCCCGTCAGGATTCCGATGATCCTGCCGGAAACATCCTTGACGTCTGCGGCCCTGGCCTGCATGTACGGGTCATCCATGGTGGCGAACATCTGGGCGAACTGCTCTGCAGTGTCGGACACTGCGGCCTCGGCATTGAGTTTGTCATCCTGGATCAAGCCCTGGATGGTCTCCTCGTAGTCAAGGTCTTCGGCCATCATCTGATGGGTCTCGAACAGCAGCGCGGCCTCGTCACCGGCCTCCTTGCGGGCCTTCTCGGCAAGCTCTCCCAGCTGCTCCACAGCCTTCTCCTGCGCAGCCTTGAAGCGTGCCCACTCGGCATCGGTATCGGTCACGGTGGTCCTTTCGATGGTGCTCTTTGCCCTCTGATAGAAGTACAGCGGACCCAGGGCTACTCCATTGGAGACACCTTTTCCTTGTATTGAAATCATCTACAACTCCCTATTGATCAGAGATTGGCCTTGAAGAATGCCTCGATCTCTGCAGCTGCGGTGTCCTCGTCGGCTCCTTCGACAGTGACCGTGACGGTATCGTTCTGCTTGATTCCCATTCCCATCAGTGCCATGAGCTTGAGCGCGTTGACGCTCTTGTCGCCCTTGGAGATGGTTACTGTCGATGCATATTTCTTGATTTCCTTGACAAGGATTCCTGCCGGTCTTGCGTGGATTCCCACAGGATCAGTGATTTTGTACTCGAATGTCTTCATTTTTTTCCTCCATTTTGTTCAAGGGGAAGCGTGTGCGGTCAACCGCACACGACATCCTCCATGTCATCAGAATTGGTAAGCAGGACTGCAACCGTGTCGCTGAAACCTGCTGCCTTGATCTTTGCCCTGTCGAACTTGATCAGCGGCTGACCTGCCTTGACCTGATCGCCTTCCTTGACGAAGCATGTGAAGCCGTCGCCGTTCATGCTGACGGTATCGACTCCTACATGGATCAGAAGCTCCATGCCGTTGCTCTCAAGGCCTACGGCGTGCTGGCTCTCGGCAACAGATGAGACCGTTCCGTCGAACGGGGCGATAACAAGCTCGCCTGTAGGCTGGATTCCCACGCCGTCTCCGAGGATACCGCCTGCGAATGTATCATCAGGTATCTCCTCTCTCGGAATGACCTTGCCTTCAACCGGCTGAAGAACCTCACCGCTCTTGCAGCGGATGACGGGAGTCTTGGGAAGCTCCTTGACTTCAGCTGCGGCTTCCTTCTCTGCGGCTGCCTCTGAAGCAACCTCGGGAACCTCTTCCTTCCAGATGAAGAACGTAACTGCGAATGCTATGCCTGCAGAGATTGCAAGGAGCATGCAGTAAAGGGCGATGTTGTTGATTGCAAGCAGTCCGGGGATACCGGTGACACCGTAAGTGGTGGCTCCGAGAGGAACCTTTGAACCTGCAGCGTAGACCAGTGCACCTGCCGTGTTGTAGACATCAACAGGAGTCGTGAAGCGAACCAGCGATCCGAACAGAGCACCGACGGCTCCGCCGATGACACCGGCGATGAACGGCTTCATGAAGCGGAAGTTCACACCGAAGATGGCCGGCTCAGTGATTCCCAGAGATGCGGAAAGCGAGCTGGGAAGTGCAACCGACTTGAGCTTTGCGTTGCGGCATTTGATTGCCACGCAAAGACATGCACCGAACTGTGCGAAGTTTGCAGCTGTAGCAATGGGCATCCAGATGTTGAGGCCCAGCGTTGCCGATGACAGCATTCCGGCCTCGATGACGTTGTACATGTGGTGCAGTCCCATGACGACCGTGAACGGATAGAGCGCACCCATTATCAATGCACCGATTCCTCCAGTGGATGTTACCAGCCACTGTGCTCCTGCAAGGACCCAGTTCTCAAGGACGGAGAAGATCGGTCCGATGACCACGAATGTGGCAAATGCAGTGACGAGAACAGATACGAGCGGTGTAACGAACAAATCGATCATCTCGGGCACTTTCTTATGCAGGAACTTCTCTATATACGAGAGGAGAAGTACCGCCAGTATGACCGGTATGACGTGACCTTGGTATCCTACCTGCGATATCTTCAGGAATCCGAGTACCCATACGGCCGGCTGGTTCGTCGGCGTGACCGTCCATGCGTTCATCAGTGACGGATGAACCATCATGATTCCGATTACCGCACCGAGGAACACGTTGGCTCCGAAAACCCTTGCAGCGGAAACTGCAACCAGGACAGGCAGAAGTGCAAAAGCCGTATTTGCAACCATATCCAGGAATCCGAACCATCCCGAGCTTGCAAACGACGGGATTGCCTTTGCAAGAGCCTCAACAAGACCCATCATCAGACCTGAGGCAACGATTGCCGGCAGGATGGGAACGAAGATGTCGCCAGGTGTCTTGAGTATCTTCTTCCAGATGGGCATCTTGGACGCGGCCGCCTTCTTGACGTCGTCCTTTGATGCCGCGGAAACACCTGTAACCGCAAGGAACTCGTCGTAGACCTTGTTTACCGTTCCGGTTCCGATGATCAGCTGGAGCTGACCGTTGGACTCGAACATTCCCTTCACGCCTTCAACGTTCTCCAAAGCCTTCTTGTTCAGCTTTGAGTTGTCGGCAATGACCAACCTCAGACGCGTGGCGCAGTGCGCGGCGCTGATTACGTTGGATCCGCCGCCGATGTTGGCGGCAATCTCCTCGGCACATTTCCTGTAGTCGAGAGCCATTCTTCCTCCTCTGATGCCTCCGCAGTCCGCGGTGCATCTTTTTTAAATCAACCCTAAATCCCTGAATGCCCTGTACAGTCCGTCTTCCTGGACCGACGGGCAAACAATGTCACTTATTTCCTTCAGTCTGGGGCTTCCGTTGTCCATGCAGACGCTGGTACCCACAGTCTGAATCATCTCCAGATCATTCATGCTGTCACCGAATCCGATTGTCTGGGAAACCGGTACGTGGTAATAATCGGCCACGATCCTGACTCCCCTGCCCTTGTCGAACTTCCGGTTGATCAGCTCTCCGTTGAGGCACTTGTGTGCCGCAACATCCTGGACCACGAAGTTATAGTCCTTCTCCAGTGCCTTTCTTGCAGGCTCCAGCTGCGAGGCCTCGGTGCACATGAAGACTATCTTGTAGATGGGTCTTCCGTCATATTCCGAGATAGGATGGATATCCAGCTGTTCGGCCAGTGCCTTGCGCCAGCGCACGAGCTCGCTGTTGCCCTCTCCGGCATTTGCAAGGAAGTTGCCCAGCTCCTCGTCACCGTAGGACATGTCCTTTGCCTCTATGGTCCTGAACACACCCTGGTCCCCCAGCAGCTTCATGCCCAGTCGAAAATCCTCATCAGGCATGGGGCAGTCGAACAGAACTTCATCTCCCACAAAGACATAGCCGCCGGCACCGGCAACAGCTCCGTCAAAGCCCAGCTTGTATACGGGAGCCATCATGGCGGGATTGCGCCCGGTGCACAGAAGCACCTTGTGGCCTTTCTGCCTGGCAAGCCTGACAGCAACCATTGCGCTCTCGGGCGGATTGTTGCTTCCGGGAAGCGTCAGAGTGCCGTCGATGTCCAGAAAAATAACCTTACCCATTGCTACTCCTCAAAGCTTGATTTCCACCCACTTGAACCATCCGCCTTCGATTTCAACGTAGGCATCCTCTATTGCCTTTCCCGTCCACAGATCCCTGAACGTGCATCCGTCCGTGAGCCAGACATCCTGGGTCTCGTCCGAGAAATTGAAGAAGGCCAGGACCTTCTGGCCCTTGTACCAGCGCCCGATTCCAAGCACATGCTCGTTGCCTGTCCTCACCAGCCAGGTGTCGGCACCGGAGTCGAATGCCAGGTTCCTTGACCATACCTTCTCAAGCTTCTTGATGGCCTTGAAGACCTTTCCCTCTGTGCTGGATGCAGACGTGCGCTTTTCCACATTGGCCCAGATCAGGTCTCCGCGGTGCAGGTATCTGCTGTCCTCGGCCTTGAGCGGGTTGTCGTGGTACGAATAATCGTTCTCCTGGGCTATCTCGTCTCCGCTGTAGATCACAGGCACTCCGCTGATGGTGAACATCAGCGCATGGAGCATGATGTCGGATTCAATGGCACGCTTTAACGCCTTCTTGTCTCCTGCCTTCCTGGCAGCCTCTATGCCGCAAAGCGATGCCGTGGTGCCGCACAGTCTTGCGTCCCCGAGGCGCGGATCATTGTTGTAAAGCTCGCCGCGGGCAGGACTTCCGGCCCAGTTTCCGGTCAGATAATCGTTGAGGAACTTCTTGTGAGGAACCTCATGCTGGCCGAACCAGCTGAGGTATCCGTAGTCCAGACCCCATCCGATGTCATCGTGACAGCGCAGGTAATTCAGGAACGTGTACTCCTTGGGCAGTGCGAACACCTGTTCCATCTGGTGTGCAAGCAGCCTGACGTCCCTTGTGGCCACGGTGTGCCAGATCGATGCCATCGTGGTGACGTTGTAAAGCAGGTGGCACTCGGGCTTCTCCACCGTACCGAAATAAGGCACGACCTTGCTGGGCTCCATGACCACCTCTCCAAGAAGCAGCGTGCCCGGGCATACGATCTCGCAGACTATCCTCATCATGCGCACAAGCGAATGGACTTCCCTTAGGTTGCGGCAGCTGGTGCCGAGCTGTTTCCAGATGTACGGCACGGCATCGAGCCTGATGATGTCCACGCCGTGGTTGCACAGGTTGAGCATGTTGTCCGTCATGTCGTTGAACACCACGGGATTTGCGTAGTTCAGGTCCCACTGGTAGGGATAGAACGTGGTCATGACCACCTTGCCGGCCTCGGCGCACCACGAGAAGTTGCCCGGAGCCGTCACGGGGAACACCTGAGGGACAGTCTGCTCGAACTGATTGGGGATGTCCCAGTTGTCGTAGAAGAAATAGCGGTCCTGGTATTCCTTTTCACCTGCCCTTGCGCGTCTTGCCCACTCGTGGTCCTCGCTGGTGTGGTTCATTACGAAATCCAGGCAGACGGATATGCCCCTCTTGTGGCACTCCTGCGTAAGGTCCTTAAGGTCCTTCATGGTGCCGAGCTCCGGCTGGACCTTGCGGAAATCGCTGACGGCATAGCCGCCGTCGCTGCGGCCCTCGGGGCTTTCCAGAAGCGGCATCAGGTGAAGGTAATTCACGCCACAGTCCTCGATGTAGTCCAGCTTGGATTTCACACCCTTGAGGTTCCTGGCAAATGCGTTGACGTACATGAGCATTCCTATGAGGTTGTGGCCCTTGTACCAGTCGGGGAACGCCTCGCGTGCCCTGTCTATCTCCTTGAGCTCCTCGGGCCTGCTTTTCCACATCCTGTACAGCATGCCCCTGAAGTATTCGTAGGCCTGCACGTTGTTGGCATACAGCTCGCAGTACAGCCACTTGAGCTCGTCTTCATAGCGGTGGAATCTGTCAGCGAATTCTTTTTCCCATTTGGATTTGTCCATCAGTTGATCTCCATGTTGACTTCCTGCAGCGTGGGCATGGCGGGGATGGCGCCCGATCTGCTTGACGTAATGGATGCAGCCTTGTTTGCAAAGCTGACATACTTGTCCAGTTCCTCTTTTCCAAGGCCCTCCAGACCGCCCCTGAGCGCGATCCTGCTCAGGAATGCCCCGAAGAACGTGTCCCCTGCTCCGTTGGTGTCGGCAACCTTTACCCTGAAGCCGTCCACAAGTCCGTCCATGCCGTTGAAGCTCCAGTAGGCACCCTTGGCTCCTAACGTAACTACAACCAGACGGACACCCTGTCTGATGAGGGCGGCCGCAGCTTCCCTGCAGTCTACTTCTCCTGTAACCAGAACGGTTTCCTCGTCGCTGATCTTGACCATGTCGCAGAGTGGAATCACGCTACGGATCCACGTACGCGCCTCGTCTTCACTTTTCCAGAGTGTTGACCGGTAGTTGGGGTCGTAGCTTATCAGGGCACCTGACTCACGGGCTGCCCTTACGATGTCAATGATTGTCCCGCGGCAGTTCTCCGCCGCAAGGCTGACGCTTCCGAAATGAAGGATTCCCGTGCCTTTCAGGGCTCCGATTGCCTTCTGTCTGTCAATCATCGTGTCTGCACCGGGCTTGCGGAGGAAGGAAAAGCTTCTTTCCCCGTCAGGAGTTACGGTAACGACAGCAAGCGTGGTGCTTGCCTTGTCGGTAATCTGGAGGCCGTCCAACGCAACTTTGTTCTGTGTCAGGGTTTTGCGGAGCATTTCTCCGAAACTGTCTTCACCGATACATCCGATGAACTGAGAGGAGGCTCCGAGCCTGGAGGATGCCACTGCAACGTTGGCAGGAGCACCGCCGGGATTTGCTGAAAAACTGATGATTCCGTTATCGTCAACACCGTTCTGCGTGAGATCCACGAGAATCTCACCCAAGGTCGTGATTTTAAGTCCCATACGGAGATGATACAGTACAAATCGTGAAACCGAAAGAAAAATAAATATTTATATAAACTGTGACCGTTTGTAAAAAATTATTTGCCCACGCCCATGGCAATGAGCTTCTGCCTGGCATCCTCGGGACCTGTGAACCGGAAGCTGTTCATTCCTACGGCTATGGCACCGTCGACGTTGATCTGATAGTCATCGATGAACACGCATTCATCTGCCTTGAGTCCGTACCTGTCCATCAGCAGACGGTATATCTCGGGCTGCGGCTTCACCAGCTTCTCAAAGGCAGACACAACCTTCCCCTTTGCCTTTCTGAAGAACGGATATTTCTTCTCTATGTAAGCAAATCCGTCGGCGCTGTAGTTGGACAGGATATAGATGTCCAGTCCCTGATCATAGACCCAGTTGTACAGGATGCGCTCGGTGTCGCGCTTGAGCGTGTAGACCTCGTACCAGTCCGGCGTGAAGAAACTGCGGATCTCCTTCTCCAGATGCGGATGATGCTCTATGAATACCGGAAGTGCCTCGAGGTAGTTCATGTAGATTCCCTTGTCCATGTCACCCCACACAGGGTCGTGGAAGATGGCATCGCACAGCTCGTCTCCGAGTTCCTTGTCATACCCCAGGTCGGTGATGAACTGTCTGGGATTGTAATTGATCATGACCCCGCCGAGGTCGAACACAACGTTTCTTATCTTGCTCATGAGGTAAGTATATGCCATTCAGGCAGGCAATCCAAGTGTGGCAGAAACCTTGTAATCACTTGACATTATTAAATAAAAATGCATAAATTTCCGTAAATTAATGCATTCTGGAGGCATGCATGACAGTCGAAAAGCAGAAGGCACATCTGATCCTTCCGGACAAGGGAGACATAGCCCTTGACGTCATCACCGACAACATGGGCAAGAACAGCATAGACATCGAGAAGCTGCGCGCAACCACGGGCTACATCACCTATGACCCGGGTTTCATGAACACAGGCTCCTGCATGTCGGAAATCTGCTATATCGACGGCGAACAGGGAATCCTGCGCTACAGGGGCTATGATATCGAGGACCTTGTGGAGAACTGCGACTTCATAGAAGTTGCGCACCTGCTTGTCAAAGGTGTGCTTCCAAATGCTGCCGAGAGAAAGAATTACCAGCAGCTTCTGAACAAGCATTCCATGCTGCACTACAACATGCGGAACTTCTTCCGCTCCTACCCTGAGAATGCCCATCCCATGAGCATCCTGGCCAGCATGGTGGCCTCTCTTTCCGCCTTCTATCCCGAGATGGAAGAGCGCGATCCCGAGGAAAACATCGACCTCACCGTCACACGCATGCTCTCCAAGATGAGAACCATCGCTGCTTTCATCTACCGCCAGGCCAACGGTCTGGATTTCGTTGATCCCAGGTGGGAATACATGTACTGCGAGAACTTCCTGAACATGATGTTCCACACCCCTGTGAACAACTACCATCCAGACCCTGCCCATGTGGACATCCTGAACAAGCTCCTGATCCTCCACGGCGACCACGAGCAGAACTGCTCGACATCTGCAGTACGTCTAGTCGGATCTTCCGAGGCCAATCTCTATGCATCTGTTGCAGCCGGTGTCTGCGCCCTCTGGGGCCCCAAGCACGGCGGAGCCAACCAGGCTGTCATGGCCATGCTTAAAGACATTGTGGACAACGACATACCTGTCGAGAAAGTAATTGAGAAAGCCAAGGACAAGACCAATCCGTTCGTGCTTTCCGGATTCGGCCACAGGGTCTACAAGACACTGGATCCACGCGCAAGGATCGCCAAGAAGATGAACCTTGAGCTGCTGCATTCGGACCACCACGAGGACAAGCTCCTTGAAGTTGCCCTGAAGCTTGAGGAGAAGGCCCTGAGCGATGACTACTTCATCGAGCGCCATCTCTATCCGAATATCGATTTTTATACAGGAATCATGTTCCACATGATGGGCTTCCCGCAGCAGATGTTCACGGTCCTCTTTGCCATGGGAAGAACCCCCGGCTGGATCGCCCACTGGCTCGAGTGGAGGCACGACATACACCAGAAGCTCGGACGCCCGCGCCAGGTCTACGTCGGCCCTCAGGCACGCAAGGTCATTCCCATCAGCAAGCGCCCGTAACACCGGGATTTGTAGATATCCATTCCCACTCCTTAGAGCTTGAGTGCAACCTTTTTTATCAGAATCAAGGCTAATGGTTGCCAAGAACAACCTTTTGCTCAAAAAACCAATGAAAAGGTTACAAACTATAACTTTTCAACTCAAAAATGAATGAAAAAGTTATAGATGCACAGGTGCCT
>JAJBWA010000150.1:0-2570 GCA_031935845.1 bacterium | reverse complement strand
TGACAACCATCCCGTTGTGAAATAGTATTCAGAACGTTGTTTAACTATCTGTTTCATAATGAATTATCGGGAAGGGTAGGTATGGATTACAGGAATTACGGCGGAACAGTCTACATCAGGGCGGACAAGGGAGACGAGATAGAGCTGCGCCCCGTGTGTGGCGGCACAATAACCAAGAAGTACGATCCCGAGACCGGCACTTCATTCTGGAATTTCTGAGGGCTCGGGTATTTGTCCCCGAATCCCTGTTTTCCGTGAAAAGGGGACAAACCATTAGGTAACAAGGAGAGAGATATGGATAAAAAGACAATCATATACATTGTAATTGCAGCAGTTCTTCTTCTGCTGAACATCAATTCGTTCAGACTCATGTGGAAGGACAAGAGAAGGGCCCGCAAGGACACTACGCATAGTCATCCGGAGACAAGGGTTCCGGAGAAGACTCTTTTTCTGGCAACCGCATTGTTCGGAGGTCTGGGAGGATGCCTGGGCATGTTCCTTCTGAGGCACAAGACAAAGCATTGGTACTTTGCCCTGTTCTTCCCGCTCATGCTGATTGCCCAGGTCGCCATTCTGGTGTTGCTTTACATCTTTACGTCCGGCTGGAAATGAAAAACGTTCTGTTTGCCCCCGACCCGGTTTTCAGATAAAATGACGGTACCGGAGGTCCCGATGAAAAACAAAGCCATCTTTATTTCTCTTCTCATGATGATCATTTGCCTTGTGTCCTGCGCCACCAATGGAGCACCGGGGAGTACTATAGATTACAAGGCCGAGCGTGCCGCCGCCTGGGATGAATATGTGCAGGCCATGGCCGACGCCGGCGTGATGGAGCGTGAGCTTGCCGCCGAAAGCCTTGATCTTGGCGATGTCTCGATGAAAATCGGAATCTTCGTTGTCGGGGACAAACCGGAAAACGGATATCCCCTGTACATAGCCCTGCACGGCGGCGGCTCTTCGGAGACTCCCGATATGAACGATTCACAGTGGGAGATGATGAAGGACTACTACCGCGACAGTCTGGACTGCGGTGTGTATGTGGCCGTCCGCGGAGTCAGGGACACGTGGGACACCCACTTCAACCCCGAGTCCTATCCGCTGTATGACAGGCTCATCCGGTACATGATTCTCTCATATGACGTCGACCCTAACAGGGTCTACATAGAGGGCTTCTCCGCAGGCGGTGACGGTGTCTATGCCATAACGGCGCGCATGGCGGACCGTTTTGCAGCCGCAAACATGTCCTCCGGACACCATAACTGGGTGAACATCGACAACCTCTACGACATGCCCATAATGCTTCAGGCCGGAGAATATGATGAAGCCTTTGACAGGCATATAGTGACGGCCGAATACGGCATTCTTCTCGACTCGCTTCAGGAGCAGTTCCCCGGCCATTATGTACACAGGGTCCTGATCCATTACAACGAGGGCCACAACTATGAGGATTATGATCCGACGCCGATTCCCGTGATGAAATCCTACAAGGCGTGGCTTGAGGACGGAGACCGCTCGCATGTGGACGAGGACAGCTATCCGCCTCACTGGATGAATCAGTTCACAAGGGATCCGCTTCCGCAGTCGGTCCGCTGGAACATGGGGGTGCGGGCAGATATGCGGGGTGTGACAAGCTTCTACTACCTGCGCGCCCCGTACGGGACTACCGGAATCGTGCTGGTCTCATATGATAAGGCTGAAAACAGGGTGACGATAGAGACCGATTCCCTTTCGGGCGATTTCTCCGTGCTGCTTAACGAGGACATGGTGGACTTCTCGAAGCCTGTGGTCTTTGTGGTCAACGGAACGGAAATCCCGATGACGGTTACCCCCTCACTTGACGTCCTGAGAGAGACGACGGCGGAAAGAGGGGATCCCAACTATCAGTTCTTTGCAGAGGTCAGTTACAGCAATCTGCTGAATATCTGAAATCAGCGGTAGCGGTCCACACACCAGGCGAACTCGAAGACCATTCTGGAAACAATCCAGCCTTTGGAATCCCCGGTAATGACTACGGGATCATTTGTTATTCCAAAAAACAGAACTGAGTATCAGTTCAGGATGAACCTGAGCTCTACAGGGTTGTGGTCTGAATTCCTGAAGCCCGTATCTATTGTCTTCACCTCCAGCATCTTCACGTTCGGCGAGAGGATGAGACCGTCGATTGAATAATACTGAGTGTTGGGGTCGGACGGATCGTATGGCTTGTCGAGGGACCTGCAGGTCGGTACGGAAAGGTCATAGGCCAGCGACCAGCCGGCGTCCGGGAGCATCGACGAATCGATTTCTTCGGTGTTCCAGTCGGAACTTGTCTTGGGATATACCTCACGGCTGCCCGGGAAGAACTGGTTGAAGTCCCCTCCGGCGATTACATAGTTGCCCTTCTTGTATTCGGAGCTGATGAAATCCAGAAGCTGTTTTGCCTGAGCCTCGCGTCCGGCGCCTTCCGTATACGCCTCCAGGTGCAGGTTCACAAGTACCAGCTGCTTGTCGCTTCCCTCAACGGGAACATAGGAGACCAGCAGACAGCGCTTGAGGTTGGCAATCCTGACCGGCCACGAGAACGGGCAGGT
>JAJBWA010000149.1:0-5337 GCA_031935845.1 bacterium | reverse complement strand
GGGCGGTTCTTCAGGCGAATGAGAGCAGGATGATGGCTCCGAAGATCATGATTACTCCCACGATCTGAAGGGTGAGATACATCTTCGGATGGAACGTGCGTCCCGTGATGAGCTCGCCCAGACTCAGCAGGATCAGGCCTCCGTCAAGTGCCGGAATGGGCAACAGGTTTGCCACGGCAAGCGATATGCTGACGCTTGCAAGAAGATAGAGCATTATCCTTATTCCACTGTTGAAGCCATGGGCAAATCCGCTTGTGGTCAGCATTCCTATGCTCTGTGATGCCGCAAAGGTGCCGCCGAGCGTTTCCGATGCGCTGGCCTTTCCCCTTATGACGTTGAAGAGCGATACCACTGACTGCCTGAAGTTGGAAAAACACTCCTTGACGGAAGCCAGAAGAGCCTTGAAGAAGTTTATCCCGGGAACCGATACGGTGGGCTGGACCAGCGTGAAGTTGAGGCTTGTGCCTGGATTCTCAAAGGAAAGCTCC
Organism: bacterium; assembly: GCA_031935845.1. Classification (GTDB taxonomy): domain Bacteria; phylum Spirochaetota; class Spirochaetia; order Sphaerochaetales; family Sphaerochaetaceae; genus UBA9732. Next base: position 4,849 of record JAJBWA010000149.1, on the reverse strand, counting down.
ACAGTGTTGGAGCTCCGCTTTACCTTCATGGTGATGTAGTCGGTCAGCGTGGATGCCTCGATGAGGTCCATCATGTTTGTGACGGCCTTGCCGTTGATCTCGATGATGGTATCGCCTGCCTTGAGCCCGGCCTGCTTCTCAGGTGTGTCGTTGTCCACGTGGCCCACGACGGCTTCCTGGAAGGGGAGTATGCCGAATACTCCGTCCTTGGGAACTACGTTGAAAGTGCCCCTGTCCGTGACTACTGTCACCGAGGAATCGTCCTTGTGCTGTGAAAGGAGGGCCTGGACCTCGGAGTAGTTGGTGACGTCCTGCCCGTTGATGGAGATGATGGTGTCCCCGGTCAGCAGACCTGCTTCCGAAGCAGCAGTTGTCTCTACGTTGTAGAGCGCAGGATAATCGCTTGAGAGCACTATCCTGGGAGGATAGGTGGATACCAGAGTGGGCAGCGTCATCAGGATTGCGTAGCAGAGGAACGCAAACAGGATGTTGGCCGCAGGACCTGCAAGGTATGCAATGATGCGCTTCAGCGGACCTACTGACCAGATGGAGCCGTCCTCGTAGCTCTCTATGCGCTTTTTCTTCTGCGTTATGGCGTTGTGAAGGTCATCGCCTCCGCTCATCTTGCACGATCCGCCGAACGGGATTGCCCTGATGACGTATCTGGTTTCCTTTCCCGTCCATTTGAACAGCGCCGGGCCGAATCCGAAGCTCAGTACCTCTACGGTGATTCCGCAGGCTCTGGCTGCGAACATGTGCCCAAGCTCGTGGACCAGGATCATGATGCTGATTCCGAGGAATCCTATCAGGATGGATATTATCCAGGACCATGTCAGCTGAAAGCCCATGTCATTTTCCTTCCATCAGGCCGAATACCTTGTCCTGGACGTCAAGGATATCCTGAAGGGATGTCGGAGCAAAGCTCCAGTCCCTGTCCAGCTCCTTTCTCACCACATCGTGTATCTGGGTGTATCTGATCATTCCCCTGCGGAACCTGTCCACGGCCACCTCGTTGGCGGTGTTGTAGACAATGGGGTAGGAGCCTTCAAGCCTGACGCACTCGAATGCATCGGGTACAAAGGGAAACCTCACGGGATCCAGGGCGCGGAACGTAAGGTCCAGGTTGGTGAAATCAAGGGCCTTGCCCACCTGCCTGTCCACAGTGGGCCACAGAAGTGCGCGCATGATGGGGAACACCATGTCCGGCGGTGACATCTGGGCATAGACCTGGCCGCTTCTTGTCCTGACCATGGAGTGGACCACGCTCTGTGGATGTATGACGACCTCAATGTGGTCTGCGTCAAAGCCGAACAGGTAGTGGGCCTCTATGACTTCAAGTCCCTTGTTGGCAAGGGTGGAGGAGTCTATGGAGATCTTGGGCCCCATGTTCCATGTGGGATGGTTGGCCGCAACCTCGGGCGTTATGGCATCAAGCTCCTCAAGCGGTCTGTTGCGGAACGGGCCGCCGCTTGCAGTGATCACAAGCTTCTCCACGTTCTCCTTTCCGCTGTCCATTATCAGCTCGTCTATGGCGCTGTGCTCGCTGTCCACCGGGATGATCTTCACGCCGCAGCTCTCAGCCTTCCTGAACAGGAGGTTTCCTCCCATGACCACGGATTCCTTGTTTGCAAGGGCAAGATCGCTTCCGGCCTCCATGATGCTGAACGAAGCCTTGAGTCCCGGCGACCCTGCAATTCCGTTGAGGACCATGTCTGCCTTTACTTCGTGAAGCATTTCCTCAAGGGATGTCCAGATGCGCACGCCTCTTGTGTCGGGCATGCTGCAGGGTAAGGCGGAAGTTATGCAGAGGTTGGGGATGTTGTTTTGAACACAGACTTCAAGCGCCTGATCGATCCTGCTGTTGCAGGATGCGGCTACTATCCTGATCCTGTCGCGGAACTGGGAGATTCCGCGGATTGCGGTACTACCTATGCTTCCCGTGATTCCGAGTATCGTTATGCTTCTCACGCTGCCTCCAGGATCATTGTGAACAGGATGAAGAACACCGGTGCGCTGGAAATCAGCGAATCAAGGCTGTCCAGTGCGCCTCCGCGTCCCGGGAAGATGTTGCCCGAGTCCTTGACTCCTGCAGATCTCTTGAACACGCTTTCTATCAGGTCTCCGATGTTTGCGGTCAGGCTCACGCCGATTCCGATGAGGATCCTGTAGATGACGCTGATCTGCGGAAGATGGTCACGGAACAGGGCACAGCACATGAAGGAAAGCCCTATGGTCGAAATCAGGCTGCCGATGTAGCCGGCGGCGCTCTTCTTTGGACTGACCTTGACTATGCCCTTGTTGTTCTTTCCGAAAAGCCGTCCCCAGATGTATGCAAATGTGTCGTTGCCGAACACCAGGATGAAGTACATGATCATGGTGTAGCTGGTGACCTGTTCAAGCGCCAGAAGCCTGAGGAAGAACGTCAGGAAGTATGAAGGATAGACTACAAGCAGGGTATTGCGTGCAAGTCTGTCTATGGAGCGTCTGAAATCGTCGTTCTCTCCGCCTTTGATCTCCACTGTGAATGACAGCAGCAGTATCAGGACGAATGCCAGATCCGGAATCTGGGCGTTGAACTTGAGTATCCCCTGGAGGTACTGGATGAGAGGGAGAAGGGGAGCCAGCCAGGCAAGATACGTGACCTTGCCGAAAAGGATGCGGCTCATCTCCACACTGCCCAGCACCGCCATTGCGATGACGAAAATGCTGAAAAGTATGTAGTTGTACTGGGGTACGAAGAAAATCATGGCAAGAACACTGGGAATCCCGAGTGTCACGGTGATTATCCTGTCCCTTAGGTTCTTTTCCATGATTCCCCCTTACTGCGCCAGACCGCCGAATTTCCTCACTCTGCCGGCCAGGGAGTCAAGGCAGTACTGAAGCTGCTTCTCTCCCCAGTCAGGCCACAGGTCGTCCAGGGACAGGAGCTCGGCATAGGCGCTGTCCCAGAGCATGAAGTTGCTGAGCCTCAGCTCTCCGGCGCTTCTTGCAATCATGTCCGGAGCCGGGACATCAGGCAGGTCCATGTTGGCCTGGATGTCTTCTATTGTAATGGGTTTTCCCGGATTTTTCTCTATGAATCTCGTGCAGGCGCGCGCAATCTCATCCTGTCCGCCGTAGTTGATGGCAAGAACTACGGTGATCTTGCGGCAGTTGCCGGTTTCCTCCTCGGTCTTGCGGATGCCGGCCCTGCATTCTTCAGGAAGGGCATCGATGTTGCCCCTGAAGAGGAGTCTGATTCCGTTGTCCTTATAGAACGAAATCTCGCCCGGAAGCTTCTTTGCAAGCATGTTCATGAGGTAGTCCACCTCCTGCTTGGGGCGCTTCCAGTTTTCTGTAGAGAACACGTAAAGTGTTATGTAGTCGATTTTAAGCTTTTTAGCGGCAAGAATCACCCGCTTTGCGGCCTTCAGGCCTTCAAGGTGTCCTGCGGCGCGGGGAAGTGACCGCTGCTTTGCCCAGCGGCCATTCCCGTCCATGATAAGTCCGAGGTGCATCAGATCTCCATGATTTCTTTCTCTTTGGTTGCCTGAAGATCGTTGATCCTGGCAATGTGGGAGTCCGTCATTTTCTGAAGTCTGGTCTCGCCTTCCTTCTGCTCATCCTCTGAGATCGTGCCGGCCTTCTGGAGTTTCTTGATTTCCTCCATGCCGTCGCGTCTGATGTTGCGGATTGCAACCCTGCTGTTCTCAGCGAGGGTCTTGGACTGCTTGGCCAGTTCCTTTCTCCTGTCCTGCGTGAGGGGAGGGAAGTTGATTCTGAGAAGCTTTCCGTCGTTGGAGGGATTGAGTCCCAGGTCACTCTTCTGGATTGCTTTCTCGATCATGCTCAGAAGGCTCTTGTCCCACGGCTGGATGACGACAAGCCTTGCCTCCGGAACGGAAACCGAAGCCACCTGGTTCAGCGGCGTCTCCTGTCCGTAGTAATCCACACGGATCTTGTCGAAGATGGCTGCCGATGCCCTTCCCGTCCTGAGTGCGAGATAGTCCGTCTCGAGAGCGCTGATGCTCTTCTTCATTCTGTCTTCACAATTGTCCAGTACCTGCTGCATGTCTCTGCCTCCTGTGGGCTTGATGCCTGGAAAAAACAAGAGAAGCCGCCCATGTAGGACGGCTTCCCGTTATCCGATTATGCTCCTGCGAGGAATCTCTCGTAGGCGACGATGCTGACGTCCGTGCCGTTGTCCTTGTTGAACTTTGCAAGGAGCTGTGCGACTGAAAGACCGTCGTCGTTGCTGATCTGGAAGATCTGATCCATCAGGCAGATCTCTGCATAGTGTTTCTTGAGCTTGCCGGTGACGATTCCCTCGAGAACCTTCTCGGGCTTGTTCTTGAGCTTCTCATCCGATGCAACCTGTGCGCGGAAGATCTCAAGCTGCTTGGCCTCGTAATCCTTGGGGACGTCTGCGTCCTTGAGGTACATGGGAGCTGCTGCGCAGACATGCATTGCCGTGTTGAATGCGAATGTCTTGAAGGCTTCTGAAGCAAAGGCTGCTGCATCGGAAGCTGCGAACTTGACCAGGACACCGATGTTGCCGTCGGCATGGTTGTAGCCCATGACGAACTCGTTGGCGCCGATGTTCATGGAGACAAGTCTCTTGACCTTCATGTTCTCGTTGATTGTTGCAATCAGGCCGTTGACGACTTCCTGCATTGCATCGTTGGGCTCTGTGTAGCCTTTCTCGATTGCCATGACGCAGAGTTTGGCGCACAGTTCCTTGAACTGCTCGTTCTTGGCCACGAAGTCGGTCTCACATGTGACCTCGATCATGACAGCCTTCTTCTCGGCTACGACATAGCTGACTCTACCGTTGTCGGTTGCGCGGTCAACTCTCTTCTCGACTGCTGCG